>CAZZVY010000096.1:0-8932 GCA_964657585.1 uncultured Mucilaginibacter sp. | reverse complement strand
ATAAAAATTAACACGGCAATCAGTACTAATATAATTATACCGCCTACATAAGGGCGCAATATAAAAAACCGCACCCATCTTTGTTTCTTCACCTCGTGCACTTCCTCTTGCTGCTGCTTCAGGCCAACCTTGTCCTTACTTAAAAGCAAATAAATTACAGGCAGGCCAATCCAGGTAACCAGGAACGAGCAGGTAAGCGTAATGATCATGGTGTTGGTCAGCACTTTAAAATAGGCGCCAGCCACACCGCTCATTAATAAAAAGGGAATAAATATAACTATGGTACTGATGGACGAACCTATCATGGCCGGCAATAAATAATCAACTGCTTTGCGCAGTAAATGCCGGGTAAGTTCATTTGGATGTTCTTCGTGCGTGCGATGGATCTGTTCAACCACTACAATGGCGTCATCAATTATTAAACCAATGGCTGCGGCAATAGCGCCAAGTGTCATGATATTAATGGTATAGCCAATGCAATACAGCACTATAAGCGTTAAGCCTAAGGTAATAGGGATAGTAATTAAAATAGTGATACTTGCCTTTACCGACCGTAAAAAGATAATAGCTACCACAATGGCCAGCGCCAACCCTATCCATAAACTATCGCTTACGCTTTTTACCGAATCGTTCACAAAATCGGCCTGTATATAATAAGGCTTGATAGAAACATCAGGCGGCAATATTTTCCTTAACTGCTGCACTTTGGCCGCCATATCGTTCGACAGATCGATCAGGTTGGCATCGGGCTGTTTAATTACGGCTATCAGCACACCATCGTGCCCGTTGGCGTTAATTTTGGTATACTCAATACCTTCACTTATCTGTACATCGGCAATATCTTTTAAGCGGGTAATGCGCCTGCGATTGTTGGTGATGACCAGGTTCTCCAATTGGTCTTTGGCGCTTAAGGTGGCATCTGTTACCGTTAGGTAAAGCATTTTATAATCGGCCAGGTAACCGCCGGATTTTACGAAGTTAGTTTGAGCTAATGCCGTATTTATATTATCAGGGGTTAATGACAGTGCGCTCATTTTAGCCCGGTTGAGCACCAGCCAGTATTCTTTAGCTTTGCCGCCAATAACCCGTATCTCTGACACGCCTGCCACCTGCGACAGGAACGGCTTAACCGTAAATGTAGCCAGCATCTTCATTTCAATGGGCGAGCGGTCATGGCTCTCCAGCGTATAACCGCTTACCGGCAAAATAGACGGGTTCATTTTCTCTACCGATATATTTACATCGGCAGGCAGGTCGCCCCTAATCTTATCAATCTGTGCCTGTATGCGCTGCAAGCTCAAATCTATATCGGCGCTCCACTTCATAAAGGCCGAAATTTCACAACTGCCGCGGCTGGTGGTACTGCGCACAACCTCCAGGCCGGGCACCTGCTTTACCGCGTTCTCTAACGGTTTAGTTACCGTTATCATCATTTTGTTTACTGGCTGCAGCCCCTCGTCGGCAATTATTTTTATTTTGGGGAAAGTAATGTCCGGAAACAGTGAGGTATCCAACCTGGTATAGGCAAACAAGCCACCCATAAGTATCAGCGCCAGCACCAGGCTTATGGGCTTTTTATGTGTAATGAAATAATCTTTTACAGGCGGGTTCATGGTTTTACTATTTTAACCTTAGCGGTATCTGCCAAACCATAATTACCTGTAACCACTATACGGTCCTGCTCAGTAAATTTAGGCGATAAAATTTCAACCCTGTCGGCAGTTTCTATGCCTTTGGTTACAGGTACTTTTACTGCCAGTGTATCCTTTACAAGTTTCATCACCCAAAATTCTGTTTGGGTCTCGTTAGCCAGCACGGCTGATTTTGGTAACGATGTAGTATTTTGTTTAGCAGTTTTAATGAGCCTTGCCCTTGCGGTCAGGTTTTCGGGTATGGGGTGGCTGCTGTTTACCTTTACCACCACACCTTGTGTTTGCGCCAGCGTATCAACCGATGGCATTAATGAGGCTACCTTGCCAGCCAGCTTTTCACCGTCAGGCAGTGTAAGCGGAATATCCTGGCCTGGTTTTACCAGTGAGCGATATTCATAAGGTACCTGTAAAACAAATGCAAAGCTCGATTCATCGCTGATAACGGCTAACTGTTCGCCATCGGCCACGTAATCGCCCGCCTGGTGGCTTAACTGGGTAATATACCCGTGGGCAGCAGCCTTGATCTTATTTACCCCGGAGAATTTAAACGTGGTATCTAAAATATTAATACTGTTGCCTATGCTTTGAGACTCCTTGGTTTTAATGGTGAACAGTACCATCCCCTTTTTTACTAACTGGCCCGGCTTCACGTTTTCCTGTTCAATATATCCGTTAGCGTTGGCCTTCACATAATTTTTTTGCTGAAATACCGATGTAGCATTCATTTCCACATAATCGGCCATGCCGTTCTGATCAACAGTTGTTATGGTAACCGGTGTTTGTGATTTTACTGCCGCATCTTCATCATCGGCAGCTGGTTTGGCGCCGCCACAAGCGGATAGCAGTAACGCTATGGCTATGAGTGAAACGGCTATCAGACTTACCCGGGTTTGGCCACACCCTACCACCCTGTATTCGCCTTTGGCGGAGAGAGGGCGCTTCACCCTGCCCTTTCCAAAGGAGAGGGTTTTAAATCCTTTGCCCTCTTTCCGCACAGCGAAGACAGGGCCGACCAGCGAAGCGCTGCCGGGGTGGGTGGATGTTATAACAAGGTAGTTAAAAAATCTCTTCATGCTATTTGTTCCAATAGTTTAACTGGTTAATAAGCTGTAATTTGCTTATGTTGGTTTGCGTTAGCAGGTTTTTAACCGAAAGGTAATTGTTAATGGCAATAATCAAATCGGCCATGCGTATATCGCCGGTCTCTAATAGTTTGGTATCTACCTTTATCAGGCTTTCAGAATATTTAAACTGATCTTTTATCTGCTGTTCAAGTAGTGTATTATCATTAATCTGCTGGTTTAACTGTGCAATCTGCTGCCGGTACTGCACGTCAAAAAAGGCTTTATAATTTAAACGGGTATCTTCCTGCAAGGCCAATTTGCGGTACAGAAGTTTTTTTACGCCGCCATCATAAATAGGCAGGGCAACGCTAAAACCAAAGCTGGTACCAAAGTTTTTATAGGGCTGATAAGAAAAATCGGTATTGTAGCCGCCGTCGGCAAACACATTTATACGTGGCTTATAACTATAATTAATCAGTTTGCGGTTGTTTAACAAACGTATGCTATCTGTTTTAAACTGCTGGAAGAAGATGCTGCTGCCCCTGTCGGTTGCAAACCCTGGCTGTATACCCGGTTCATTGATTTCTATCGTAGTGGTATCCGCAATTCCGGTAAGGTAGTTTAGTGTGGTCAAATCATTTTTATATTGTATCCTGGATTGGTACAGGGTTAACTGCTGCTGCTTAAGCGTAACCAAAAAAGTAAGATAATCGCTTTGATGGTACACATTGTTGCGGGTTAGTTTTTTCAGCAGGTCTTCTTCGGTGGTAAGCAGGGCAACCACTTCCTTATTGAACCGGTATTGCTGCAGGCTGCCGTAAGCGGTAATATATTGTGTGGCAATGGCTTTTTTCAGGTCCTGCTGCGATATACGGATGGTATTGCCCAGCGAATCTTTTGAGAGCTGCAGTGCAGTTAACTGCGCTTCCAGGTAATTTTTATTAATAATATATTTGTTAACTCCCACCAGTGCATTTACCGTTTGCCCGTTGGTAATGGCCGCTGCGTAACCAAACCCGTTTAAAACGGGTGCATAAACGCTGGTACTGCTGCCGGTAACCTGCGCCTTTAAGCCTGCGCGTAAACGTAAACTATCAAGCTTGCCCGAGGTAATCTGGTTTTTCAGGTCATTTAACAAGGGGCTGCTTTTCAATGCTGTATTAAGATAATAATCCAGGCCTTGCCCCTGTGCTTGTGCATTAAAAAGCCATAAGCATAATATAATGCAGCAGATA
Organism: uncultured Mucilaginibacter sp.; assembly: GCA_964657585.1. Taxonomy (GTDB): domain Bacteria; phylum Bacteroidota; class Bacteroidia; order Sphingobacteriales; family Sphingobacteriaceae; genus Mucilaginibacter. The sequence continues at coordinate 4,981 of CAZZVY010000096.1, read as the reverse complement.
TATTTTATCCGGGCCGCGTAAGCTACGGGGTGCTTTAAAGCTATCAAGAATACTTTTTTTGCCATTACAGGTAACTGCACTTTATTAAAAAAACTTCACCGTAAAATAATGAAATAGTGTATGATAACTATACAATAGTTGATAGCCATAATTGCTGCATATTTGCGCTGAGATAGTTAAACCCAACCCGCTGCCTTCAGAACTTGCAGACTTACTGAACCGTTTAAAAATTTCTTCGTCAGATCGGTCCTTCTCTTCTCCTGTATTTTTTATTACAAGTTCGTTTTCAGACAGCTTTATATTAATTATACCTTGTTTAATATTATGCCTTATCGCATTTATCAGCAAATTGTTCAACAATACATCAATTAAGTACCGGCTGGCCTGCAGTTGTTTGTGGCAAAGTTCGGCAGTTAAGGTAATCCCCTTATCCTGGTATAACTCCTTTAGCTGTTCCACTTTATCATGTATTATCCCGGTAAGGTCAACAGTTTCATCGCCGCCCATCAACTGGTTCTCGATCCGGGCCAGCAACAGCATGGATTGATTGAGCCGCGTAAGCCGCGTCATTGATGTATAAAGGTCATCCAGCAGGCGGCTTTGACCTTCGTTATAACTGCCGGTTTGTATAAGGGTATCCAATTTGGAATTCATTACCGCAATCGGGGTCATCAGCTCATGCGAGGCATTTTCTACAAAGGTCTTTAACTGCTCATAATCGCTGCGCACCCTTAACGACATGGCCGTTATCTCCTGGTTCATATCCCTGAACTCTGCAATAGCTGTATCCTGCGCGGTGATGGTTTTATTGTCGGCCAGGTTAAAGAGCTTTACCTGGTTTAGGATATGATAAAAAGGCTGCCATAAATTACGGATAATGCGGCGGTTAATAATCAGCAGCAACAGCATCAGCACCAGTATTATACCCAGTGTAATCAGGAATATCAACCTTATCAGGTCTTCTGTTTCCACCTTTGATTCAATAATGGTTATGCGGTAGCTTTGCCTGCCTACCTTTACCAAACTTATAAGCCCGCGCCCTGATTCCTGCCCATTGTTTTTGCCATCGCGATAAGTGGTATCAATAAAATATCTTGAAATAAGTTTATTATTTACAGGCTGAAACGTGATCCTGAGGTCCTCTGATTTAAATACCTGCGGCAAACGCCCGTTTAGTTTCACATAATCAAATATTTCGTGCTCTTCTACTATCAGGTCTTTATCAACCTGGGCGGTCAGGATATAGCTTATGGTGAAATAGTAAATGATGCCGGTAATGATGATCACCAATATGGTAACCAACAAACTTAGGCGGTTATATCTGTCAAGCAGTTTCATTGATCAGCAAACTTATAACCCATGCCATAGGCAGATTGGATGTAATCCTTACTGCCGGCATCCGTTAATTTTTTTCGCACGTTTTTAATGTGCGAGTAAATAAAGTCAAAATTATCTGCCAGGTCCATCTCATCGCCCCATAGGTGCTCGGCAAGGGCATTTTTTGAAACCACCTTACCTTTGTTAGCTATAAAGTACAGCAGCAGGGCATATTCCTTTTTGGTAAACTTTATAAAATGCGGGCCCACTTTTACAGACTTTGCCTGCAAATCCAGTTGCAATTCGTTAAACACTACCAGGTGGTTCCCGTCAAAAGATTTACGCCGTATAATGGCCATAACCCTGGCCCTTAATTCGGATAAGTGAAAGGGTTTTGAAAGGTAATCGTCGGCGCCCAGGTCAAGCCCCTGCAGTCGGTCGTCCAACGCGTTTTTTGCAGATATGATCAGCACACCATCCGGGCAACGGGCTTGTTTCAGCGCTTTTAATATGTCAAGACCAGTGCCTTTTGGTAAAGTAATATCCAGTATAATGCAATCATAACGGTAAATCCTTACCTTTTGCAGGGCAGCCTCGTAATCATTTACCGCCTCGCATACATTGCCGCCATCAGTAAAATAATCACGGATGCTTTCCCTTAATTCCTTTTGATCTTCAACTACAAGTAATTTCACGCAAGGTAAAATTACATCAAAAATCTGGAGGAAATCTGATAACGGCCATACCTTATCACTGCCTGGCCTAAAATCATTTATTAAGGCGTATCCAAACCACCTGCGCTTGCGTAAAAGTACCTGTAACCGTAAATAACCAGTTGGTTTCTGATAACTTTAAATGAAAAGTTACCTAATTATACTCTTAATCTGCATTACCGGCCTCCTTAATGTAAGGGGCCAGGGGATAGATGTGCGCTTACTTCAAAACCTTAACGGGGCGCCTGCAAATGCCGGCACCTGGCGCAACGTGTCAAACAGCGTTTATGTTGCCATTACCATTACGCCTGCTACCATGCTTGTAACAGGCCTCGCCACCCATAACAGGGAGCTTACAATTGAGGCATTTGAAACGGGTGCATCAGTTGCAGTAGCTGCAGGCCTCAGCATGGGGTTAAAGTCAATAGTGCACCGTCAGCGCCCGTTCATTCAATATCCCGGCATTATTACTGCCGAAGCTGCTGCTAACGATTATTCGTTCCCGTCGGCCCATACTTCTACTGCCTTTGCGCTGGCTACCTCGCTTAGCCTGTCATCCCCTAAATGGTACGTCATTGCACCTTCATTAACGTATGCCGGGGTGGTCGGCTATTCGCGCATGTCATTAGGGGTGCATTACCCGAGCGATGTATTCGCAGGGGCGTTAGTGGGCGCTGGTTCATCCTTCCTAACCTGGAAACTGCAAAAACTGCTTAATAAAAAATATCATTATCACTAATTGCTTTCACATATACAGGTACAGGCATTTATCCAAAATTTAACCCAATTCCATACAGGATATTATCAGATTGCAACCCTAAGTTTGCAGAAAAACTATCATTATGAAAAAATTAATTTTTGCATGGGCAACAGTGGGTTGTACCCTGTTCAGCATGGCCTTAATGGCACAAAAAATAAAAAGCAGCATAGTACCGGCTAATGTAAGCACAGCATTAATAAGGAAGTACCCGGCTGCGGCAAAGGTAACGTGGGAAAAAGAAAAGGGAAACTTTGAAGCTAATTGGGGTGGTAAATCCGGCGAGGATATGTCGGTAACTTTTACGCCGACAGGTGTGTTTGTTGAACAAGTAGAGGCCATACAAGCCAGCGCCCTGCCTGCCGCCGTGACCACATATATTAAAACACATTACAAAAAAGCAAAAATAACTGAAGCAGGTAAAGTAACCGATGCTAAGGGGGCAACATCCTACGAGGCCGAAGTTAAAGGCAAGGACCTGGTGTTTGATGAAAAAGGCGCTTTTGTTAAGATAGATTGACCAAACATCTTAACGCACGGTTTGTAACGTATATGAGTTATGTTAAAACAACTGATTTACGTTACCAGCGCTGTATTGATAGTACAGGCGGCACATGCACAAAACGCGCCGTTAAAACGATATAGGGATATAATATTTAATGAAGTTAGCGTTGATAAGGACTTAACTTATTATGCCGATGCCCCTAAAGATGACCAAAAGGCTTACCGGTTTGACCTTTACCAACCCAAAGGAGATAACGCTAAATTACGCCCGCTGATGATATGGATGCATGGGGGCGGGTTTAAATTTGGTTCAAAAACAGCAAAGGGCGTTAAGTTATGGAGCGCCAACTTCGCACAGCGGGGCTATGTATGCGCATCCATTAATTACCGGCTGGGTAAAAAAGAAAACCCCTTGCTGCATTTTGATGCTTTGCTGCGGGCCACCTTTTATGCAACCCAGGATGCTAAAAGGGCGATAGCCTATTTTCGAAAATATGCCGTAAAATACCGCATTGACCCTGACAAGATCATTCTTGGCGGCAACTCGGCGGGCAGTTTCATAGCGCTGGAAGCGGCTTATAGCAAAAACGAAGATTTTGGCCGCATGGCCAGCATCCCCGATGCAGAAATTAAAGCAAGCGGCATCCGTGACCAGCCCATATATGCAGTTATCAATTACTGGGGCGGTATCTATAACCTGGAGTGGTTAAAAAATGCCCGCGTACCTATCATCAGCGTGCACGGCAGCCGCGATGGCCTGGTACCATTGACCCATAAAAGCGCACCATTGTATGGCAGCCTTGACATTCACAATAAAGCCGATGCACTGCATATCCCTAATACGCTGAAAATATATGAGGGTTTCTCGCATGAATTACAAAGGCATTTCAACCCGTTTTTAGAGGGCTCAAAAGCAAAGGCCCGCTGGCTGGAAGCGGCACAATTCACTGCCGGTTATTTGTACGGCCTGCAAACAAACGCACAATAATTGAAAGGTATAGGCAATTACCCTTCCAGCTCTTTACATTTAATACCGGCCTTTCGCAATACCGTTTCTACATGGCGGGGAGATAAGCCGTGGGCTACGATACGCAAAATATTATCGCGATCTTCCAGGTCAAAGTTCCAGCTATCAATAACATCAAAGCAAGTGAGCAAGGCCTCAACCTTACCCACCTGCTTTAAGCTTGAAACATCTGTTTTAAATACCAGTACTTCCATTGTTTGTTAAATAGTGGCAGGTTTTATTGGCAGTAGCACTATTTGAAACTTGAGAACAGCTACCGCCAATTTAATCCTGCCACTTAAAATTATTCACTCGCTTTTTGCTCCTCGGTTTCAGGCATATCATTGCCCCAGTTATGCCGTCCCCAGCCACGGCCGCGGGGGCCGCACATGCGGTCGTTCATTTTTTGCTTAAAGCGTTCGCGCTCTTCGGGGCTAAGCCTTTCAAATTTTTCTTCCATGCGCCGGCGCATGAACCAGTTTTCACGGTTACCAAAACCACGGCCGCCTTTGCCAAACCCGAACAGGATTTTGCATAATACAAATATGCCCATGGCCTGCCAAAAGGTAATAGCGCTAACATGCAGTATAGCGGGCAGCAGGTTATTCCAAAGCTGCATTACTACGTAACTTACCAGTGCTAAAATTGCAGCTATTCCTACCGGGATAAATATGAACTTAAAAG
>CAZZVY010000095.1:0-11143 GCA_964657585.1 uncultured Mucilaginibacter sp. | reverse complement strand
TCTAATTGGTACGCTTGAAGAATTGCAGGACATCAGCAGCCGGTTGAAGGCATTAAAAATAAATTGGGTGCAGGATATTGTACCTAACCACATGGCCTTCCACCCAAACAATACCTGGTTAATGGATGTGCTGGAAAACGGCCCGGGTTCGGCCTATGCCCCGTTTTTTGATATCAATTGGGATGCACCTGGCTGTAAAGGCAGGTTAATGGTGCCTTTTTTAGGCAGCCCCCTGCCTGATATAATTGCCGGAGGCCAGCTGAGCTTAGTTTTTAACGCCGGTAAATTTTATTTTAGCTATGGCGAACAGGAATACCCTTTAAATCAGCACTCTGTTGCGCATTTGTTTAGCTCTGTAAGCATAAAACCGCCAAAGGAGTTGGAAAGACTGATTGGGAAAGAGGGAATAAATATCGACAAGAATCAGCTTGGCGGCCCTTTAAGCAGCGGCGATCCAAATATAAAGGCCTATACCCAGGAGGTGTTAGACAGCATTAATGAAAACAAAAAATTATTACAACAGATAGCCGATGATCAGTATTACGAACTTTGCTACTGGCAGGATACCGACCACCGGATAAATTATCGCCGCTTTTTTACTGTGAACGGGCTCATTTGTTTAAATATGCAAAACGAGGCTGTATTTAACCAATATCACTGGTTTATCAAGGAACTTCTTGATCAGGGTTTGTTACAGGGCTTACGTGTTGACCATGTTGACGGACTCTATGATCCAAAAACATATCTTGATAATTTACGTGCGCTGGCAGGCGACGATATTTATATAGTTATAGAAAAAATACTGGAGAACGGCGAGAATCTTCCGTCCGGCTGGCCGGTACAGGGTACTACCGGGTATGATTTTCTGGGCATGGTGAACAATCTTTTTACCAACAGGAAAAGCGAGACCCGGTTCAGCACATTTTACCGCGAATTAACAGGTAACACCCAGGCAGTTAAAAAAGCAATAATTCAAAAAAAGGCCGACATTTTATATAAGCACATGGCCGGGGAACTGGAAAATCTTTGTCACTTAGTCAGCAGCCATAATTTAGCGCCTGGCATAAATGCCGGTGATATAAAGGAAAGCATAGCGCAATTCCTGATACGCTGCCCGGTTTACCGTTATTATGGTACCAGGTTGCCGTTGGCACCTGAAGAAGCAATAGCTATGAAAAATATTTTTAGTGAAATTAACACTGAAAAACCGCAATTAAAAAAAGCTACTGCTTTGTTATCAGATTTACTGACAAAGCCTGCACCTGTTAAATTACAGCCAGGTATCCTTAAATTTTACCAGCGCTGCATGCAATTGAGCGGGCCGCTAATGGCTAAGGGTGTAGAGGACACCTTAATGTATACATACAACAGGTTTATCGGTCACAATGAAGTTGGCGATTCGCCCGAAGAATTTGGGATGGATACCGCCCATTTTCATGAATTGATGCAGCGGCGGCAGGAGTTGTGGCCTATGGCAATGAACGGCACTTCTACCCATGATACCAAACGGGGAGAAGATGTGCGTGCCCGGTTGAATGTACTGACAGATATGCCCGGCGATTGGATAACTGCAGTTAAAAATTGGATAAGAAAGACGAATAGCATAAGAAAAGATGGTATCCCTGATGCTAATGATGCTTACCTTATCTATCAAACCCTTATCGGTATCACAGCGCTACCTGGCCAACAGGACGATCAGATTGCCGAAAGGCTGCAGGCCTATTTAACAAAGGCCATGCGCGAAGCCAAGATACACACACAATGGGCCGAACCCAACGAGCCTTATGAGCAGGGTACAGCCAAATTTGCCGAAGCTTTGCTGGCCGATAGAGCATTTGGTGAAGAACTATCACAATGGCAAATAAAGATAGCCGACCCATTTATAGTAAATTCCCTTGGCCAGTTATTGCTTAAATTTACCTGTCCTGGCATACCGGATGTTTATCAGGGCTGCGAACTCTGGGATTTTAGCCTGGTCGATCCGGATAACCGCCGCCCTGTTGATTATGAGCAAAGGTTACGTTTGCTAAAAAAGCAAAAAAACCAGAGCCTTGCTACCTTGTGGGAACAGCGGTATAACGGCAGCATTAAACTCTGGCTAACAAAGCGCCTGCTGAACCTCCGCCGCCAGTATGCAGGGTTATTTAATTTTGGCGCTTATAAGCCGCTGCGGGTGAACGGAAAATACAAAAGCAACCTGATTGCCTTTGCCCGGCAGCAGCAGCGCAACTGGCTGATTACCATTATCCCCCTGCATTTGCCGGAAATAAAAGGCCCATCTGTACCATCGCCTGACTGGGCAGATACACACATCCTGCTGCCGGATGATGCGCCGCTCAAATGGTCATCGGTATTTACAGAAGAACAAAAGATATTCCGCCGGGCTATACCGCTTAATGGATTGTTTGATGTTTTGCCCCTGGCCTTATGGAAGTCGGCTGAGCCGCCGGCCGAACGCAGCGCCGGGATAATTATGCATGTTACATCACTGCCTTCTCCATATGGAATTGGCGACCTGGGCCCCGAGGCGAGGAAGTTTGCAAATTTTCTTAGTGATGCTTATCAGCGCTACTGGCAATTGCTTCCGGTTAACCCTACAAGCCAGGCAGCGGCATTTTCGCCTTATAGCGCATTCTCCAGCATGGCAGGCAACACACTGCTCATCAGCCCGGATGATTTAGTGATTGATGGATTGTTAACTGCTGAAGATACTGCTAAATTATCTTTACCGGTTACGGCCAGGGCTGATTATAAGGCAGCGCTAAAGCTGAAAGGTAAATTATTTGAGCAGGCATTTTCACGTTATGAGGCATCACCGGATAACGGCCTGCTACAGGATTTTGACACATTTAAACAAGAAGAGCAATACTGGTTGGAAGACTTTGTTTTATATCAGGCAGCAAAAGACCTGCACAAAGGATTACCCTGGTACCAGTGGCCGGATGAATTAAAAAGCCGGGCACCCGGGGCCCTGGCTGCCTTGAAGCAGGAACATCCGCGGGACCTGGAAAAATCACGTTGGCTGCAATTCTTATTCTTCCGGCAATGGCGGGCGCTCAAAGCTTATGGAAACCAGTTGGGTATTGTCTTCTTCGGCGACATGCCTTTTTATATCAGTTATGATTCGGTGGATGTATGGACCAATCCCGGACTTTTTGACCTGGACGAAAACAAGAACATAAATGGCATTGCCGGCGTACCTCCCGATTACTTTAATTCCGGAGGGCAGCTTTGGGGAATGCCCGTTTATAATTGGCAGCAGCATAAAGCCACAGGTTACGCCTGGTGGATTGACAGGATTAAAAGGAACAGGGATTTTTTTGATGTAATAAGGTTAGATCATTTCCGTGCATTTTATGACTTTTGGTGTGTGCCTGCGGGGGAAAAGAATGCTGTAAACGGCCGTTGGTTGCCCGGCCCCGGAACTGATATTTTTCAGGCCTTTAAAAAGGCCCTTGGCAAGCTGCCGTTTATTGCTGAAGACCTGGGAGATGTTAGCGAGGGTGTATACCAGCTGCGCGACCAGTTGAAGTTACCTGGTATGAACCTGCTGCAATATGGTTTTGGCGAAGATATGCCTGTATCTGTTCATTGCCCTCATAACCACCGCAATAATAGTGTTACCTATACCGGCACACATGATAACAATACTACCCTGGGCTGGTTTATTAAAGATAGCACGCCTGCGGAAAAAAAACACCTATCAGCCTATCTGCGCACTAAAGTGAACGGCGGCAACATTAACCGGCTTATGAATGAACTGTGTTATTCTTCAGCAGCGGCAATTGCCATGCTGCCCATGCAGGATGTTTTGCATCTTGATGGCAGTTGCCGAATGAATATGCCTTCATCATCAAAAGATAACTGGCAATGGCGTATGGTTACACCTGCTGATAATAGTATAATAACTGGCTTAAAAGATTTGACAATACAATACAACCGTTAAGATATGGGCAAAACACGGATCATGATCATTGAAGACGACCTTGAATTATTAAGTATACTGCATGATTTTTTTGCAGGCGAAGGCTTCGATGTGACGGTTTACCCGGATAAGAATTCAATTAAAGGCGTCATCATTAACCGGCCTCACATTGTACTGCTTGATGAGCGCCTGCGTGATGGTTTTGGCCATGAACTATGCGAAGAAATAAAGGCTAATGAATTGACCCAGCATACCCGCGTTATATTAACCTCTGGCATTGCCCGGCTGACAGAGCTGGCAGAAGAAAGCGGTGCCGATGCCTGCATTGCAAAACCTTTTGACCTGAATGTATTACTGGAGCTGGTTAAAGCACATTTGCCTGCCAATGGTGGGCATGGCGCAACAGCATCATAACTGTAAATGCGCTTTATTGTAATAGCTTTCTTGGTTAACATCGAAGTGAATATATTAAACAATATTTGTTAACTTATTGTTAATATATAACTATTTAGACAGATGGATTGGTTATCAATTTTTGGTGAGGGAAAGGATTTGAACGCGTTGCAAATGAGCAGCCGTCGGCGCTTCGGCTTTTATCCCTGTTATTGTATGTTGCTTTATTATTGTGAGCCTTCACAAAATATTTGGGTGGCTAATTGTGCATAACCGCCGGTTCGGCCGGTGGGTTGAAGGCGACAAGATCACCCTTTTTGAGAACGGCCGGTTTATTGAAAACAACCTGAACAAAGGTTTGGTATGCCGTGAAGACATTATGCAAGGTGTACGTAAATCAACACTGGCCGAGGATATGACCCTGGTAGAAAGGGTTTATATGGAACGTAATGGGGAAATTAGTACCATAAAAAATAACAGTAATATTTCAAAATAAAAAAAACCAGTGAGCTACTCGTGCGTTTTCTTATAACGATAAATTATTTACTGTTATGCCTACAAAAAACAACAAAAAGACTGCACCTGCAGCCAGCCGCACCCCTGAAGCAGAGAGTGCACTGAAAGAATTATTCGTTGATGAGTTGAAAGATATTTATTGGGCCGAAGAGCACCTGGCCAAGGCTCTGCCAAAAATGATTAAAAATGCCACCTCAGACGAATTAAAAGAAACCATCCAAAAGCATTTAGAAGAAACCGAGAACCAGGTTGCCCGGTTAAACCAGGTATTTGAAATTATTGGTGAAAAAGCAAAGGCTGTTAAATGCGAAGCGATGGCCGGCTTGCTTAAAGAGGCTGATGAAATGATCTCGGAAACTGAAAAAGGTACTGAAGTACGGGATGTAGCTATTATATCATGTGCGCAAAAAGTTGAACATTATGAGATTGCCTCTTATGGTACGCTTAAAACACTTGCTGGCGCTTTAGGGTTTGCTGATGCGCAGGAACTACTTGCACAAACACTTGAAGAGGAAAAGAATGCTGATAACCTGCTTACACAGGTGGCTGAGAACTATGTGAACGAGGCTGCCGTAGCTGAAAGCGAATAATGCTTACGATACAAAAAGGGGCTATTGTTGCCCCTTTTTGTATTTTAAGATACATCAGTTTTAATAGTTGGTATCCGCAACGCAGCAAATGTTTGCTCAAGGCTAAACATATACTATTAATAACAAGCGCTGCCCTTTCATTGATTTGCTCCAATTTATTATAAAACAAATAAGCAATTATGTTAGCCATGAACTATCGCGGGCCTTACCGCGTACGGGCCGAACAGCGGCCTATGCCCCAGATACTGCATCCGGAAGATGCAATTGTAAGGGTTACACGAACTTGTATTTGCGGTTCAGATTTGCACCTGTATCATGGCATGGTGCCTGATACGCGTGTCGGCTCAACATTCGGGCATGAATTTACCGGTGTTGTAGAAGAGGTTGGCCCAATGGTGCAAAACCTTAAAGTGGGCGACCATGTGCTGGTGCCCTTTAACATTGCCTGCGGCAAGTGTAATTTTTGTAAGCAGGGGTTATACGGCAATTGTCATGAATCAAACCCAATGGCTACTGCTGTTGGCGGCATATTCGGGTACTCGCATACAGCCGGGGGCTACAACGGCGGTCAGGCCGAATATGTACGCGTACCTTATGCAGACGTAGGGCCAACGGTTATCCCGCCGGATATGGACCCGGACGATGCTGTGCTGCTTACCGATGTAGTACCAACCGGTTACCAGGCTGCAGAGATGGGGGGCATAAAAGAAGGCGACACCGTAGTGGTATTTGGCGCAGGGCCTATAGGCATTATGGCGGCACGCTGTGCCTGGTTCTTCGGGCCTTCCCGTGTGATCATTATCGATCATATAGATTACCGGCTGGAGTTTGCCAGGAACTATGCTAAATGCGAAGCTTATAATTTTAAATCGCTGGAAGACCCGGTATTATTCCTGAAAAAGACGACGGACTGGTACGGCGCCGATGTTTGCATTGATTGTGTAGGGTGCGAAGCTGAAGGAAACACGCTTCAAACATTTACAGGGCGTGTAGCCCTTTTGCAGGCAGGCGCTGCCACGGCTTTGCAGTGGGCCATTAACGGGGTCAAAAAAGGGGGCATTGTATCAGTAGTAGGCGTGTACGGGCCGCCATACAATTATGTACCTATTGGCAATGTATTAAATAAAGGCATTACACTTAGGGCAAACCAGGCATCAGTTAAACGGCTGTTACCTAAATTAATAGACCATGTACAGTCGGGCAGGCTTAGTCCTAAAGAATTGATCACTCATCGTATTCCGCTGGAAGAGGTGTCGGATGCATACCGGCTTTTCTCCTCAAAACTTGATAACTGTATTAAAACTGTTTTAGTGCCATCTGCAAAAGCTTAAACTTATGAAAAACGAAGCATTTGATTATAAAAGCATACCCGGCTGGGGAATGGATGCCGACCCGGAGAACGAACCAACCTATCCGATGAAGAATTATACCGGGGATGACCATAACCGCACCAATTATGAACGCTCGCCGCAACAGCCCGCTACTGTAGAAATACTTCATTCAAACGAACGGCCGGGGTTAAGCGCAGTATTTGGCACATCAGTACCGCCATCGGGCTTCAGTGGCATTATCAGGCGTTATGCATTTAAACATAGTGAAGATCGGTACCGTCATTGGATACCGTTGCTCCTGGCCGATAGGATCAACGTATATGAAGGCTTGATAGATGACTTTAAAAGAGGCATACGCCCCAATTTTATCAAGGAAAAGGGCTGGCGTGTTGAATTAAAACATAACCCTGCCGGTATTGCAAAAAAGGCAGGCATCATTTTATTAGCGGCGCTTGCAATAAGATATGCTTTGAAGACTAAAAATAAAATTCATAAGTGAAAATTCTGCCTGTTTGCCCGGACAGTTTTGTTGCTATACAATAATAGTCTGTAACCCATAAACCGGAGCATATAAATGAAATACAATAGCATATGGCTGATACTGGTTGTATTGTTTATTGCTTGCAACCGTACCCCTCCGCCGGAGGCACCGGTTGATGCTGCGTATAAGCACTGGCTGATATACAACCTTGATGTAAAAACGTTTAAAGACAGCGATGGGGATGGTGAAGGCGACTTTAACGGTTTGATAACAAAGCTGCCCTACATTAAATCACTCGGCATTAATACCATCTGGCTGGCGCCTTTCCAGCCTTCGCCGCAGCAGGATGACGGATACGATGTTACCGATTATACCAGCATTGATAAAAAGCTGGGCACCTGGGCAGATTTTAAGCGGTTTATGGCAACTGCAAAAAGATTAGGCTTAAAGGTTATCATGGATATTGCGCTTAATCATACCTCAATCGATCACCCCTGGTTCAGAGGACGTCCCGATTGGTATCTATGGTCAAAACAACGGCCTAAAGACTGGAACAAAGGAATGGGTTTCCCCGAAGTTGAAAAAGACACCTGGCATTATGATACACTGAGGAAGCAATATTACTTCCATCGTTTTTACTATTTTCAGCCGGATCTGAATTATCAAAATCCGGCGGTTGTAAGAGAGGCTGAACATACATTGGCCTTTTGGCTTAATCAGGGTATGGATGGCTTCAGGCTGGATGCAGTGCCTTTTATTATTGATGACCCGCGTAAAGATGCCGCCAACCCGCGTTTTGATTTTGGTATCCTGCACCAGCTGACAGGTTTTGTAAAGCGCTGCAAAAAAGATGCGGTACTGTTGGGCGAAGCCAATATTGAACCAAAGGAAAACGAAAAATACTTTGCAGGTCATCACGACGGACTGCAGATGATGTTTAACTTTTATGCTAATCAATACCTGTTTTATGCGCTGGCCACAGGCGATGCCACAGAGTTTAAAAAAGCGCTGGTGAAAACGCAGCTTAAGCCTGGCGTTGCCCAATGGGCGTGGTTTCTGCGTAACCATGACGAGATTGATTTGGGCCGTCTTAGCCATCATCAGTTAACACAGGTTTATGATCAAATGGGGCCGGATAGTAATATGCGCTTGTACAGACGCGGAATTCGTCGCAGGCTGGCGCCAATGCTCGGCAATAACATGCAAAGGTTAAAATTGGCTTATAGTTTACTTTATTCGCTGCCGGGCACACCGGTTGTACGCCAGGGGGAAGAGATAGGCATGGGCGACGACCTGCAATTAAAAGAACGGTTGTCTGTACGTACGCCTATGCAATGGGATAGTACAGCAGGCGCAGGTTTTTCGGCAGGTAAGCCGTTCCGTCCCGTTATTAATTCTAATATATACGGTTACCTCAAAGTCAACGTAGCTGCCGAACAGCATAATCCACAATCCTTATTAAGTTTCATACAAACAATAATACAGCGGCGGAGTGATTACCCGGAAATCTTGAACGGGCAATGGAAAATACTGGACACGCAAAAAGTACTGCTGGCAATTTTATATGAAGATAAAGGCAGGCAGGCGCTAATTGTACATAATTTTAGTGGCCAGCCACAGCAATTTGAACATAACAGGCTCCGGTTCAATCTGCCAGCGTATGGATTTAAATGGCTCAGATTAAAATAACCATGTTATGACGATAGGTGTAGGACCTGCAAATTAAGATAGGCAAGCAGACTGTCAAAGAAAACATAATTAATTATGGCAGAAAGCAAAATTGGGATATGCAGTAACTTAATGGCCCGGCAAGGTTTAACTGTTGCCTTTGCCGAGAGCGCGACAGCCGGCTGGCTATGTTCGGAATTTGCGCTGACCGAAGAATCGGGCAAGGTATTAAAGGGCGGTATTATCTGTTATGATGCAAGCCTTAAAGTGGCGCTGCTTAAAGTGCCGCAGGAACTGATAGACCGTTACACGCCCGAGTCGATGGAGGTCACCAGGGAAATGGCCTACCGCCTGCGTGAACTGATCCCGTCTGACATGCAAGTTACCGTTACGGCCTTACAACGCCCGGCGGCAGTGAAACAGCCGTAAAGCCTGTAGGTACCATGTTTGTTTTTGCACTTATTAAAGGAAGGGAACTAAATTTTCGTAAAGTGTTTAAAGGTTCTTGTGAAGAGGTTATACAACAAACCATTGAGGCTATTGCAGATATGCTTGCCGAAGCTTTAATAGTTTAACAAACGGATTATTGAAGTTGCTGTAATGTATAATTATTTTAAGTAACAGGAACTTTGATTTGAAATAATTTAAAACAAACCAGCATTTAAATAATTATTAATACGTCTCTTTATTAATGCCGTTACCTCACTTTATTAGCCGGTACCACTGCCAGTTTCAGGACTGAACTAATCACAAATTTATGTATATATTAGGAATAAATGCCGCATTCCATGATTCGGCGGCATGTATATTTAAAGACGGCAAGTTATTGGCCGCTACCGAAGATGAACGCTTTACCCATATTAAACATGGTAAACGCCCTGTGCCGTTCTCTACCTGGGAACTGCCTTTTCATGCAATTGATTACTGCCTTAAGATGGCTGGCATCCATTTAAGTGATGTAGACCATATTGCTTATTCTTTTGATCCTTATTTGTTACTGGGAGATAACTATACTGGAGGAACGTCTATTGAGATACCATTGGAGCCCGGCGATGACCGGTTATCCAAAGAGTGGTTAAACCCCTGGGACCCCTTATTCCTTACATCCATAGTAAATGCCCCGCGGCAGCTGGTCGACGGTTATCCACACCACTTGCAGCAGCGTTTTATTGGCGCATCTGTTAATGATTTTGAATGGCATTTTGTAGAGCACCATATTGCACATGCAGCCAGCGCTTTTCATTGTTCGCCTTATACCAAGGCAGCAGTAATGACTATGGATGGCCGGGGCGAAAAAGCAACCACCTCTTATTATTCAGGCAATGGTAATAAATTATCATTGATAGGCCAGGTTGAAATGCCGCATTCGTTGGGCTTGCTTTATGAACAGGTAACTACGCATTTAGGGTTTCTGCACTCATCTGATGAGTATAAGGTGATGGCGCTGGCCTCCTATGGCAAGCCTGATTTTGTTCCCGATTTCAGGGAAATGATCAGTTTAGGTGAGGACGGCAAATACACTATCACCAATCAAAACCTGGAGCAGCGTTTTGGGCCAAAGCGCCTAAGGCATGAGCCCTTTACCGCCCATCATTTTAACATTGCCCATTCGTTGCAGGTAGTTTTGGAAGAAACCGTTTTAAATATTACCAGGTGGCTTCACCAAACAACCGGACAGGAAAATTTATGTATGGCAGGCGGCGTAGCGTTAAATTGTGTACTAAATGGCCGTATCCGCGATCAGGGTTTGTTTAAAAATATATGGGTACAGCCGGCCTCGGGCGATGACGGCACGGCGCTTGGTGCAGCTTTATGGATTGATGCGCAGCAACGCAAAAGTGAAGTTAAGGACTTTGTAATGGACCACGCCTACTGGGGCCCCGAATATAGCGATGAGGAGATAGAAAAATTCATTAAATGGGCCAAAGTTCCTTACAGGCTATTGGAAAATGTTGCGGAAGAAACTGCTGAAATTTTAGCTCAGGATAAAATAATTGGGTGGTACCAGGGACGGATGGAATTTGGCCCGCGGGCATTGGGCAGCCGGTCTATATTGGCTTCGCCGATAAACCCGGAAATGCAGGCGCGGCTAAATGAGGTAAAAGACCGCGAGGATTTTAGGCCGGTAGCGCCGGTTGTACTGGAAGAGGAAGCGGCCAACTGGTTTGAAAATGCCGGCTATTCGCCGTTCATGTTATTTGTTTACGATGTTAAACCTGAAAAAGCGGACCAGATTCCG
>CAZZVY010000094.1:0-11188 GCA_964657585.1 uncultured Mucilaginibacter sp. | reverse complement strand
AGCTTAGGAATATATTCCCTTTTCACCGGAGTAATTCATGCCAAATCCCTATGTCGTTAGTGAAATTCAGCTCAGCTATAAATACCATACAAAACCGGCAGATATGCCGAAAGTCTCTAATTCAGAGCAAGCCTATAATATCTTATTGGCAAATTGGCAGGATGAAAGCCCAAAGAGGAACATCCTTCGTAGCGATTAAGGGGTTGTAATATTTTTTGTATTTTATGATTATTTTTTATGTTTATTTAAATATTAATCCACTTAAACCTCACGCAATGAAAACCTTAATCTTATTATCACTATTTACAATTTTAACATCTTTATTATTTGCGCAAAAAAAAGATACTGCACAATGCTCAATTCATGATTATAAAACAGAAGGTCAATATATTTTTGATGCAAATACGACGATTGTACAGTGTGATGAAAATTGAGTTGTAAATTCACCTGCTAAATCTGTGACAGCAGAACACAAATTTAGATTTAAAGTAGTAAAAGTTGACTATAATACTTGTGACATTACAATACAATTCATTCCTTTTAAAGAGAATAAGCAAACTACTATAGAACAAGGCTTTGTCACAAATAAAATATATGCTGATATTTTTAACAAAAATTATTTTTTGTTAAAAAAGGTTGACATGAAAAATTCATGTAGTGAATATACACCTGTAGCTAATAATACCCTCGATTTTGGAACTTTTACTACTCCATTTAAATTCAGACCAACTAAATCACTATTTACAAATAATCTAAGTTTAGGCACATCGATTATCTACCAAAATAAATTTTTAACAGATTGGTCTTATGGCGGTGTTGGCGGTATATCTTTGACATCTGTATCTTTAGATAGTTTATCAACAAATTATAAAGTAAAAACAAGTACTGATCGTCCAGCTTTAACATTTTCTCTTGGAGGCATTGTATCTTATAAGACAATCAACTTTACGCTTGGATTAGGTTGGGATTATATCAATAAAACATCTATTGTTGAGCAAAGTTGGATATTTCAGGGTAAGCCCTGGATAGGATTTGGCATAGGTAATAGCTTATTTAATGCTGCAAGTTCCACTACAAATAAAACCATGGCAAGTGGTGCACAAAAAAATGATTAATCTTTAATATATGGGCTGGGTACTTCGTTATACTTTTAAAATTGATCAAATGTCGTCGGTAATGTTATACCAAAATGCTACAAAACCATTGTTGCTACTGGTATACAATGATGGCATTAACAACGTTTGTAGTGCAATAAGTAATGGCAATGTTGTTGCATTGCGTCTTAATGACACAATGCAAGAATATTTTGCTTACGAGGTGCAAAGTCCTCAAGGGTATACCCCACTTCAAATTTACGCCATGGCAATACAGTCAGTAGTTTAATTAGAGATACTAAAAATTATTTTCCCCTGTATAATGAATGGAAACATTAACAGGGAAATCTATTAGGACTCTAACACCGCATCTAAGGCTTCATCAGCTTTCTTATGCGAGAAGTTGCTTTGATAGTTCATCGTTGTCAGGATCGATTCATGGCGGTACATCTTTTGCAACACTTTTGGATGCACATTTTTATCTTCAACACGTTGCGCAAAGGAATGCCTGGCTTTATGTTGCGAGGCATTTTTAGTGCTGCCAATCATTACCATGACCTTTTCCATTGCAGTGTTTATCCGCTTTACAGAATTTGCTATTCTACGTCTTAATTCATATCATTATCCAAGGTGGGAATATTCTGTAGTAGTGGGAATACTAAATTGTGTTCGTTCATTACACCGGTCTTATTAGCCTCGTACTGTTTAAGAATACAAATTACTTTATTGGGTATTTTAACCGAACCGTGTTCGCCGTTTTTTGACATTTTATAATATAGGCGGTCGTTTTGGAAATCTGTCCATTTCACAGCAAACAATCTGTGACACGCATACCGGCAAAATAAAATTCAGTCAGCCAAATATTACGTGCATCGTTATAGATAGTTGAATAACCGGATAGGTCGAGTTCTTCTAGTTTTTTAATTTCAGTTTCTTCTAAGCCAATTTTAGAGGATTCTGGCAATTTGATAACTACCTACCGTCAGCACCAAATGGGTAATTGTCCTTGCTTGCTAACTTTGCTGAAATCGCCCGGTTGTAGATAGTACGAATGATAATTAAATGATTAGTTATCGTCCTTTCGCTTAACGGCTTTATAGGGCTGGTTTCATTATATCGCACCTTTTTAGCTTGCTTAAGGATAATAATATATCGCTGTAACAGTTCAACAGTAATGTCATTAAAAGCAATTTTACCGCCATTGGCAAACTCATAAAAACGTTTAAGCCGACCTTTATCTGTTTTGAATACTTCATAGTTTCCGCATAGACGTTGATCCTCTAAATACCGATCAGCAATTTCGATAAAGTAAACTTGCCGTTCCACTTTCGGTTTCATATCCGCTTTAACCTCTTTCGCGGATGCATAACCTTTGGTTTCTAATTCTAAAGCCTTGTCATTGGCCTTCGCTAATTCTTTTCGCAAGAAATTGTTTAGTCGCTCGGAGTTAGGATGCGTTGTTTTAACGCGCTGCTTTTTTGTATCCCATTGTTCCAGGCTGTCCAGTTTTTGCCCGGTCATGATGTAGGACGGTTTACGATCAATTGTGATACGCACAGAAATAGGAAACTTGCCATCCTTTGACGGACGTTTCCAAATGTAAAAATCTACAGTTGCCATTGTTTAATTTTGAGTTCAATGGCTGGCCAACCATAGGAGTAAAGCTACCTGTTTTGTTAAAACAATGTTTAAACAAAAGGTGGTTCTAAATGGGATCTGGTGAGATAACCTGATTTCAAAAACGGCGTCCAGAGCGCGGAAACGAAATGAGTTCGATTCCTGTTCCGGGCACAAAAAGCGTTATCAAAGCTTTAAAAAGCCTGCAAATCGTTAATTTGCGGGCTTTTTTGTTTAGTCCAACAATCAAAATTTTCAAAAACAATCAAAGTTAGCTCCGAAAACATAAACAGGAGGCAAAGAAAAACTAAATACCGAACAGGGGAATAAATACCGTAAGCAGCGACCGGTCGATGTACAACCCGTATTGCTCAAATCAAGCATAATCATGGTTTCCGCAGGTTTCCTGCTCAGAGGATTAACGAAAACCAAAGTCGAAATTGGCTTACTTTAAATCGCCCATAACCTCAGAAGTGGTAAGCATAAGCGAAACTTCGCTTTTTTAACCTAAAGCCCACCTCAAATAGAAAAATTATCCAAAAACCTACCATTCACCCCTTCTTCCTAATGGCCCTATTCAAATGATTTCAAAAATAAAAACCGCCTCATAAACTAGTTATGAGACGGCCTCTTTGTTATATATTGAGTTTATTATTTTCAGTTAATCCATTTCGGCATAAACGGGTTTTTTTACGCCGTTATCATAAGCTTTTAACCCTTTCTTTAAAATTTTGCGGGCCACGTGTATGCGTGTCTTAACAGTTCCGATAGGGATAGACAAATGATCGGCAATCTCGTGGTATTTATGCCCTTCAAAATACATGGTGAAAGGTATGTAGTAATCTTCAGGCAAGCGGTCAAGCGATCTTTTAATATCATCCATCACAAACTTTGATTCACCCTGGTTTTTAGTTGAACTGAACACAAGGTTAGCTGAAGAAATTTCTTCAGACTTGGTTACAAAGGTGCTCATCTTTATAAACCGGCGATAATTATTAATGAAAGTATTTTTCATAATAGTATATAACCAGCCTTTTAGGTTTGTGCCTTCCTTAAACTTATTATAATAAGTAATGGCTTTTAACATTGTATCCTGTACAAGGTCGTTAGCGTCATCTGCGTCATGGGTAAAATGTAAGGCATAAGAACGTAATGAACTTGCCTGCCGTAATACTAATGTGTTAAACTCAATCTTTGTCATACCAGTTAATGTTTTATATCATCAGTTAGGCAAACATGATACCGATTTGTCATTAAGTTGTAAGCCAGGGTGGCTGTGATATAACAAGCAAACAATTTATTATATATACAACAGGGTTAAATATGTATGCAAATAGCTTTAAAAGAGGCGGTTTAGGCAGTAAAGTAAACAAATATCGCCAACAGAATTAACAGGTTATTAAGTGTATTAACCTTTTGTTAAGAAATAAAATAAACAATTTGTTAGTTGATGATATTTACTTCGCGCTCGAGCATAACGCTAAATTTTGTATACACACTGTCTATGATTTGCGACGATAAAGCATAAATTTCCTGCCCGGTAGCGCCGCCATGGTTAACCAATACCAGCGCCTGGTTTTTCCAGGTACCTGTATGCCCTATGGTTTTGCCTTTCCAGCCGCATTGCTCAATCAACCAGCCGGCAGCCAGTTTAACCAGGCCATTGCCTGCCGGGTAGTTAACTACATCAGGAAACTTTTGTTTAATAGCTGCAAATGTAGCGTTATCAATAATGGGGTTCTTAAAAAAGCTGCCTGCATTGCCAATGGTAGATGGGTCTGGCAGTTTTGATACACGTATATGTGAAACTACCTGCGATACATCTTTTATAGTTGGCGAAGTAATGCCCCTGTTAAGTAACTCCTGCTGAATGGCGCCATAATGCAGTTTAACATGTGGGATAAGCGATAAGTGAAACTTAACGCAGGTAATAATATACTGTCCTTTTAGTTTGGTTTTAAATATGCTTTCGCGATAATCAAATTCGCAATTGTCATTGGTAAATGTTTTAAAGGTACCGGTAGCTATTTCAAAAGCACGGCAGCTTACAAACACATCCTTCAACTCCACGCCGTAAGCGCCAATGTTTTGTACCGGCGATGCCCCTACCGACCCGGGAATGAGGCTTAGGTTCTCCAATCCAGCAAATTTATGTAAAACGCAATAATTTACCAGATCGTTCCAAACCTCGCCTGCGCCCGCCTCTACAAAAACATCATTATGGCTAATGCGATGCTCGATACCCCGGATATTCATGCGGATTACCAAACCATCAAAATCCTTTAGCAATAACATATTGCTCCCCCCGCCCAATACCAGCCGGGGCATTTGCTGCCATTGCGGGTCTAAAAACAATTCCACCAATTCATCTGCGTGGTTGATCTCTGCAAAATACCTGGCCCATGCCTCCACACCAAACGTATTGAAATTTTTTAGCGGAAAGTTTTGATGGATTTGCAGCATGAAATATTTCGGGTGTTGGGACGGCAAACTTCGGAATTTTAATTGAGACAAATAAACAAACAATCACATCATTGCAGGCAGCAATCCTTTGGTATCAAAAGTCTTAAATGGCCAAAACCATAAATTAATGCTTTTTTGGCATTAACGCCATTTAGTTCTTGTAATCTTCGGTGCTTGATAGTTTAGAGATACATTAAGCTTAATAAAATGCAGCAAGATTTTTAGTAACATTTTACTGACGCGAGTTATGGCGTGCTTTACAGAAGTAGTAGGTGGGTATAATGACTTCAAAAATCAATGTATATCTATCTACTCGATTAAAATTCTGTTAAATTTGTATATGGACACGATGACAATTAATATTATAAATCCTAAAGCAATAAAGCTTATTAAAGATTTGGCAGACATGGATTTGATATCCATTCAGGATAAGACTGAGAACAGGTTTGACGAAGTGTTAAAACAGTTAAGGTCTAAAAATGAAGAAGCGCCATCATTAGAAGAAATAACTGCAGAAGTAGAAGCGGAACGTACCAGACGTTATGTTATATAACTCTGTTCGTATTATTCTTGACACGAACCTTTGGATAAGCTTTCTTATAAAAAATGATTTCTATAAAATAGATGCTTTGCTTCATTCTGGCCTAATAACTTTGATCTTCAGTGAAAAGTTGCTGTTAGAATTTATCCATGTGTCTCAGCAAAAAAAATTTGAAAAATATTTTTCAAATTTTGACATACTTATAGTAATGTCTGCAATAGACCGATATGCTGAATTTGTAAAAGTAAATACAGAAATCACTCTCTGCCGGGATATAAAGGATAACTTTTTGCTTTCGCTGGCTGTAGACAGCAAAGCAGATTATTTGATATCAGGTGATAACGATCTGTTGGAGTTAAAGAAAATTGAAAAGACGAAGATCATCACGATGACCGATTTTTTTCATTTGCATAACCTTTAAAACTTAATCGCCCAACCAATGGCCGGGCGATGATATTATAAAACCTAATCTGTGTTCCGGGCTTCCAAAAATACTTAAATATGTATTGGCCTCTTATCGGTCGCTGCTAAACACGCTTCACGCATGGCCTCGGTATAAGTGGGGTGCGCGTGGCTGGCACGGCTTACGTCTTCGGCACTGGCGCGAAACTCCATGGCTACAACAGCCTCAGCTATCATATCTGCCGCCCGCGGGCCTATCATGTGTACGCCTAATATCTCGTCGGTCTTACTATCGGCTAATACCTTTACAAAACCATCCAGGTCGCCGCTGGCACGTGCCCTGCCGCTGGCCTTAAACGGGAACTGCCCTGCCTTATAGCTTATGCCGGCTGCCTTTAATTGTTCTTCAGTCTGCCCAACGCTGGCTACTTCCGGCCAGGTATACACCACACCGGGTATCAGGTTGTAATTGATGTGCGGTTTTTGTCCGGCAATCTGTTCGGCTACCAAAGTACCTTCATCCTCTGCCTTGTGGGCAAGCATGGCGCCTTTAATCACGTCACCAATTGCGTAAACACCCTTAACGCTGGTTTCCAGATGATCATCAACGGCAATTTTGCGGCCGCGTTCATCAATGGTCAGTCCAATATTTTCTAATCCCAAACCCTCGGTATACGCAACGCGGCCTACAGCTACCAGGCAGTAGTCGCCTTTTAATTCCTGTTTTTCGCCTTTTGGGGTATCAAATGTCACGGTCACCTCTTCACCGTTTACAGCAGCCCCTGTTACCTTGTGGCCGAGATAAAATTGCATACCCAGTTTGGCCAGCACTTTCTGCAGCTCCTTGCCTAAGGATTTATCCATGGTAGGGATAATACCGTCCATATATTCAATTACCGATACCTTTGCCCCCAGGCGGGCATATACCGAGCCAAGTTCCAGGCCAATAACACCGCCGCCTATCAATATTAAATGCTTCGGCACTTCCGGTAATGTTAATGCCTCGGTCGAGGTTATGATCCGTTTTTTATCGATCTGTATAAAAGGTAATGATGACGGCTTTGAACCTGTAGCTATAATAACATTCTTAGCAGTTATTTCCTCTGCAGCGCCATCCGCCTTTTTAACCGTAATGGTATTTTTGTCTTTAAATGCGCCTATACCTTCGTGTACATCTATTTTATTTTTCTTCATCAGGTAAGTGATGCCGCTGGTATTGGCGTCAACCACTTCCTGCTTACGTTTAATCATCCGGCCAAAATCAACCTTCAAATCGTTCAGCTTTATCCCATGGTCTTCAAATGCATGGGCGGCGTTATAGTAATGCTCGGATGAGTCCAGCAGCGCCTTTGACGGGATGCAGCCTACATTAAGGCAAGTGCCGCCAAGTGTATTGTATTTTTCAACAACGGCTGTTTTTAAACCCAGCTGGGCGCAGCGTATAGCTGCCACGTAACCTCCCGGGCCCGAACCTATAACGATAACATCATATTGCATGGCAGTGTATTTAATTGAGCAAAGGTAGCATTATCCTAAATAATGGCATAGGTAATATGGTATGTAAAACGTAAATTTATTAAGCAGATTAGTGGTTTCCGCTCACATAATGGCTGGATATATTTTAACAGTATGGTTAAACCTGCCGCATGTTTAAAACTATCTATTGCTATGTTTTCCCATGCTTTTTTCCATTATATTTGATGGATGGTCAAACAATTAAATGAAAACGATGCAGCCGCATACAGGGCACTGCGCCTGGAAGCTTTACGCACGGAACCTGATGCCTTTTGCTCGGATTTTGCAACCGAGAATCAAAAGCCGGAGCTGTTTCTTGAAAAATGCTTAAAGGAGGGCTCGGAGGTGCCGTTCGTATTCGGGGCGTTCAGCGATGACCAGTTAGTAGGAATAGCAGGTTTTGCGGGTGATGAACTTATCCAGCTTTATGTTACACCGGCTTACCGGCGTAAAGGTTTGGCGCGTAAGCTTGCCCTGGCAGCAACTGCACATGCTTTTCAGCAAGTAAGGCTGTTGCTTTATATAAATGTTGCCGTAGTGCTGCATGAAAACAATGCCTTGAAATTTTATGAGACCGTTGGGTTTGAACCTACGCGCATGGATACTTATACACATAACGGTTATGGCATACAGCTGTTATCGCTGCCCCGCACAAGAAACCGTTAATTCACAGTTATGTAATATGAGAAACTGCTTTTAAGCTCATTGTGAAAATGATTGTTACATAAATAGGGGCACCCTACCATTCAGCCAAATGAAAAAACAACTTTTACTGTTTACGTTATTTTTAACCCTTGTAACAATAGCCGCATACGCCCAGCGTAACAAGGAAACATTTTCCCGTGCAGATTCGCTGCATGGCAACCAGAATGCGCCGCTGCGCACCTGCTATGATATTAATTACTATCACCTGGATGTGAAGTTTGATATTGACAAAAAATATATCAGCGGCAGCAACCTGTTTAAATTCACCGCTGCGCGGGATATGGATAAGCTGCAGTTTGACCTGTTTGCCAACCTGAACATTGATAAGATCATTTACAAGGGCAAAGAACTGGCTTACAAACGCGAGTTTAATGCGGTGTTCATCAACTTCCCTAATACCATTACCAAAGGCAGCAAAGATGATTTTGTTGTTTACTATTCAGGCAACCCTACTATTGCCAAACGCGCCCCCTGGGATGGCGGCGTGGTTTTTACTACCGACTCGTTGGGCAAACCCTGGGTAAATACCGCTTGCGAAGGTGTTGGCGCCAGCATCTGGTGGCCTAACAAAGACCAGCTGACTGACGAAGTTGACAGTATACTGATCAGCATCAGTGCGCCTAAAGGATTAAAGGATGTATCTAACGGGCGCCTTCGCAAGGTAACCGACCTGAAAGATGGTTATACCCGTTTTGACTGGTTTGTAGCCAACCCTATCAATAACTATGATGTAGAGGCCAACATAGGCGATTACACGCACTACAGTGATACTTATATGGGCGAAAAGGGTAAACTTACCCTTGATTTTTGGCCGCTTACCTATAACCTGGATAAGGCCAAAAAGCAGTGGGGCGCTAACGTAAAACCCATGCTTAAAGCTTTTGAGCATTGGTTTGGCCCCTATCCTTTTTATGAGGATAGCTATAAACTGGTAGAAACATCGCACCTGGGCATGGAGCATCAAAGCGGCGTGGCTTACGGCAACAAATACCGTAATGGCTATCTGGGCCGGGATCTGTCCGGGACGGGCAAAGGGCTCGGCTGGGATTTTATTGTAGTGCATGAGAGCGGCCATGAATGGTTTGGCAATAATATTACCGATAAGGATAATGCTGATATGTGGATACATGAAGGTTTTACTAATTATTCCGAATCCCTGTTTATTGAGGATAATACGGGCAGCAAAGAGGCCGGGCAGGAATACGTGCATGGTACACGCCGGGCTATATTGAACGATGAACCAATAATTGGCCAATACAATGTAAATAACGAGGGCAGCGGCGATATGTATTATAAGGGCGGCAACCTGCTTAACATGGTACGTACCATTGTTAACGACGATGAAAAATGGCGCAGCATTTTGCGCGGATTAAACAAGGATTTCTATCATCAAACGGTAACCACCGGGCAGGTAGTTGATTACATTAATACCAGATCAGGCTTAAAACTCACATCGATATTTGACCAGTACCTGCGTTGTAAAAATATCCCAACGCTGGAGTTCCGCTTTGAGAACGGCCGCGCGGTGGCCCGGTGGGTGGCCGATGTCAATGGGTTCAGTATGCCGGTGCGTATACGCGTTAAAGGCGGTGCGTATAAATTTATCAACCCGTTAACACGTTTTAGTTCGGTTGATCTGCCAGGGTTGACCAAAGATAATTTAGAGGTAGATACTTTTAACTATTATATCGGCGTGCTGGTAGATTAATGTGATCTGGCCGTTCGCTCATAAACATCAATAGCTTCTTAGATCGGTAACATTACAAAATTTGTATATTTGTTATATGGAGTCTATATTGGTTCACCCGGAAAATGCCGAGCAGTTAAAAGCTGTTAAGGCTGTTTTAAAAGCATTAAAAGTTCAGTTCGAGCCCCAAGCCCAAGCACTACCTCCGCATGTTTTAAACGGTATCAAGGAAAGTATCGAACAGTATCATAAAGAAGGAAAAGCGATCTCTTTTAATGAGTTTAAAAAAAAGCATTTTTTAAAAAATGACTTATGAGATCATCTTTTTACCCAAAGCGGAAGAAACTTACAGTTTAATAGTTGCCCAGTTAATGCAACGATGGGGCGAGCGATTTGTGATAAAATTTGAAGATAAAGTCACCAAGCAATTAATGCTATCGGTATTTCGCCTTATATGTATCCAATTGCTAATGAAAGTACAGGCGTAAGGAAATGCGTCCTTCACAAAAACTGTTCATTTTTTTATAAAGTTCATAGGCATACCATACAAGTTGTATGGTTTTGGGATAATAGGCAAGATCCATTATTTATCTAATCGATATATTAACATTATAACCTGAACTGCACACTTACCCGTACCGCAAAGTTATTTGGCAACCCACCATTAAATAAATGGTCGCGGTGTGTTACCCGGTATAAAAGATCTGCACGCAAAAATTTCAGAACGTTTTCAACACCGTAACCGGCCTCCACATAAGGTATGCCCTCCAGACTGCGTGTGGTACCTGTTATGGGCGATAGCCTGCCCCCATTACCGTCGCTAAGGCTGCCATCAAGTATGTTAAGATCAGCCACTGTGCGTATATTAAGGCTTTTTAGTAAAGGTATGCTGTTGGTGAGCAGGCCTTCCATATGCTGGGTATAATTCAGTGAAACATATCTGTCGCTATAATACTCTAAAAAACGCATGGTATTAAAATTATACCGGTGGTTTTCCAATAAAGGCGGGGGCAGGCTTGAGGGGATATAACCGCCGGTTAAAGAGTATTCACCCTTTCCAAAAATACCCATATGCACCTTTTCAGTAATATTGGCTGAGTACTTATAGTAATCAAAATCTCCATCAAAAACCTTACCGCCCCTTGTAAACCTGAAAGTAATAAC
>CAZZVY010000093.1:6655-11198 GCA_964657585.1 uncultured Mucilaginibacter sp. | reverse complement strand
GCATCAGACAATATCCAACTAAAAGGCAGCGGCGACTATAAGATACTGATCAACGGAAAAGAATCGGCCCTGGTGGCTAAAAATCCATCCGACGTATTAAAGGCCATGCCCGCCACCAACATTGAAAAGATTGAGGTGATCACAACGCCGCCTGCCAAATATGATGCAGAAGGACTGGCCGGTATTATCAATATCATTACCAAAAAAAATGCCGACCAAGGTTATAATATCGGGATGAATGGCCGGTTAAACTCTGTTTGGGGCCCGGGGCTAAACCTTAACGGCAATGTTAAACAAGGCAAGTTTGGCGTAGCCGCCTTTGTAGGTGCCGGTAAGCAGCATAACCAAACTACGCTTAATGGCAGCAGCCAGCTGTTCTTTAAAGACATGTCTACCGTTACACAGGCGGGTACCAATAATTCTGGCGGCAACTATGAATACGCCAATGCAGACGTAAGTTATGAGTTGGATACCCTAAACCTGCTTACAGCATCTGTTAACTATTTTACAAATGATTTTAACCAGGATATAAACCAAACCAGTAACAGCGCTGCAAGCACGGGCGTAATTAACCAGTTTTACAATTTGCATAATGCGGGCAACGGCACTTATACCGGCTTAGATGCTTCACTTAACTATCAATTAGGTTTTAAACGCAGTAAGGACCAACTGCTCACCACTTCCTATAAATACAGCTACTCCCCTAACCGGCAGATTAATGACAACACATTTTTAAGCAGGATAAACTACCCTTCTTCAACCTTTCCAAATTATCAGCAATATAATGCTTCAGGCAGTAAAGAGCATACCATACAACTGGATTATGTGCATCCATTGAAAAAGTTGCGGATTGAAGCCGGGGCTAAGGCTATTATGCGCAATAATTTTAGTAATTATCATCAGGATAACCTGGATGCTGCTACCAATACTTATATTACCAACAGTGCACAAACCAATGATTTCAATTATCAGCAAGACGTGTACAGCCTCTATAATTCCTACCAGTTAAAGCTGGAAAAATGGACAGGCAAGGCAGGCATGCGGCTGGAGCATACCGGTATAGATGCTAATTTTACGTCAGTAGGCAGCGCTGTAAAGCAGGATTACAATAATTTTGTACCATCTGTATCTATGCAGCGCAGCATAGGGGCTAATAGCCTCACCCTTGGCTATACGCAACGCATCCGCCGGCCAGGCATTTACCAGTTAAACCCGTTTGTCGATCTGTCGAACCCAAAATTCATCAGTACAGGAAACCCCAACCTGCGGCCCGAGATTAGCAACCTTTTGGAAATGAATTACAGCCGCTTTGGCAAAAACTCGTTTAACGCGGGGTTAAGCTATGCATTTTCAAACAACGCCATTCAAAACCTATCGTCGTTAACGGTTAACCATGCTAACGGCGCCAATGATACAGTTACATTAACCACTTATCAAAACCTGGGCAGGCGTAAAACGCTTGGCCTTAATGTTAATACCACTATTGTAATTACCCCTAAGATAAGCCTGACCATAAACGGACAAGCTAACCATGTTTGGCTGGCCGGGCAGCTTAACGGGGTAAATTACCAAAACAGCGGCTTTACCTATAATGGCTATGCCAACACCGCTTATAATTTTAACAAAGGTTACCGCTTTGGTATTGATGCCGGCTTTTATAGCGGCGGCATTACACTGCAGGGACATAGCAGCCAAAACGTTTATTCATCATACGTTTTTTCAAAGGAGTTTTTTAATAAAACCGCCACCGTTTCATTGGTGGCTAATAACCCGTACAGTAAATACAGAAATTATAGTTCAACAACTACTACTGCCGATTATGCACAAAGCTCATTTAACCAAAACAACTACCGCACATTTGCCATTCGTTTCAATTACAAGTTTGGGAGGCTGAACAGTGAGATAAAAAAGAACCAGCGGGGTATAAATAACGATGATACCAGCAGCGGCCATTGAATTTAATAACTTTACCGCATGATAGTGTACGGTATAACTAATTGCAACACGGTAAAAAAAGCGCTGGACTGGTTAAAGACCAATCATATAACTTACGAGTTTCACGATTTTAAAAAACTGGGAATAAGCGCTGCTAAACTGAAAGAGTGGGAAAGTAAGGCAGGCTATGAAAAATTAATGAATAAACAAGGCCTTACCTATAAGGGGCTTGATGCCGGTTTAAAGGCAAGCATAACCGGCAGTGCGCCTGCGTTAAAACTATTGCAGGAGAAAACCAGTATGATCAAACGTCCGGTTATTGAAGACGGCAACTTTCTTTATTTTGGTTTTGATGAGGCTGTTTATGAAGATCATTTTAAAAAAGCTAAACTGTTGTAAATTAAGTAACAATCATTTTACGGTTTTAATAAAGCGGTAATTTTAGTATATACTTGCAGTTAACTATTAACTCAAAAAACTTACATTAAAAATGAAACTTAACCTGTTTGCCGGCATATCGCTGGCATTACTGGCCGGAACGTATGTTGCGCAAGCGCAAACTACACCACCAGCTGCTACTACTACTCCGGCTGCCCGGCCTACCGGCGGCAGGCCTCGTGGCGGGGCCCCCTTTACCGAGGAAAATGCACCGGCTACAAAATATGATTATAATGAACTTTGGAAACCATTCTTTTATACCAAGAATGGTAATGAGTGGCGCGCGGCCGACGGTGCTCCCGGGTCAAAATACTGGCAAAACCGTGCCGATTACCAAATTAATACTAAGATAGATACGGTTAAGAACGAGATAAGCGGATCAGAGATTATTACTTATACCAACAACAGCCCGCAAAAACTGGACTTTGTTTGGATGTGGCTCGACCAGAATTTGTTCAAGCTGGATTCCAGGGGCAATAAACAGGTGCCTTTGGTTGCGCCAGATCCATCTGCGCCTTACAAAAACATAGCTCAAAGCAGCCGTAACTGGGGCCAGGGCCAGGTTTTTGACGCCGGGGATAAAATTAAATCGGTTAAGATATTATCTGCCCTAAATGGTAAAACAACTGCTGCCGAAGCTAAATATCTTATAAATGATACCCGTATGCAGGTTTTTATACCGCAGGGCATACCGGCAGGAGGTAAAATACAGTTTAAGATAGAATGGTCATTCATTTCGCCTGATTATGGTTCTGACCGTATGGGTATTACTTATACCAAAGATGGAAAGGTATTTCAGGTGGCGCAATGGTACCCGCGCATGTGCGTTTATGATGACCTGCAGGGATGGAATACTTTACCTTACACCGGCGAAAGTGAATTTTACCTGGAGTACGGCGATTTTGACATCAACATCACCGCCCCGGCAAAAGACATTGTGGTTTGTTCAGGCGAATTATTGAACCCTAAAGATGTTTACACTCCTGAACAGGTAGCCAGGTGGGCGGAAGCTGCAAAAAGCGATAAAACGGTGTTTATCCGTAAACCGGAGGAAGTTTTGAAGGCCACATCCCGCCCGGCAGGCAAATCAGAACTTACCTGGCATTTTGCTATTCATAACGCACGCGATGCTTCCTGGTCTGCTTCGGCAGCATTTGTAATTGACGCTGCAAAAATGAATTTGCCCAGCGGTAAAAAATCAATGGCTATATCGGCCTACGCACTTGCCGGCGCCGAAAGGAATGCCCGCGCAACCGAACTGGCCAAGGCATCAATAGAATATAATTCAAAAAAATGGTTTGAGTTCCCTTACCCTGCGGCTACAGTAGCAGTTGGTAAGGCAGGCGGTATGGAATATCCGGGTATTGTATTTGTAAGCAACGGCGGCTGGGGCGTAATTGACCATGAGTTTGGGCATACCTGGTTCCCGATGATCGTTGGATCGAACGAGCGCTTATACGGTTGGATGGATGAAGGCTTTAACACATTTATTAATACGCTTTCAACCGCATATGCTTTAAAAGGCGAATTTTTCAGGCCTGCAGGCCAGCCAAGCGCCAATGCTTTTACCCGCCCGGGCTTAGAGCCGATTTTAAGCAACCCGGACAACCTGAAGGAAGCCAACAACGGAACTTTGTTATACAGCAAACCAAGCGCCGGTTTGGTTATGCTGCGCGAGCAGATATTAGGCGCCGAACGTTTCGACTTCGCATTTAAAACTTATATTAACCGCTGGGCATTTAAGCACCCCGCACCTGACGATTTTTTCCGCACGATGGAAGCTGCTGCCGGCGAAAGCCTGCAATGGTTTTGGAGGGGCTGGTTTGTGAACGACTGGCGTTTAGACCAAGCTGTACGCGCAGTTAGGTATGTTGATGATAACCCGGCAAATGGCGCTATCATTACCATTGACAACCTTGAAAAAATGGCAATGCCGGTTACCATTGAAATTAAAACTGTCAGCGGTAAAACAGATCGTGTAAACTATACTGCCGAAATTTGGGAGCGCAACGTAAGCTGGTCGTTCAAATATCCATCTACAGAGGCTATTGCATCTGTAACAATTGATCCGGACAACAAATTACCGGATGCCAACCCAAACAATAACGTTTGGACACCAAAAAAATAAGCACTTATTTTAAATCAAAAAAACCCGGCTCGGGGCCGGGTT
>CAZZVY010000093.1:0-6645 GCA_964657585.1 uncultured Mucilaginibacter sp. | reverse complement strand
TGATTTAATCTTTTTCTTATGACAAGAGGGCTTGGATTTTAAGCCGACTTATACATATGCCACCGGTTCAACTTTTTTAATTATAATGTTAGCAGCGGGTGCAACAACCAAAGGTATCTTCTCTATCCTTATTTCACTGGTATCAAGCCCAAAGGCTTTAGCATCTGACTGCCCCAGGCGCTTAATGGCAAAATAACTGTTCAAAATAAAGGCTTCTTTGGTGCTGAATTCTTTTTCGTAGGAGAGGAACTTTTCCAGTATCACGAACTGAAAATCGGCAGCCAGCTTATATTGTTTAAGCGATGGATAACGGCTGGTAATATCTATCTGGTTGTTGGCTACCATATCCTGCACTACTTTTCTGAACAACACGTTTATACGCGGCTGTATCCTGAACCCTAATCGGAATTCTACGCGGATCACCTTGTCGGGCTCCAGTTCATTAACGCTGTACTCCATAGTAAACGGCTCGTCTGTCCGCTCGATATGGATAAACCAGTAAACATCTGCCCGTTTGGGCTTGCGGCTAAAAATAGAGTAAATGATCTTTTGCTCGATTTGTTTACCGTTATTGGCCTTGGTTAAGTAAATTAAATGTGTTGAATATTTAGATACCGTGGTGTCTTCGCTAAGCGCGTGCAGCATGGGCACCTGCTCTTTCAGGTCAACGAAATGCAGGAACCGGTTATTGATCTTGCGCGCCTTAAACCAGATGTACATGGTAAATATCAGCCCCACCTCAAAGCCCAGGAAGAACAGCCGTTTGAGTATCTTTATCGCGTTGGCAACAAAGAAGGAGAACTCTACCGTAAGGAACACACATAATATTATGGTTACCAGCCATATAGGCCAGTGCTTTACGTAACGCATAAAGTAGTACATAAGTATGGTGGTCATTAACATGGCTATGGTGATGGAAAAGCCGTAGGCCGCCGTCATGCTCTCGGATGTTTTAAAATACAGGCTTACTGCAATACAGCCAAAACACAATATCCAGTTAATGCTTGGAATGTAAATCTGTCCCCTGATGTTTGATGGGTATTTAATAGTGATGCGCGGCCAGAAATTCATGCTCACCGCCTCGCTGATCAGCGTGAAAGAACCGCTGATGAGCGCCTGACTGGCAATAATGGTAGCCAGCGTAGCTATGCCTACTACCGGTATAACATAGCCATGCGGCACAATGGCAAAGAACGGGTTAACATCAGCCATGTTGAGCGCTTTTGATTGCTGTAACACCCAGGCGCCCTGCCCCAGATAATTTAATAAAAGCGTAGTTTTTACAAATATCCAGCTGATCTGGATATTTTTGCGGCCACAATGCCCAAGGTCCGAGTACAGGGCCTCAGCGCCCGTGGTACATAAAAATACAGCTCCCAGTAACCAGAAGCCATTAGGGTGCTCAACCAGTAAACGGTATCCGTATAAAGGATTAAATGCTTTAATAACAGCAGGGTAGTGAGTTATCTGGATCACCCCCAACCCGGCTATCATGGTAAACCATATCAGCATAACGGGCCCAAAAGCCCCGCCTACTATCTTAGTGCCAAATTGCTGAAAAAAGAATAACAGCAGCATTATTGTTATTACGATAACCAGTACCACCTGATGCCCCGGCACAATGACCTTTGATAACGAAGGCACCAGGCCTAAGCCCTCAATAGCTGATGTTACTGAAATAGGTGGTGTAATAATGCCGTCGGCCAGCAGGGTGCCAGCACCTACTATAGCAGGTATGGCCAGCCATTTGCCGTAACGCCTTACCAGCGCGTACAAAGAGAATATGCCTCCTTCGCCGCGGTTATCTGCCTGCAAGGTAATTACAATGTATTTGAATGTGGTTTGCAGGGTAAGCGTCCAAAAGATGCAGGATATAGCGCCCAACACCATAAACTGGTTAGACTGGCCTCCTTCCTTTAATATGGTTTGAAGCGTATATAACGGCGAAGTACCGATATCGCCAAAAATAATTCCGAGTGTAACAAGCACACCGCCTACGGATAATTTACGGATGTGTGAATTCATAAAAGGGGTAAAAAACTATTCATTAAAATCGGATTTACAATCATTATACCATATAGTCAGTAACATAGCCTTTGGCCTTGATTCTGAAATGTAACAACTTATTCAACTCTTAAACCATACCATTTTGAAATGGTAAATTATCATTTTGGCATACTTTACTAAACTTAAAAGAAAAAATATTGCGCTTTTTTCAAAATGGCAGGGTGTGTTTCAATTTATCTGATATTCATCTAATTTGCGGTAAAGTGTAGTTAAGCCAATTCCCAGCAGCCTGGCCGTTTCGGTTTTATTGCCATGGGTATGTGCCAGCACTTTTTGGATATGCTGTTGTTCAACAGCGGCAAGGTCAAGCGCGTCTGGGTGGGCATTACCATATTTAAATTCAGGCGGCAGCAGGTCAGCGCCAAGTGTTTCATCATCGGTTAGGATAACCACTCTTTCTATTACGTTTTTCAATTCGCGCACATTGCCTTTCCAATGATGGCGGTTAAGCAAGCTTAAAAATTCCGGACTGGGCTTCAATGTCCGTTTGCCGGTTTTTGCAGCAAACTCTTTCACATAATGGTTTGCCAGTAGTTCAATATCAGCCTTTCGTTCATTAAGGGATGGCAGCGAAATGGTAAATACGGATAACCGGTAAAAAAGGTCGAGCCGGAATTTGCCTGCTTCGGCCTCTTTTTCAAGATTACGGTTGGTTGCAGCTAATACACGTACATTAACCCTGGTAGTTTGCGTATCGCCTACCTTTATAAAACTTTTGCTTTCAAGCACCCGCAGCAGTTTAGCTTGCAGTTCCAAACCCATTTCACCAATCTCGTCTAAAAATATAGTGCCGTTATGCGCCTCTTCAAAAAGACCCTTCTTATCCTTAAGCGCACCTGTAAATGCGCCGGCCTTATAACCGAATAACTCGCTTTCCAGTAATTCGGCCGAGAAACTGCTGCAATTTATGGCCACAAATGGCATCAGTTTGCGGGCGCTTTCATAATGTATGGCCGATGCAAAAACTTCCTTGCCTGTACCTGTTTCGCCAAGCAGCAGCACCGTGGTATCCGTAGCGGCCACTTTGCGCGCTAAAGTTACCGCTTCAAGCAGGGGCTTTGAACTTCCTATAATTTTTGCAAAACTATACTTGTGCGCAACCTTTTTTTCCAGCTCAAACACCCGGTATTGCAATAGCGCCTTTTCAATGGCCTGGTTTACCAGCGGAATAATTTTGTCATTATCATCGCCCTTAGTAATATAATTAAAGGCGCCGTTCTTAATGGCTTTAACCCCATCGGCAATGGTACCATAGGCGGTAAGGTTTATCACCTCAACGTAAGGCTTCTTTTCCTTAATGGTTTTCACCAGGTCCACCCCGTTAACATCAGGTAGTTTTACATCGCTTATTACCAGCAGCACATCTTCCTGCATCAATGTTTTTAAGCCTTCTTTCCCGGTGGCTGCCTCCAGTACATTAAACCCTTCCAGGCTTATAATGCGGGCCAGCAGACCGCTTAGCTTTTTTTCATCATCAATAATTAGTATGGTATTTTGCATATATATGTATGGAAACCAGCGAAAAATAAGAGCAACCTGCGCAAAGCTTGTGCCAGTGCAAACTTAGCGGTTATTTAGTAAATGCTTTATTCTATTGCCAATTCAATCCAGACCGGTCCATGGTCGCTTGTTTTTTCCCAGCCGCGCACCTGTCGGTCTACCCCGGCGCTTGTAAGTTTTTGGCTTAACTGCGGGCTCAGCAAAAAATGGTCTATGCGCAAGCCGGCATCACGCCCGTAGGCATCACGAAAATAATCCCAAAAGGTATATATCTTTTTATCCGGGTAAAGCTTGCGGATGGCATCCGTCCATCCCTGCGAAACCAGCTTTTTGAAGGCCGCCCTCGTTTCGGGCCGGAAGAGGGCATCCTCTACCCAACGTTCGGGTTTATAAACATCAATTTCGGTCGGCATAACGTTATAATCGCCGGTTAATACAACTGGTTTGCCTGATGCATATAACCCGGCCGCATGTTCGGTCAAGCGTTCAAACCAGCGCAGTTTATAGTCAAATTTCGGTCCAGGGGCCGGGTTACCGTTAGGCAGGTATAAACAGCCAATGGTAATGCCATTAACTTGGGCCTCTATATAACGGCTATGCGTATCGTCCGGGTCGCCGGCAAGCCCGCGTTGGGTTTCGGTTATTTCTAAATTACGTGTCAGTATAGCCACGCCGTTCCAGCTTTTTTGCCCGTGCCAGATAGCGTTATACCCGGCATCATGTATAGCATCTAACGGAAATTTCTCATCCGGCGCTTTCAATTCCTGCAAGCAAACCACATCAGGTGCAGTTTCTTTTAGCCAGCGCAGCAGTACAGGCAGCCTGCCGTTTACGCCGTTTACATTATAGGTAGCTATTTTCATGAAGATGGGATTGCGTATATGGTCAGGCCGGTAACGTTAAACTATATACCCTTAATATATTATTATCATCCGGCTTTTGCATTTCACCGTCAAATATAAAACCTAACTTTGTTAATAAATTAACAGAACTGTTGTTTTCTGCAATAGTAATTGCCTGAAACTGGTTAATTCCCTGCTTTTGCGAAAAATGTTTTAGTGCAGCTCTTGCTGCCTCTAAGGCATAACCCTGCCCGGTAAAATCCGGCAAAAAGGCAAAACCCAGGTCATAATGTTCCAGGTAGTCGCGCTTTAAAAAAGTAATAATGCCAATGGGCCCGTTTTTAAGTTTTACCACCAGATAAATTATATCAGGATTGTCCAATATGTTTATAATATACTGTATTGCAGCAGCGCTGTCGTCAACGTTCCTGTTACCGATAAACTTTAACCAACCCAATGAGTTTAGCAGCTGTAAAATAAACGGATGGTCATCAATGGTAAGCAAATTTAGTTTAAGGCGTTCAGTAATAATTTCCGCAATTAACATCTTTTTCATTTAGTCGATCTATGACCCATGCCTATTTATAGTTCAAATAAAGCTAATAAAATAACTTGTAAGTGCTGCAAGCCAGCCGATGTTTAGCTGATCAATTTTTTTAATAATTTGCTTGCTACTTATATCCGGCATTATTACATTAGCTAACGCTAAAGCTGCACTAACTCATGCTTTAAATTATTCATTGTTAGATATATATCATAGTTTAAAATTAGTCTAATTAAATATGAAACCACTTAATACGCTTTTTTCTGCATGCTTGGTCTTATTGCTGTGCACTAACTTCACCATTGATAACCCCAAAAATGCACGGATGTACGTGTCAGATTATGAGCATGTGTTAGGCACCTCCCTGGAGATTAAGATAGCGGCCACATCACCAGAAAATGCAGTACGGGCTGAAGATGCCGCTATGAACGAAATTGACAGGCTAAATAAAATACTAAGTGGCTATGATGCCAGCAGCGAGTTTTGTAAATGGATGAACGGCCCAAAACAACCTGTAAAAGTATCGGCCGAGCTATTGGAGGTGTTGAACTTATTTGATAAATGGCGCGTGCAAACCAATGGCGCACTGGATGCATCAGCCGAAGCAATTGGCAAAGTTTGGAAGGCAGCCGCGCAGCGCAACCAACTGCCAACTCAGACCGAGATAGATGCTGCTGTAGCACAGGTAAAACAGGCCCACTGGAAACTGGATGCAAACAACCACACTGCCCAGCGTTTAGATGATGCAGCCCTTATGCTGAACACGTTTACCAAAAGCTATATCATGAATAAGGCTTGCACGGCAGCTATGGCTGCAAATGGGGTAAGCGCCATTGTATTAAATATTGGCGGCGATATTGTGGTACGCGGTGAGCACACCGAACAGATCAATGTGAGCAACCCCAGAGCAGATGCCGAGAACGATGCACCGGTAGCTGAATTAAGCATCAGCAACAAAACAATAGCTACCAGCGGTAGCTACCGCCGCGGGGAAATGATACAGGGCCAATGGTATTCGCACATTGTAGACCCGCGTACCGGCCAACCAGCCAGCGAAGTGATCAGCGCTACCGTTATAGCCCCGAATGCCGTTGATGCAGGTGCATTAGCTACATCATTAAATGTGCTAAGCCCTGAAGAAGGTAAAAAATTAATGGCTACCGTACCCGGCGCTGAGTATATGCTGATAACCCGTGAGGGTAAATGTATGCAAAGCGAAGGCTGGAAGGCAATGGAGTTACCCATTGCCGCGCCCTCATTAAACATCAATGCCATAATTAAAGACAAGGCCTGGGATCCTAAATATGAATTGACCATCAACCTGGAACTGGCACAGATAGAAGGTACCCGCGCACACCGCCCTTACGTTGCCGTTTGGGTAACCGATGCTGATAAAAAACCGGTGCGCAGTGTTGCCCTGTGGTATCAGAAACCTAAATACTTGAACGATATGCGCTTATGGTACAGCACTTATTATGATGTATTTACTTCCGAAAACAATAATATCAGTTCCACTACCAGCGCCACCCGCGGCCCCGGCAAGTATACATTAAAATGGGACGGCAAAGACGATAAAGGCAATTTGGTTAAACAAGGCAAGTATACAATAAACATAGAGGTAGCCCGCGAGCACGGCACTTATCAGTTATATAATCAGGAGATGGAATTTAAGAAACCGGAACAGGTTACGCT
>CAZZVY010000092.1:0-11254 GCA_964657585.1 uncultured Mucilaginibacter sp. | reverse complement strand
AACTACGCCGTAATTAGTTGACGGCTATGATTTTTAGTTAGCCGTGGTATAATCCTTTAATCAGTCAATAATAGTTTAATTTCTTAACAAAAGTTTAAAACAAAGCCAACATACAAACCATTATTATTGTGTGTAATACTTTATAATTTGTGTGAGCGATGAATTCAATACTGGAAATAACCGAAAACGAGTATCTAATTAAACTGAACCGGGACCAGTTTAATTTATCCTTGGTAAGAAGTTTGCTGAAAATGGTGGAAATATTTAACCCCCTGGGCGATGATGATAAACCGCGCAGGCGGGAACTGGCTGATGTGAGGGCAAAACTCACAAGCTCGTCAGACGATGATGACGATCTGGAAATACCCGACCGGCACATTGCCCCTGACCAAAATCGTAACGCTGAACCTGACTATTTTGATTCGCTGGACGAGAAGTAAGGAAACAATTAGTGAATAGCGGATTGTAGGTATAAGCCTTGCTAAAAAATATTTCTATCAATATCCGTCTTCATTAGCTAAAACCCCCTGTAGCCGCGTACAACCTGTTTATCCATTTGTGCCATCTGGCCCTTCATCATTTTTATCTGATCGGACAGCAATTTATTTTTATCATCCTTCGCTGCTTCCTGAAGGTACATCTGGGCCTCGCGCTTGTTGCGTTTAGCCATAGCAATACCTGCCAGGCTTAATTTAGCTAAAGCTGTATTGTGCGACATCCGCATGCCCAGCGAAAGTGATTTCTTAAAAAATTTCTCCGCCTTCAGAGGCG
Organism: uncultured Mucilaginibacter sp.; assembly: GCA_964657585.1. GTDB lineage: Bacteria > Bacteroidota > Bacteroidia > Sphingobacteriales > Sphingobacteriaceae > Mucilaginibacter. Next base: position 10,483 of record CAZZVY010000092.1, on the reverse strand, counting down.
TTTTACGCGATTCAATTAGCCCCAGCAACAGGTTATAATATCCCCACTGCCCTTTATGCAGTTCTTTTTCGTAATCCTTTACTTTCAGCAGCCACTCTTCGGCCTTAACCGACTGTTCTTTACGCAGGTAAAACTGCGAAATGATCATCTTTTCATTGAAAAAGAAGCTAAGCAATACCAGTCCGCCAATAAACAGCACCAATATTCCCCATCCCCATATGCCAAAGCCAGCCATGGTTACCGCGGCCCCCATTATCACACATGCTAAAATTAACCGAACAATATTTGACATCATTTGCTATACTATTTTACAGACTGTAAATATCCGTTAATTTGTACGCTAAATCAAATACTGTTCAATAAATATGTCGGTAGCATTAGAAGCCTCGTGGCTTAGGATTTTGAAGGATGAATTTGACAAACCTTATATGGTTAACCTCAAAATGTTCCTGCAATCGGAAAAGGAAGCGGGTCAGGTAGTTTACCCTAAAAATGCTGATATTTTCAACGCCTTTAATTCAACCCCGTTTGATGAAGTAAAGGTTGTAGTACTGGGGCAGGACCCATATCATGGGGCTCATCAGGCGCATGGCCTGTCGTTTTCCGTGCAGAAAGGCATTGCCGTACCTAAATCATTGATTAATATTTATAAGGAGCTAACTACCGATATACCGGGTTTTTTAACTCCTAAGCACGGTAACCTGCAGGAGTGGGCCAATCAGGGCGTACTGTTACTAAACGCTACATTAACCGTAAGGGCCGGACAGGCCGCCTCGCACCAAAAAAAAGGATGGGAGATTTTTACCGATGAAGTGATCAAAAAATTATCTGACAGACGTAAGGGCCTGGTATTTATACTTTGGGGGTCATATGCGCAATCTAAAATACCCTTGATTGATGCAGCCAAGCATCATATCATTAAATCGGTCCATCCATCCCCGCTGTCTGTCGAACGGGGCTTCTGGGGGTCAAAACCGTTCTCAAAAGCTAATGAATATTTAATTAAAGAAGGCGAAAAGCCTATTGACTGGCAAATACATTGAGAGTTACCCGGATGACAACAGCCAAAATATGACAGATTTTGTCTATCAGGCCTTCATAGGTGCTTTAGATACAAGCTGCTTTACCTATCTATTCCTGGTTAACTGATATATTCCCTGTCTTCATCACTTAGTGTATCGGTGTTCGGCTTTGTGGTGCCTTCGTGCATGGTGTCGTTATGCTCATCATAGCTACGCCCGATATTGTTGTTAAATTTTGTCCGTTTTGGCCGACCGGTGAGATAACCTATGATAAAGGCTATAACAGCTACTACCAGCATCATTACCAGTTTGGAAGTATGAGCTGTAAAAAACAGAACATTAAAATACACGGATTCATTATTCTGCATGATTACAACAGTAAGCAGGATAGTAATGATGATAATAAAGATGGTTCTTAATCTCATATATTTTATATTTAAGCCGGTGTGTCTAATATCGGGTTTAATATTATATTAACATGCATTTGTCTTTTTAATATATGTTCGCTTAGGCAACATGGAGTTTCAGCGCGATCTGAACCTGATGATTTGCTTTTGCGCCACCGGGAATAAAAATATAGTTGACAAGATAAGCAGGGCGCCTGCCCAAAATCCCAAATTCATTTTATTGGCGTCGCCAAAAAAAACAAAAGATAAAAGTATGCCATAAACCGGCTCCAGGTTGGTGATCAGCGCCACATTAAATGCCGAAATCTCGCGCATCACAGATACGCCTGCAACATAAGCTAATGATGTACAAATGGTTCCGAGTATGATCAGATATATAATGTCCTTATGCTGTATTATCATGCTTTTATTGAAGCCATTTGTGATAAGAAGGAATAGGCTGATCCAGCATAAAGCCCCGGCAAGTTCATAAAAAGCAATAACTGAGGCTTCGATTTGCTTTACCTGCCTGGAGTTAATGATGCTGAACAAGCTGGCAAAAGATGCGCTTAACAAACCGAAGATGATGCCTCTGGTATATCGGGTCTCGAACTTGAAAATAATAAGTATACCTGCTATTATAAGTATGCCAGCCAGTACTTCCAGCCTGGATATGTTCTTTTTATTAAATAAAGGTTCAAATATAGCAGTAAACAACGTCATGGACGATAAGCAAACCAGCGTTACCGGAACAGTGGACGATTTAATAGCCTGGAAAAAAAGTATCCAGTGCCCGCCTACCAAGGCGCCTGTAAAAAACAATTTAACGAACGAACTCCTTGAAACCTTAATAGCAGTACCTGCCAGCTTAAAATACAGGAATAAACTTATAAAGGCTATAATTACCCTGTACCATACTAATGACACTGCCGATATTGATATTAGCTTACCTAAAATACTGGTAAAGCCCCATATAAAAACCGTGCAATGCAGAATGAGCAGGTTCTTATTTACATGCTGGGCCATATTATTTGGGCGCTTTTAGAAGTAAGTAATATCCTAAAGCGCCAAATAACACATTTGGCATTAATACCGTAATAATTGGGGGCATGCCGCCCTTAATTGAAAATACAATGGCAAATTTATCTACTACTATATAGGCAAAGCACAGGAATATACCAATCCCAAGCGGTAAGCCAATACCCCCGCGCACTTTGCGTGAGGAGATGGACACTCCTATAAGGGTAAGTACATAAGTAGCAAAGGGATACACAAACCGCTTATACAATTCATACTGCATATCCAGCAAAACACCGGTACCGCGCATTTTTTCTTTAGCTATGGCTGTATTTAGCTTACTTGTTGATATGGCGGAATACTCATTATCGCGTACAATAAAATCTGACGGGTGCATATCAAGAACAGTGTCTTTATTCACTCCTTTTTTATAACCCTCGCTAAGTCCGTTAATATATCTCACTTCGTAGGCCGGTAACGACCATACATTTTTAAGCGAATCATAATGAATTTGATAAGCGGTCATTTTTTGAAGCATAGTATCACCTTTAAACTTCTCCAAAACAAAATTGGTACCGTTATGGGTGGCTTCGTCATAGCTTTCCAGATATACAAATGTCTGCTTGTCCAGTTGGATGTGTACCTCGCTCTTTTTGGGGTCCGTGTCTCTGAAATAAGTATTCTCAAAGGTATTTTTAAGCCGGTTTGTATAGGGTATCAGGTAAACATTGGCAAAGAATGATACGATGAAAATCACAGTAGAAGCTATGAAGTAGGGCCTTAAAAAACGGTTGAAACTGGCTTTGCCTGAAAGAATAGGCACAATTTCTGTTTGATTGGCCATTTTAGCCGTAAAAAATATTACTGCCAGAAAGTTGATGAGCGGCGATAGCATATTCAGGTAAAAAGGCACAAAGCCGGCATAGTACTGGAAAACAATATCGTGCAGCGGAGCCTTGCCCTTCAAAAAGTTATCCAGCCTTTCAGAGATATCAAACACCACTGTTATCACTACAAAAATGCCCAGTGTAAACACAAATGTGCCCAGGTACTTTTTAATGATATGCCTGTCAATTACCTTTAAATAACGATGCGGTACTAATCTCATTTATAACCTTTGGCCTAAGCGGCTAACCATTATTTTTTTCCATTCATAAAACCCTCCTGATATGATCTTTTCCCGCGCAGTCGTAACCAGCCACAGGTAAAAATGCAGGTTATGCAGGCTGGCTATCTGGGCTCCCAAAATTTCGCCTGATGCAATAAGGTGCCGCAGATAAGCTTTAGTGTGCTGTGTATCTACCCATAATTGGCTGTCGGCCTCAATGGGCGAAAAATCATTCTTCCATTTCTCGTTACGCATGTTTATAATACCATCCTTGGTAAAAAGCATACCGTTACGCGCATTGCGGGTTGGCATTACACAATCAAACATATCAATACCCAGGGCAATGTTCTCTAATATGTTCACCGGTGTCCCCACGCCCATTAAGTAACGCGGTTTTTGCTGCGGTAATATATCACATACAATTTCTGTCATGGCGTACATTTCTTCAGCGGGTTCACCAACCGAAAGTCCGCCGATGGCATTGCCCTCACGCTCAAAAGAAGCGATCACCTCCGCAGACTTTATCCTCAGATCTTTATATACCGATCCCTGTACAATGGGGAACAAAGTTTGGCTGTAACCATATTTAGGTTCAGTACTGTCAAACCTGTCGCAGCAGCGCTTAAGCCAGCGGTGGGTCATATCTAATGACCGGCGCGCATAGTGATATTCGCAAGGGTAAGGCGTACATTCATCAAAGGCCATAATAATATCCGCCCCAATGATACGTTGCGTATCCATCACATTTTCAGGTGTAAACAGATGCTTTGAGCCATCAATATGAGAGCGGAAGGTTACGCCTTCTTCCTTAATTTTACGCACTTCCGTTAATGAATATACCTGGTAGCCGCCGCTATCGGTTAAAATAGGCTTATCCCAACCGTTAAATCTATGTAAGCCACCGGCTTGTTCAAGCGTATTTAAGCCGGGCCTTAAATACAAATGATAGGTATTCCCCAAAATAATCTGCGCCTCAATATCATTCATTAACTCACGCTGATGAACTGCCTTTACAGTACCGGCAGTGCCAACCGGCATAAAAATTGGAGTTGGGATAACGCCATGATCTGTGGTGATCTCGCCTGCGCGTGCTTTTGTTTGCGTATCCTGTGCTGCTAAGGTAAATTTCATTTTCCGGAGCGCGAAATTACAAATAATTGTCCTAACCGGATTATGAAGAAGGATATTGTCTAAAACAAGGGTACATGTATAAAGATAAATGTCAGTACAACATTATCTGCTAATGATCAATTAATTATATTAACATTTTTAAGTGCATATGCTGGTATATTCCATACATTTTTACAATTTTGCACATTATCATAACCCCGGTTTGGAAGCATACACGCACGTTGCCCTCTTCTTCCTGTTTTTGCTATCTTTCTTTATCCAGCTATATTATTTATTGGGCAGGTATTATCATTTAACAAAGTATGATGCACAATCAGGCGGCAACGAAAATCTGTTTCCGGTATCGGTTATCATTAGTGCGCGTAACGAGGCTAAAAACCTGATAAGCTATTTGCCCTCTATATTAACGCAGGACCATCCCGATTATGAGGTGGTAGTTATTAACGATTGCTCGTATGATGGATCGGAAATACTTTTAATGGATATGCAAAAAAACTATCCACATTTAAAAGTGGTAACTATTACCGAGCATGACCGGTTTAAAACAGGAAAAAAGTTTGCTTTGACACTTGGTATAAAAGCTGCAGCCCATGAGCATATGCTGTTTACAGATGCCGATTGCAAACCAGCATCAAACCAATGGATACGATTAATGAGCCGTAATTTTAATGACCAGACCGAGATAGTTCTGGGCTACTCGCCCTATATCCGTACGGGTGGCTTACTAAATACTTTTACGCGGTTTGAGACGTTGAAAACCGCTGTTAATTATCTGTCGGCAGCTTTAAAAGGGGACGCTTATATGGGTATCGGCCGCAACCTGGCCTATACTAAAACTTTGTTCTTCCGGTCAAAGGGCTTTGCTTCACATATGCATATTTTAGCTGGTGATGATGATTTGTTTGTTAATGCTAATGCAACTGCCAACAATGTAAGGATCGAAATCAGCAAGGATGCTTTCACCTGCAGTCAGGCAAAAACCAATATTGCATCATGGTATCGGCAAAAAAAGCGGCACATGGGTGTGGGGAAATATTATCACAATCGTCACCGTAAAATGCTTAGTATTGACGCTGTAAGCGGGTTTGTTTTTTATATAACACTAATTTTAGCATTGGTCTTTAATATTTATCCAGTAATAGCGTCAGGTATATTTATTTTAAGGCTGGGGATGCAATTATTGGTTTACACAAGGATATTTAAAAAACTAAATGCTAATGATTTGTTGTTTTATTTGCCCGTGTTAGACATATTTTACTATTTTTATTTGAATGTTTTTGGGCTTATTGGAACATTTGTTAAAACTACCCAATGGAAGTAAATATTAACTTTACCGAAAATGCAAAGAATGATTTTCAGTTAGTGCAAAAGGCGCTAAAGGGAGATCAAAGAGCTTATGCAGACTTAATGCACCGTTATAAGGATGCTATTTATTTTATGGCCCTTAAAATGGTGAATAACAAGGAAGATGCTATGGATCTTACTGTTGAAACATTTGGCAAAGCGTTTGAAAAATTAGAGAAATACCAGCCCAGCCATGCATTCAGTACCTGGTTATTTAGGGTAGCTACCAATAACTGTATCGATTTTATCCGCAAAAAAAAATTGAACACCCTATCCCTCAACGGGATGCTTGATGATGATGGTGAAGAACGCTCATTACAGATAAAGGCGGATGTTTTGAACCCTGAAGAAACCTGGATAAAGAACCAGCAAACTCAGGAACTAAAGACCCTGATAGAAAGTTTGCCGCCCCGCTACTATAAATTAATAACACTGCGTTATTTTGATGAGTTGGCCTACGATGAAATAGCCGAGCAGTTAGACCTGCCTATCGGTACTGTAAAAGGTCAGTTGTTTAAAGCACGTAACTTATTGCAAAACATCGTTGGGCATATCAGCAAGGATGAGATCTGACGAACTACTATTGAAATACTTTCCGGGCTTAACCGATAAACAATTACAGCAATACCAGCAACTGTCCGCACTATATGAGCATTGGAACAGCCAGATTAATGTAATATCCCGAAAGGATATTGAAATGCTTCCCGAACGGCATGTACTTCATTCGTTGGGAATAGCCAGGGTAATAGATTTTTTACCTGGCGAACAGGTAATAGACGTAGGCACCGGTGGTGGCTTTCCTGGCATCCCGCTGGCTATTATGTTTCCTGATACGCAGTTTCATCTGGTTGATTCTATAGGCAAGAAAATCAAAGTAGTTCAGGAGGTGTCAAAAGCGCTTGATCTTACTAATGTAAAAGCTACGCACACCCGTGCCGAAGATGTGCCCGGCACGTTTGACTTTGTAATATCGCGTGCGGTTACGCAACTAAAAGATTTTTATCCATGGGTAAAAGGTAAATTCAATAAAATATCTAACAACACCCTGTCAAATGGGATACTTTACTTAAAAGGCGGCAACCTGCAAAATGAGATTGCCGAATCAGGTTTAACCGTTCGCCAATTCTATTTAAAAAACTTTTTTACTGAAGAGTTTTTTGAGACCAAGCAAGTAGTTTATATAAAAGGTTAATAAATACTAACACCTTTTGTAATAATCCTTAAAGCTGGGGTTAAGGGCTGTTTCTAATAAATATACATTTTACAAATTATCGATTTGAGATATTTTAAACATGTGCAAGTGTTTTTTGTAGTAATGCTATTATTGTTCAATTATCAGGGTTTGATATAAGGGTTATTATTTAATGAGACAAGTTAGCGCACTGTTAGTATGAACCGTCTTGCCAATTCCACCTCTCCATATTTATTACAGCATGCCAATAACCCGGTAAACTGGTATCCCTGGGGAACCGAAGCTCTGCAAAAAGCGAAGAGTGAAAACAAGCTGATCCTGGTAAGTATAGGGTATTCTGCCTGCCATTGGTGCCATGTGATGGAGCATGAAAGCTTTGAAGATGAGGCCGTGGCAGCAGTAATGAACGAATATTTTGTATGTATTAAGGTGGACCGGGAAGAGCGCCCAGATGTTGACCAGATATATATGAGCGCCGTGCAGTTAATGACCGGTCGGGGCGGCTGGCCGCTTAACTGCATTTGCCTGCCTGATCAGCGGCCGATATACGGGGGCACTTATTTCCGCAAAAACGACTGGACCAGCCTACTGTTCAACCTGGCCGATTTTTATAAAAATAAACCGGAGGATGCCGCTGAATATGCTGATAAGCTAACCGCAGGTATTAAACAATATGAATCTGTAAATTTTATAAAGAAGCAGGCTAATTACAATACCATTGACCTGGAAAAAGTAGTAAGCAACTGGGTGCGCTATTTTGACCAGGTAGAAGGCGGTATGGGCAGCGAGCCTAAATTCCCGATGCCCAATAACTGGAAGTTTTTAATGCGTTATGCCTTTTTAATGCACGATGATAGTATTGCTGCAATAGTAAAGCTTACATTGAAGAAAATTGCTTACGGCGGTATATACGACCATATTGGCGGCGGCTTTGCCCGCTACTCGGTTGACCGGCGCTGGCATATTCCGCATTTTGAAAAAATGCTTTATGATAATGCCCAGTTAATTGGGCTATATGCAGAAGCATTTACCTGGCAGCCGGATGAGCTATACCGGGATGTTGTCAATGAAACAATCAAATTTATTCAGCGCGAACTAACATCGCCAAATTATGGATTTTACTCGGCGCTGGATGCGGATAGCGAAGGAGTGGAGGGGAAGTTTTACAGTTTTACCAAAAGTGAGATTGTGGACATATTACGTAATGACGCTGAATTATTTTGCAATTATTATAACATTACTGACGATGGCAACTGGGAAGAAGAAGCCACTAATGTGTTGTTCCGGAACAACGAAGATGATTTATTGGCCAAAAGATCAGGCATTAGTGTAATGGAATTATTGACGATTATAAAGCACTCTAAGCAAAAGTTATTGGAATATCGAAACAAACGTATCCGTCCGGGATTGGATAATAAGATACTGGCATCATGGAACGGATTAATGCTAAAAGGTTTATGTGATGCCTACAAAGCTTTTGATGAACCTGATTTCCTTGACCTTGCACTAAAAAATGCCGATTTTATTATAAATAACCTGATAACCGAAAACGATAATTTGATCAGGATATTTAAAGGGCTTAACTACCCCTCCTTAGCAGGTGGCCATAGCAGGGATTTTGCTTTTTTAGATGACTACGCCAACGTTACAGATGCCTTTATTGCCTTGTATGAGATTACTTTTGATATAAAGTGGCTTAATTATGCTAAACGCCTGAATGATACTGCCATTAAAGATTTTTATTCGGCAGCGGATGGCATCTTTTACTATACCAGCGAAAACGATGAACAACTGATTGCACGGAAAGCTGAGATTATGGACGGGGTAATCCCATCATCCAACTCGGTTATGGCGCTCAATCTAAAAAAATTAGGTTTGCTCTTTGATGAGGAGCCTTATTCAGAAATATCAGCGCAACTGCTGCGTAACATTTTCCCGCTGATAGCAAAATACGGATCATCATACTCAAATTGGGCGGTATTACTGCAGGAGGAAGTTTTTGGCTTATACGAAATGGCTTTTACCGGGCCAGATTGGCAGGGTTTAAGTAAGGCAGTTTTGAAGAATTATATCCCTAATAAGCTCATGCTGGGTGGTACGGTCGAAAATTTACCTTTGCTACAGGGCCGGGCTGGTAGCGAAAGTTGCATTTACATCTGCAAAAATAAAACCTGCGGGTTGCCAGTAACAAATGTTACCGAGGCATTAAAACAAATTGACCGCTAAAATATTATATCATAAATAAGCATTAAATGAAGATTGAACAGCAACACGTAGTATCATTAACTTACGATTTGTATGTTAATAATGAGCAGGGGGCAGAAGAACTTGTTGAGAGTGCAACGTTGGAACAACCGCTTACTTTTTTATTCGGCGCAGGACAAATGCTGCCAAAATTTGAGGAAAATTTAAGTAAGCTATCAACCGGCGATGCTTACGATTTCAGGTTAACAGCCGAGGATGCTTATGGCGAACATGATGAAGAAGCGGTAGCCAACTTACCAAAGGAAATGTTTGCCGGACAGGATATGCCCGAAATTGGCAGTGTATTGCCGCTACAAGATAACGAAGGCCATCATTTTCAGGGACAAGTAGTATCTATAGCTGAGGATGGGGTATTGGTAGACCTTAACCATCCGATGGCCGGCCAGGCGCTACATTTTAAAGGCAATATCATCAATGTGCGCCCTGCAACCCCTGAAGAATTATCACACGGCCACGCTCATGGCTCGGATGGACATCATCAGCATTGATAGGTTTACGTTTTTAATCAACCCTGAATACAAACGACATTTCTCCTCTGGCATTGCCAGAAGCGGATTGGGAAGAAGTAAATTTAGAATTCTTGATGGCATCTACACAAGCTTGTATTAAGCCAAGGTCGGCAAGATTGGTTTTCTTTTTATTGGATTGTGCCTGAAGCACATTGCCCTTGTCATCAATAGTAAAATCAATTACTACTATACCTGGTACGCGGTTCACATTTTTAACATCGGGCGGGTTAACAAAATGCCAGTTAGGCAAGCTTAAACCATTGCCAGATCCCCCGGGCCCATAATTGCTGGCTAATGTTGAGCCATTAGGGCTACCCTGGTTTCCGGCTTTAGTCCCAGTTCCGTCGCCTTCGCCTGTACCGCTTTTGCTGGGGCCTTTGTATAACGCGTTTGCGTTAATCGTTGGTCTGGCCGCCGGTTTTGACGTTTCGGTAGCTATTGGTGCGTTTGATTTTTTTGCGCTATTTGCCACAGCAGGAGCATCTTCCGTATTTTGGGTAACAACTTTT
>CAZZVY010000091.1:0-11298 GCA_964657585.1 uncultured Mucilaginibacter sp. | reverse complement strand
CGATGTTCGCGCATTTATTGCCGGCAATGATATACTGGAACTATCCGAAAACTCCTGCCGTGCGGTTAAGATAATCAAGAAGGCTATCCGTAAAGGTAAAATAGACAGGCAGGAACTGGATGCACGTGTTAAAAAGTTATTGGCAGCAAAATACTGGGCAGGTTTAAATAAATATCAGCCGGTTAACACCGATCATTTAGCGGAGGATTTGAATCGGCCTGAAGCGCTGGAATTACAGCAGGAATTAAGTGACAAGGCCGTAACATTGTTAAAGGGGGATACCACGCTGCAGAAGCTGGATCCTGATAAAAGAACGGCAATTGTGAGCATAGGGGCAACCGCGCAAACAGTTTACCAGGACGAACTGGCGAAAACCTTTAAAAACAACAAGTTTTATTATTTAAGCAAGGAAGCACAAGCTACGGACATTGCCAGCATTATGGAAGATTTAAAAAATTATGATCAGATCATTGTCGGTATACATGATACACGAGTACGCCCAGCCAGTAAACTTGATTATAGCAGCAATCTTAAACTTATGATAGCCGAACTTGCGGCTTACCCTAACACCGTTATAAGTGTATTTGCCAACCCTTACACTATTGCCGGTTTGCCGGGTATTGAAAAAAGCGCCGCCCTGCTTGCCTGTTACCAAAAAGAAGCGCCCCTGCAACGCGCTGCCGCTAAAATAATTACCGGGCAAATTAAGGCCGCAGGTAAACTATCGGTTAGTGTGAATACCTATTTCCCGAATGGAAGTGGTATTGTAGGAAGCGGGGGATTGTAAAGCGATTTAGCCATTTGACATTATTGCTAAGAATGTCTGCTGCATTTTTCTTATTTTTACTCAGATACTATGCAGTCCTCCCATCAAAAATATAACCAAAAATTTCAGGAAGTTTTAGCCGGGCTAAATGCCGAACAGTTAGCCGCCGTTAATAAAATGGATGGCCCGGTGCTGGTAGTGGCTGGGCCTGGTACCGGTAAAACGCAAATATTGGCTGCCCGCATTGGCAAGATATTGCTGGATACCGATGCCCAGCCTAACGAGATACTTTGTTTAACTTATACCGATGCCGGGGCGGTGGCCATGCGCAAGCGTTTGTTCCAATTTATTGGCCCGGATGCATATCGCATACACATCCATACTTTCCATGCTTTTTGCAACGAAGTTATACAGGAAAACCTGGAATATTTTGGTAAACTAAACCTGGAGCCTTTATCTGATCTGGAATCGGCAATGCTGTTTCAGGAGTTGGTGAACGATTTTCCTAAAGATCATGTGCTGAAACGCTTTACCGGCGAGATATATTATGATATTACACGTTTAAGAAACCTTTTTTCTACCATGAAAAAGGAAAACTGGGACGAAGCGCAGATAACCACCGCGGTGCAGGAATACCTGAACGATATACACTTAAGGGAGGGGTTTTATTATAAGCGCCCCAACCATGCCAGGGGTATTAAGATTGGCGACCCAAAACAAAAGGAAATTGATGCCGCACATGAAAGTATGGGCAAGCTATTGGCAGCTGTTGGCGAGTATAAAAACTATCATACCAAAATGGGCGCCAAAAGCCGCTATGATTATGACGACATGATTCTTTGGGTGCTGAAGGCATTCCGTGAAAATGAAGATATTTTGCGCCGCTACCAGGAGCGTTACCAGTATATCCTGGTAGATGAGTTTCAGGATACCAGCGGGGCGCAAAACGAATTGTTGAAATTTATAATCAGCTATTGGGAAACACCTAACGTTTTTGTTGTGGGCGATGATGATCAGTCTATCTTCCGTTTTCAGGGCGCTAACATGAAGAACATCCTGGATTTTGCGGCCGACCATGTAGCTGCGCTGAAAACCATTGTGCTGAAACATAATTATAGGTCAAATCAACATATTTTGGATGTTTCGCGCCTGCTGATAGACCGTAACCAGGAACGCCTGACCAGCCAGCTTAACCTGGATAAAAACTTAAAGTCGGCACATCCCCGTTTTGCGGAAGAAACCATTGCACCGGTGGTCCGGGAGTATATAAATCCCGACCAGGAATTGGTACATATAGCGCAGCAAATAGAAAAACTGGTAGCTAAAGGTACACCCCCTGGCGAAATAGCTGTAATATACCGTAACCATAGCCAGGCCGAAGAATTGGTGCGTTACCTGGACAATAAAAAGATAGCAGTAAATACCCGCCGTAAAATTGATGTGCTGACCGACCCTTTTGGCGAAAAGATTATCAGTATATTGCGTTACCTGGCTGCCGAGATGGACACGCCCTACAGCGGCGATGACCGCTTGTTTGAGCTGTTGCATTATGATTTTTTTGATATTCCACCTATTGATATTGCCAAGGCCAGTGTAGCGGTAGCAACCGAAAATTACAGCATGGCTAACAAAGGCCGGCCAAAAACCTCGCTGCGCCGTTACCTAAGCGAAATGCGGATGCCATCGCAAATTGGCCTGTTTGATGCGCCGCCCAATCACCAGGTTAAATACCTGATGCGGCATATTGATGATTTGTTAAAGGACTCGGTAAGTTTAACCTTGCAGGGTTTCTTTGAGCAGGTGGTCAACAAAATGGGTGTACTTAAATATATAATGCAACAGCCGGATAAAGGAAAGTTTATGCAGATGCTGACAGTTTTCTTTGATTTTTTAAAGGAAGAAAGCCGTAAAGCCCCTGATATAAAGTTAAATAAATTTATTGCCACTGTTGACCTTATGATCGGTAACGGAATACGGCTTGATCTGCACCAGTTGATCTATTCAGATAACGGCGTTAATTTCCTAACCGCCCACGGGTCAAAAGGCCTGGAGTTTGAGCATGTGTTTATCATTGGCTGCAATAAGCGGGTATGGGATAGTAAGGGGCGCAGTGATAATTTTAAATATCCTGATACATTAATGCAATCGCCAGCGGATGAACTGGCCGAGAAAGAGGAAGCACGCCGTTTGTTTTATGTAGCACTTACCAGGGCTAAACAATGCCTGATAATTTCTTACCCATCAAAGGATAAGAAAGGGAAAGAACTGGAAGCATCGCAGTTTATCGGGGAGATATTATCAGCCACCCATCTGCACACCGAATATCCGCAGGTAACAGCTGATGAAATGGTCGATTTTTATCTGACACAATTCAGCGAAGATGAAAAACCGCGGGCGCAGTTGCTGGATACTAATTATATTAACCAGTTACTGCAAAGCTACACCCTTTCTGTAACGCACTTAAATAACTACCTGGATTGTCCGCTGAGGTTTTATTTTCAATGTTTAATCCGGGTACCATCCGGCAAAAGTCCGGCGGCAACATTTGGCTCGGCTGTGCATGATGCCTTGCGTAAGGCTTTTCGTAAAATGAAGGAAAGCAATGATCAATTTCCTTCTGTAGACGAGTTTATGCAGGATTTCCGGTTATATATGTACCGCAATCAGGATGCTTTTACTAAAGAAATTTTTAAATTGCGGATGGATTATGGTGATAAGATATTGCCGGTTTATTACAGGCAAAATGTGCTGACCTGGAATAAGGTGGCATTGGTGGAGTTACCTGTAAAAAATCTGGAAATAGCAGGCGTACCGGTGAAGGGAAACCTGGATAAGGTAGAGTTTAACGGCAAGGATGTAACCATAGTTGATTATAAAACGGGGAAGCTTAAATATGCTAAGGATAAACTGCTGCGCCCGACGAACGAGGCGCCAAATGGCGGCGACTACTGGCGTCAGGCGGTTTTTTACAAGCTTTTGATCGATAATGACCGCACCAGGGACTGGCAGGTGGTAAGTACCATCTTTGATTTTGTAGAGCCTGTTGCCGAAGGCGAGTATCACAAAGAAAAGATGGTGGTAAGTCCCGAAGACATTGAGGAAGTTACCCGTCAGATCACCGATACTTATAATAAAATTATGGCACATGATTTTGCCACCGGCTGCGGTAAAAAGGAATGCGACTGGTGCCACTTTGTGCGCAGCAATTTTGAACAGCCGGGCAGGATATTAGAATTAGCAGGGGAAGAAGATGGTGATTAAAGAGTAGTTAGTCAGAGTTTGGTAATGATCTTCATTCATCAAAAGCATTTGGTACAAAAAAGTATAATAATTACGCTTAGAACACTTACATCTATTTAATTTTATCTCTAATTACTTAAAATGAAATATAAACTTTTAATATCACTGTTTTCATTACTAACGGGTGCAGCCTATGCCCAGACAACCATTAAGCCCGACCCTGCCATAAAACAAATGGCCGAGGAGGTATCGTCGCAAAACATTGAGGCCATTATCCGTAAATTAGTAACTTTTAAAACACGCCATACCTTAAGCGATACCACCAGCAAAACTACCGGCATAGGCGCAGCGCGTAACTGGATAAAAAGCGAGATGGAAAAATATGCCGCTGCATCAGGCGGGCGGATGAAGGTGGAATTTGATGCCTTTGTAAACCCTGCCGGTGGGCGTATCAACAGGCCAACCATATTAAAAAATATAGTGGCAACATTAAAAGGGACAGACCCGACAGATACCCGTATCTATATTGTTTCCGGCCATTACGATTCTATTGTAGGTAATGTCATGGATTCTGTAGCTACCGCGCCAGGTGCTGTTGATGATGCATCAGGAACTGCCGTATCCATGGAACTTTGCCGGGTAATGGCCAAACATTCATTTCCCGCTACTATAGTATTTATGTGTGTGCCCGGCGAAGAGCAGGGTTTAAATGGCTCGGCACATGCCGCAAAACGCGCCAAAGAATTAAACTGGAACGTAGACGCCATGCTGAACAATGATATTGTTGGCAACACGCACGGAATGGATAACGACCTGAAAGATAATACACATATACGTGTATTCAGTGAAGGTTTGCCATCAACCGATATTGCACCAAGGGGCGACACAATTGCTGCACGCCGTATTGCACAAACCATTAGCAGCTTGGTAACCAACGGCGGTGAAAATGATAGCCCCTCACGCGAGTTAGCCCGTTATATTAAAGAAACAGCCGAGCGCTATGTGGACAACCTGGACGTGAAACTGATTTATCGTCGTGACCGCTTTTTGCGCGGCGGCGACCATACTTCGTTCCAGTTGCAGGGTTTTACCGCAGTAAGGTTTACAGAAATGAATGAGGATTTTACCCGTCAGCATCAGTATGTGCGTACCGAAAACGGCATAAATTATGGCGATCTGCCAGATTTTGACGATTATAACTTTATACAAAAAGCTGCACGAATGAATCTGTCGGTACTCGCCAGCCTGGCTACAGCACCGGCCTCGCCGGCAAATGTAATTGTAAGCACCGCCGGGTTGACCAATAAAACAACATTGCGTTGGGAAACCCCTAAACTGGGTAAAAAGCCAGCAGGATATTATGTGTTAATGCGTGAAACTACCAGTCCGTTATGGGAGAAAAAGTTTTATGTAGCTGCGAATGAACTGACGCTGAACTATTCAAAAGATAATTACTTTTTTGCTGTGCAATCGGTAGATGCCGACGGGCATGAAAGTTTGCCGATTTTTCCGAGGGCGCAGCGGTAGGCAGGTAAAGAACTTATTGTTTATGCCTTACAATAAACTCTATTTCACACTTTTCTTTTGCACAATATAAAACCCGGCTATAAATACAACCACTCCTACGGTAAGGCCTACATATAGGTCTTTTGTAAACAGGTCTACAATAAACTCGGGTTGCATTTTAACGCCTTTGCCTTTCATGTGCGGCATCATGCTTTTAAGCGCCATCAAGGGGTGGGCATATGGAATAAGATAGGCATATTGCCAGTCTATCCCTGCCATTATCATTCCTGATATGGTACACACAAAACCAATACCCATCGGCTTTAAAAAATCAGACCATACCAGGCTTAATAAAAACTGGATAGATAAGATACCCAGCGATGCCAGGAATAATTTAAAAAACACCTGGCATAGCGCCCATTCCATATGAAAATCGGCAAACTTCAGTTCAGGCTTTAACATCCCCAGCAAGTTGCCTGTGCCTATGGTGAATATTAAAAATAGGGTCAAACAAATAAAGATAAGCAATACCGTATACAGGTACTTTGCCGTATAGATAGACCATTTGGAAATAGGTAAGCTAAAAAGCGTTTTCCAGGTATCGGCCTTATGCTCAATACTGTTAATGGAGTAGGCTACCAGTATAATGAAGAACGGCAGCAGGATGCCCATTACGTTTAATATTGCCCCTGTATAGATGCGCCATAACATAATAGCCGGCAGCGAAACCAGTTTAGCTGCATTATTATACATGCCGGTAAAAACAAGCAAACTTATTATAACCGGCAAAATTATACAAGCCCAGAAACCCAGCGTTTTGCGGCTTTTATAAAATTCAGATTGGAGCGATAATATAAAACCTTTCATTTATGCTGGTTTTTGGGTAATGTCTAAAAACAGTTTTTCCAGGTCTTTCTGCACTTTATGGATGCTGTAAACCGGATAACCATGTTGGTTAAGCAGTACATTTATAGCAGCCGAGCTCTCTTTGGATTGAAACACAACTGACAACGATCCTTCTTTCACCTCAATAACCTCAAAATTATTTCTGGTAAGCAGGTTGGCCGCATCAACCGTACCGCTGGTCTCTATCAACAACATTGGCTGACTAATAGCTTGCAGGTCCTTAATTTCGCCTTGAAAAAGTAATTCGCCAAAGTTGATGATACCCACATGTGTAGCCATTTTTTCAATCTCGGCCAGCAGGTGGCTTGATATAAATACCGTCTTTTTCTGTTCTGAAACCAAACGTACCAGTAGTTCACGTATCTCAATGATGCCATTAGGGTCAAGTCCGTTGGTGGGTTCATCAAGCATTAAAAGTTTAGGGTCTGATAACATGGCCAGGGCTATGCCCAAACGCTGTTTCATCCCTAACGAGTAATTACCAGCTTTTTTGCCTGCGGCGGCGGTTAGTTTTACCAATGCCAGCATTTCATCAACCCGGCTTTCGGGAATTTGTAAAAGGATGGCCCGGTTAAGCAGGTTCTCTTTACCGGTCAGGTGCGCGTAAATGGCAGGCTGCTCAATCAGTGAGCCTACCTGCGCTAATATTTCTTCGCGATGATGGGCAAAGTCCAGCCCAAATATCTTGATATCGCCCTCCTGTGTTTGCAGCAGGTTAAGCAGCAGTTTAATAGTTGTGGTTTTCCCGGCGCCGTTAGGGCCAAGAAAACCATATATGCTACCTTCGGGTACTTGTAATGAAAGCGATTTAACAACCGTTTGGCTGCCAAAATTGAAGGTTAATCCGCTGGTTTGTATTACCATACATTTTGTTTAGCTACACTGCAAACTGTTTTTATCAGACTAACGCCTTTATAAAATAACGACGTTGACTGTTTTACGTTCAGCTGGCCAAGTTCCATTTTAGCTTTTTGTTCAAACTGGTAACTAACGCCCATTATTAAAGCAAATAATACCGGTATCAATATAAGGATAAACGGGTTTGAGTTGCTGATTAACTTTTTCATTGTTGTGTAATTGTTTGATGATACAAATAAACATCAAAGGTTTAACCTGCTAAAAATATTTAGACCAACTGCCAGCAGTTATAGATGAACGGGGAATTAGTCCTGTTGAACAGTTTATCGGATATATAAGCCGGTTCATCGGTATAAATATAACTTATATATAATATATAAAGCAGTTTATCGGGTTTATATTACTTTAGATGCGATGAACAAATGGCTCCGGATATTTTTGCATGCCCTTTTTTGGGTTGGGATAACTGCATTTTTTGTATTTGTAGCACATAATAGCAGTAAGCTATCGATACGTTCGCTGCTAATTATCTTTGGGCTGTACGGATGTGTAAATATTTCGCTGTTCTATATTAATTATTTGCTGCTGATACCGCGTTATCTGAACAAACAGCACTACCGCAGCTACACAGGTTTTATAATAGCTGCCATCATTATTTTCGGGCTGCTTAAATATGCCTTTGCTGTTGCATTTTGGACGGACATGCACCCGCATTCGGCTGATAAATTAGCGTTTGGTTCGTATTTTACCAGCACAATATTTACAGGGATTATTTTTGTGTTTTTGAGCATTGTATTGCAGTTTTCGGTAGACTGGTTTACTAACGAACGGGTACAGCGCGATCTGGTAAACCAGCGGCTGACTGCCGAGCTGGCTTTTTTAAAATCCCAGATCAACCCGCATTTCTTATTTAACTCATTAAATACTATTTACTCGCTGGCCTATCAACGGTCGGAAACTACGCCCGGCGCCGTGCTTAAATTATCGGAAATTATGCGCTATATGCTTTATGAGTGCAACGATAATAAGGTTGACCTGGCCAAAGAACTTACCTATCTGCAAAATTATATAGACTTGCAAAAGATTCGCTTCGGCGCTAATGCCTTCGTTGATTTTGAAGTAAACGGAATTGTGACAAACCAGCGGATTGCACCGCTTTTGCTGATAGCGTTTGTTGAGAACGCCTTTAAACACGGGGTAGCCAACGATCCGGCTTCGCCGATCAAACTGATCATTAACCTGGGTGATAACCACCTGACATTACACACCGAAAATAAAAAGCACCGGCACAACCGCGATCCGGAAGGCGGGATTGGGTTAAATAATGTGAAGCGACGTTTAGAATTGCTTTATCATGATAATTATAAACTAAAAATTCATGATGAGGCAGACGCATATACTTGTGAATTAACCTTAATTTTATAGCATGATCAGATGCCTGATAGTTGATGATGAGCCTTTGGCCCTACATATCATTGAAGATTACATAGCTAAGATACCTTTTTTAACTCTGGTCAAATCTACCACTAACCCCATAGAAGCGCTTACCATAGTGCAGGATGGGGCGGTTGACCTGGTATATCTGGATGTGCAAATGCCTGAACTGACAGGCATACAATTTCTTCGTATATCAAACGGGAAAGCTAAGGTAATTTTAACAACAGCTTATCCGCAATATGCGTTGGAGGGTTATGATCTTGATGTGATAGATTATTTGCTGAAACCTATTGCATTCGACCGATTTTTTAAATCGGCGCAAAAGGCACAAAGTATCATACAACCATCATCAAAACAGACCATTAAGGAAGAGCCCGCCGTCCAGCAACAGCAGCAACAGGATTTTTCTACCGATTTTATCTTTATCAAAACTGAGCATAAGATACAAAAGGTTTATCTGCATAATATCCTGTTCATTGAAGGGTTAAAAGATTATATCTCCATTTTTACCGGTGCCGAACGGATAATCACCCTGCAAAACATGAAAAAGATGGAGGATGCCCTGCCAGAGCGGCATTTTGTGCGTGTACATAAATCATACATTGTAGCCCTGAATAAAATAGACAGTATAGAACGTTCCCGTATTTTTATTGGTGAAAAAGTAATACCGGTTGGCGATACCTATCGCGACCAGTTCTTTAAATTGATCGAAGGAAGAAATATTTAAGGGGTTATTAAAAATTAATATTACGCCAGCACGGCCTCCATATTGGTCAGGTTCTGTATCTCCTCCAATAAATCATCGCTTGGGTTTACTTTATAGGTTTTTGATGGCAGGTCAACCAACAGCGCTTCATCACGGTCTTTTACCAGAAAGCGGAGAGTACAGTTTTTGTTTGGATATTTTTCATTATTTGTTTGCACCATAGTTTGCAGGTTATCCAGCAAATGGTGGTCAAGTGCGTAAAGGTCCAGTACTACAGTGATTGATTTGGTTAATTTATCCCGCATCTCAGAGAGTAACGAAATGGTGTTAATACGCAGGTCCCAATTATCCTTTTGGCGGAACTTTTCTTCTATATTACCCCTGATATGGACAAAATAACCATCAACCAACAGATTACGAAATTTAATATATTCATCGCCGAACAGGGCAAATTCATAGTTATCGTTGTAATCTTCTAAAACAAAGGTGCCAAATGGTTTACCTGTTTTTGTGGTTTTATGCTGCACGTTGGTCATTAAACCTCCTACACATATTTCACCCTTTTTACGCAAATCATTAAAGGCGGCCATAATATCTTCGCCGCCCTCGGACGATCGGGCCTTTTGCATCAGCTTCAGGTCGGCAACCTTACCGTTGCAGTATTTGTTCAGTTCTAACTTGTAATTATCCAAAGGATGGCCCGTTAAGTAAATGCCAATAACATCCTTCTCATATTTCAATCTTTCTATCAGCGGCCATTCTTCAGTTTCCGGCATGGCCGGTTCAGGTATATACGAAGCCACCGAACTGCCAAATAACGATGACTGGTTACTGCCCTGTGTATTCTGATAATCATTGGCATATTTAATCAGGCGTTCTATCCCTGTTAATATGCCGTTTTCTGTTTTAGCAAAAAATTGGGCACGTTTTAACCCAAATTCGTCAAAAGCGCCGCCGTAAACCAGGTTTTCGTACGATTTTTTATTGACGGTGCGAACGTTTGAGCGCTGTGCAAAATCATAGACGGATTTGTAAGGGCCGCGTTCAAGCCTTTCTTCGATAATGCTTTCTACCGCCTTATCGCCCACTCCCTTTACACCTGAAAGGCCAAAGCGAACTTCACCTTTTTTATTAACTGCAAATAAATGCCCTGATTCATTAATATCCGGGCCTAATACAGGAACATTCATGTGCCGGCATTCCTCCATAAAGAATGCTATTTTTTCAATACTATTCTGGTTATTTAATACCGATGCCATGTATTCAGCAGGGTAGTGGGCCTTTAACCATGCGGTTTGATAGGCCACCAGCGCATAACAGGTGGAATGTGATTTATTAAACGCATATTGGGCAAATGCCTTCCAATCGTTCCAAATTTTGGTCAGCTTATCTTTAGGGTGGCCTTTGGCCAAAGCGCCGTCCATAAACTGGGCCTCCATTTTATTAAGTACCTCAATTTGCTTTTTACCCATGGCCTTACGCAAAACATCAGCGTCGCCCTTGCTAAAGCCTGCCAGTTTTTGCGATAAAAGCATCACCTGTTCCTGGTACACAGTAATACCATAGGTTTCGGCCAGGTATTCTTCCATGTCAGGTAAATCGTAAGTAACAACTTCACGGCCATGCTTGCGGTTAATAAAGCTTGGGATATACTCCATTGGCCCCGGGCGGTATAGGGCGTTCATGGCAATTAAGTCTTCAAATTTATCCGGTCTCAGTTCGCGCAGGTACATTTGCATACCATCGCTTTCAAATTGGAAAGTACCATTGGTATCGCCGCGCTGGTAAAGCTCAAACGTTAACTGATCATCCAAAGGCAGCAGATCAATATCAAATTCTGCACCATGATTTTGTTTGATCAGTTGCAGGGCGCCTTTAA
>CAZZVY010000090.1:0-11408 GCA_964657585.1 uncultured Mucilaginibacter sp. | reverse complement strand
CTTTCCTTTTCTTTTTTTATATCCGCTTCAGATGGTTTCATTAAAAAGAATGAGCCAACCAGTATCAGCATAATCAGGAATAATCCTGTGAACGTATTTTTATCCATTATTTTTTACAGTACATTAATTCTTGCGGGCATAGGCCAGCGAAGCGGCGACAAAGTTAACAAAAAGTGGGTGAGGATTAGCAACCGTTGATTTTAATTCGGGGTGAAACTGTGCGCCTATAAAAAACGGATGGTTCTTTAATTCCACCACTTCTACCAGGCCATTAACCGGATTAATTCCCGATGGTGTTAACCCGCCCGTCTCATAGGCCTTAAGGTAATAGTTATTAAACTCGTACCGGTGGCGGTGGCGCTCAGAAATGTGTTGTTTGCCGTATATAGCGGCCGCCTTGCTGCCGCGTTTCAAATCGCAGGCGTAGGCGCCTAAACGCATGGTACCCCCCATGTTTTTGATCTTTTTCTGATCGGCCATCATGGCAATAACCGGGTGCGGGGTATCAGCGTTCATTTCAGTGCTGCTGGCCTCTTCCAGGCCCAGCACATTGCGGCCATATTCAACTACTGCGCACTGCATGCCCAGGCAGATCCCAAAAAAAGGAATATTATTCTCCCGCACATATTTTATCGCAGCTATTTTGCCTTCAAAACCGCGTTCGCCAAAGCCGGGGGCAACCAATACGCCATGCAGCCCTGTTAAACGTTCTATAGCATTTTCAGGCGTTAACGTATCTGATTGGATAGATTCGACCCTTACCTTGCATTCGTTCTTAGCGCCAGCATGTATGAACGATTCAATGATGGATTTATAGGCATCGGGCAGTTCCACATATTTGCCTACCAGGCCAACACGTACCTCTGCAGTGGGGTTTTTCAAACGGCCTAAAAAGTCTTTCCAGCTTTCCAGGTCTGGCTCGTTTTTGGCAGGCAGTTTTAGTTTAGTCAATACAGTTTTATCCAGCTGCTCCTTCAGCATCAGCAAAGGCACATCATAAATGGTGGATGCGTCAATTGATTCTACAACTGCGTTCACGTTAACGTTACAAAACAGGGCTATTTTTTTACGGATATCCTGATTGATATGGTGCTCGGTACGGCACACAAGTATATCAGGCTGTATGCCATATTCCAGCAGCATCTTAACCGAGTGCTGGGTGGGCTTGGTCTTCAATTCACCGGCGGCTGCCAGGTAAGGGATCAGTGTTAAATGGATCACGAGGGAATTACCTGAACCGGATTCCCACCTAAACTGTCTTACCGCCTCTACAAACGGCAGCGATTCAATATCACCCACAGTACCGCCAATTTCAGTAATGATAATATCGTAGCTGCCGCTTTCGCCCAGTATGCGGATGTTGCGTTTAATTTCGTCGGTAATATGGGGTACCACCTGTACCGTTTTGCCTAAAAAAGCGCCTTCGCGTTCGCGGTTAATCACATTCTGGTAAATGCGGCCGGTAGTAATGTTGTTTGATTGCGAGGTGGGGGTATTTAAAAAGCGCTCATAATGGCCTAGGTCAAGATCGGTTTCGGCGCCGTCTTCAGTAACATAACATTCACCGTGCTCGTAAGGGTTAAGCGTACCAGGGTCGATATTAATGTAAGGATCAAACTTTTGAATAGTTACACGGTAACCACGAGATTGGAGGAGCTTAGCCAGCGAAGCCGATATAATACCTTTCCCTAACGACGAAGTAACGCCGCCCGTAACAAAGATGTATTTAGTCATGTAAATTGTTTGTGTACGGGATACAAAGGTAACAAAAGTTGCGGGATAGGGAGTGTTTGTTAGTAATTATGGAAAAGTGGTAGAATGCTTAACGGAAGCAAAAATGGCGCAATAAACAAATTACTAGGCGCTCGCTTAAAGATGCCAGGAATTTAACTATTGTTCATCATAGTGATAGGTTAAGCCACCATCAATAAAGTAAGTTGAACCGGTTACATAACTTGCTTCATCACTGGCCAGGAAAGCCACAAGGTTGGCTACATCCTGCGGCTGGCCAAGCTTTTTTAAAGGTATATTTTGCAACAGTTGATCAAGCTGTTCTTTGTTATTAAGCAGATTTTGGTTAATTGGCGTAACAATGGCGCCAGGCGCTACATTGTTAACCCTGATATTGTATGGCGCCAGTTCAGTCGCCAAGTTTCGGGTAAGCATTTTCAGGCCGCCCTTACTTATGCAATAAACAGCAAAATGGGGGAATATTATTTCTTCATGAACAGAACTCATGTTAACAATTACGCCAGGCTTTGCACTTGCACGGCAATGTTTAACAAAAGCCTGGATAGAGAAAAATATGCTTTTTAAATTAACGTTCATTATTTTATCATAGTCTTCTTCCGTTATGTCAATAAAATCCTGCCGTTTTTCCATGCCGGCATTGTTTACTAAAATATCTAAAGTTCCGTAAACCGCTGCTGCATCATTAACCAGTTTAACCGCAGTGGCAGGGGTGCTAAAATCGGCCTCCAAAAAGGTTGCACGTGCGCCCAGTGCATTAATTTGTTGAAGGATATTGTCTGCACGTTCGTCTTTCTTGTCTCCATGTACAATTAAGGTTGCACCCTGCCCGGCAAGTTTGAGGGCACAAGCTGCCCCTATTCCCTGGCTGCTGCCCGTTACTAAGGCTACCTTATTTTCAAACCTGTTCATATTTGCTTTTTAAGATGTAGTACTGTTAAATTTAAGACTTCAACTGAGTTATTCAGAAACTTTATCAATTGTATGTTCTGCACCAATCAGCGACAAAGCACCCACAACAAGGCCTGTGATACCCATTGCAATAAATGTATTACGTGCCTTCCGGTCCTTTGCAACGGTTGGAAGGCCTGTTGCCGCAAATGATAATATGCCAACGGAAAGATCGAGCGCAGCATGTACCTTGTAAGGTATTATTTTGACAGCGCCCCAGTTGGCATCGGTAAAAAGGCTGTAGCCTAATACTGTTAAGCTAAACGCCTTACATAAGTTGGCAGCTGTTTTATTATTTGTAAAACCTGCCACGTAGGGCGCCGCCATAACCGCCGGTACATAGGTATAGTCTGCAAAGCCGTGTTCGTTTTTTTTGATACCTGTAATTTTCATAATTGTATTAATATGGTGTAATTGATATAATGCATAAGCCTTCCCTGGAATTTTGTTCAGGGTTGAGGATCAGCAATCTGTTCACCAAAGCTTTGTATATCCGCTTTACTAAATTCCTGCGGGTTATCGCTGGCCCAGGTGTAAAGGGTATCCTTATAAATACTCAATGTATGATCCTCAAAAAGAATATCGTAATAGGTACGTTCGCCTTCGGCATGTTCATATATGTTTACCGGCATTTGCTTGCCATTTAATGATAGATTGAAGTTGTATGCCCCCATAATTGTAGGAATAGTATTGAAAGTAAAAAGATGCTATTGTTGGTTGTTCTGCTCTGCAGGGCTTTCGCCTGACGGTCCAACATTTAATATCTCATGTTTTAATAATTTTTCCCGGTCGGTTTTGGGCGCCTTCTTTTTATGTTGCAGGTAATCTTTAGTATGTTCGGACGCTGTTTCAGGCTCATGGCCTGAATAACTATCCTTCAAACGTTTAAAATGCCCTGCTATCTGCCCTCGGACGGAAGCGCCGGTTTCTGTCAATAATAAATAAAGCGCTGTTCCTACCAAGGCAGATCCAACAATGATCCCGCCGACTAATGCCCTGTGGTCACTTTTTTTAAACGGATTTTTCATGACAATTTGATTTTTGATTATTAAACAACAGGCTATTACTATTAATGTTTCTTAACTAAAATGAAAATTTATTTCTATAGTTACTTTTTGGTCAAATCATGATGGCGAAGCTAAGGATGATGCGATCGGGAATAAGCCTATCAATATTATGTTACTATATCAGGCGCTATCAAAAATTGATATAGCCATTCAAAACATTGCCTATATTTGGCTTCGTTTTAGCCCGGTACATACTTGTTGTAAACAAGCGCTTTCAGGTTACTTAAATGCTGAAAAAGATATGGAGAGGTGTCAGAGCGATCGAATGTGCCTGACTCGAAATCAGGTGTACTTTAACAGGTACCGGGGGTTTGAATCCCTCCCTCTCCGCTACGCAATAAACGCCCTGCATATGGGCGTTTATTATTTAAGCTAAGATTTTATCTTGCCAAGGCCTCATATATCTCGGCTGATAGCAGCCCGCTGCCGCCGCCATAATGCTGGATAAACTTAATGCCGGCATTACAGGCCATCAAAAGCGGTTTTAATTTGTCTTCTGTCTTTTGATCCATCCCACTGCCCAGCAATACCAGATCAAACGATTGTTGCTTAAACAGGTTAATTACCTGCTGTTCGCTATCAGCGCCGGTGCAATCCCATTCAGGGTTATTGTTTACTAACCGGATAATGGTCTGCAATATTTCAGGATGGCTGCAAACAGCCAGTATATTTATTTTTTTCATTAATAGTTAAATTCCATCGGGACTTCTATTAATAAAAATTCGGCATCGCTTTCGGCAGTAATGGTAAATTTATCTATATCCCAAATGCCATATCCATCGCGGGTGTTAAGTAATTGTCCGTTAACCTTAACATCACCTTTTAAGATAAACACATACACGCCATTAGCTTTGGTTTTTAGCTCATACTCGATAGCTATACCCTTATTAAAGTTGCCTAAATGAAACCAGGCCTGCTGATGTATCCACACACCGGCATCGTCCGGGTTAGGGGATAAAATTTGCTGTAACCGGTTATGCCTTTCTTCAGGTCTTAATGATACCTGATTATACCGTGGGGCAACGTTCCTTTTATCAGGAAATACCCATATCTGTAAAAATTTAACCGGGCGGGTTTTATCTTTATTATACTCGCTGTGATAAATGCCGGTACCTGCGCTCATTGCCTGTATATCGCCGTTTTTAATAACTGATACATTGTTCATGCTATCCTGGTGTTCCAGGTCACCTTCCAGCGGTATAGAAATTATTTCCATATTATCGTGCGGGTGCTTGCCAAAACCACCACCACCTGAAACGGTATCATCATTAAGCACGCGCAAAGCGCCAAAATGAATGCGGCCAGGATTGTAATAACCTGCAAAGCTAAATGATTGATAGCTCTTAAGCCAGCCATGGTCAGCAAAACCACGGGTAGCGGCTTTATGTAAAACGGTATTAGCCATGATTGAAATCTCCTTTTTTTGTTGAGACAAATATACCGTAGCGGCAGGCGTAGAATTAATGATGCAGATCAAGAAATAAGTGTATAAAATACATGGTCATAGCATGATTAGTTTTATATACTTGTATGTAAGTGATAAAAGCGGTTAACAGCAAGGGGACTAACGACCATTAACTATTTGTGCTGTAACCGGCCTTCACCAGTTCTGCCCGTGTGCGGCTTAAAAATTCCGGACTGACATCTATATACGCTGCAATTTGTTTTTGGGGCAGGTGATTGATAAGCGTTGGATAGCGGCTGCAAAATCTTCGGTAACGTTCCATCCCGGTCAGGCTTAGCCGGTCAATAAGCCGTTGTTGATTGGCTACCAGTGAGTTTTCAGTTAGTATGCGAAAAAAACGCTCAAACTTTGGCAACTGCATATAAAGCTTTTCTTGGTCACCTTTTGCTAAAAGCAGCATTTCAGTATCCTCAAGGGCCTGAATATTTAGCAACCCCGGCTGCTGACTGATCAGGCTATACATATCTGCCATCCACCAATCGGCAGGGGCAAAATTAAGTACATGCTCGTCGCCATTACGGTCCATAGTGTAGCCACGAAGGCAACCGCCAACTACAAAGGCAGAGTGTTTTGAAATTTCGCCCTGCCGCAGTAAATGTTCTTTACGCTTAAGTTTTAACGGTTGGAGCAATGCGGTAAAAGCTGTTTTCTCAATATCCGTTAACGCTATATGCTTGCAAACATTGGCTAATATCAGTTCAAATGGCATAGCCAAATTTAGCTAAAACAACTGTTGTTTATTTAATACGTTTATTTAATGCCAGTAGTAAATAACGTTATATACAGGTACGTTAGCTTATCAAAAATTATAGCATGGCCGGTATTATTGTAGCGAATTGTAATAAGTAAATATTTTACCCAGGTCGTCATCATCTTTGTAACCCAGATGGTTACTTTTAATATAAGCCGTTACCTGTGCCTCTTTATCCGCTAATGCCGCAACAATGCTTTTGGCATCAGGCTTAATAACCGTCATTGTGCCATTTTTGTAAATGTAATACGTTTGGCTGTCATTAAACATTTTAGCGGTAGTATTATCTCCGTTACTGCGTTCACTAACTGTTTTTGAGTAATGTTTCAACAATTGGGTTTTGCCGCCGGCTATCACTTCATAATAAGATGCAGTTGTTTGTTTATCAACGGCGGGGAAACCGTTTGCAAAATTCATTACCGCTTTACCATCTACATTTTTCAGCGTAAAAGTGTTGATATCGGTATAAACGGGTACCATAGGGTCGCTTTTTGACCCTTCGTAAACTACCAGATCATCATATTCATCATATTTTAATTTAAGGCCGGTGTATTGCTGGCCCCCTTTCCTGCCTATTGAGCCGTCTGACCAGTCTAATTTATAAAATACGCTTCCATCGGCGTCTGCCGCCGGGCTGGCAATGGTTAGTGGTTTGCCATCGCTATCCGGAATAGTTCCCTGCGCCTTAACGGCAACCGGGCGTACAAATAAAAGGCTTAAAACAAATAAGGTTAAAATCAACTTGCGGCTAAACGCAGTTGGCTTTTGTGTTTTGGGGGTATTTTTCATAATAATGGGGTATTGAAATGATGTAATACAATTATAGCTTTTTATATAATTTAATCATTTTAAAAAAGTTTTACAGTATTGAAAAAGATACAAGACACCAGCGTTGCAAACAAAACCTAACTCGTTGAATACGAAGCTAAAATCTGGAAATTTATTTTAATCAGCATAAAAACTTGCAGCAATCTTTAAAAAGCGTATCTTTGCATTCCTTTTCGGGATGTAGCGTAGCCCGGTATCGCGCCACATTTGGGATGTGGAGGCCGCAGGTTCGAATCCTGCCATCCCGACTAAACCGATACTAAGTTGTATCATAACCCTCTAAATTGTATGATTTAGAGGGTTTTTTTATGGATTTTGCAAAATTATAGTTCAAAGTAATCCATATTAATACAAACTTCTACATGCCCTATATCGCACCCTCTTTTTAATTTGTAAAATTGTTCAATGCGTTTTTACTCGCAACCTGTGGTTGCTTGTAACTGATTTCGTGTTTTAATCCGTTTATCGCAAAATGTATATGCGTCGGCGGGGATAATATCAAATAAGTAAAACCGCGTATGAAAACAACAAATTCATTCAGCATCCTTTTTTTCTTAAAAAAGGATAAGGCAAGTAAAGGGATTGCCCCCTTGTATGTGCGAATCACCATCAACAAGAAGTTCGTCGACATTTCTTTGAAACGACGGCTCAAGTTGGTATCCTGGGATCATAAATTTCAAAAAGTAATTGGAGCCGATAAGGAATTAAAGAGGTACAGGAAAAGGTGCGGCAGACGCGCACGGAGATTATTCTGCTTATGACACCCTGCGTTACAATAAAGAAGTCCTGACTGCTGATAGCATCAAAACTTTTCTGGAAAGCGATGGCGAGGACGAGCAAACTACTTTGCTTTTTCTAATGAACTATCATAACACTGAGGTAAAAAAGCTACTGGAGCCAGGCACGATGAAAAACTACTATAGCACTGAGCGATATGTTAAAGAGTTTTTGGTTAAACGAAAAAAGCGTACGGACATTTACCTTTCTCAACTGGATTACAAATTCATTATTGATTTTGAGATCTACTTACGCCAACGTGAACCGGATAAAGGTCAGCGGCCTTGTACCAATAATACGGTAATGAAACACATTGAGCGTCTCCATAAGATAATAAACATCGCGCTTAAGAATGATTGGATTGTTAAAGACCCCTTTCTTCGTTTCGAGAGGCACATGATCCACAAGGATAGGCAGTGTTTAGAATTGGAGGAATTGGAAACTATTAAAGCTTTGAATTTCGATATTCACGGACAAGAGATAGTAAGAGACACTTTTGTTTTTAGCTGTTATACAGGCCTGGCTTTTGCCGATGTATGCAACTTGAGTAGTGAACACTTAGTAACCGATATAGAAGGCGAAAAGTGGATCGAAATGGTGAGGCAAAAAACGGCCAATTTTCCGGCAAGAAATTTTATGTTTTATTGTTGCCCGAAGCGATTGAACTCATCAAAAAATATAGGGGTCATCCAATGGCATCTTATACCGGTACCGTTTTTCCTATTTATTAAAACCAAGCTACCAATCGCTATCTTAAAGTTATCAGCAAAATGGCGAACCTGAATTTCGCTTTAACCTATCACATCGCAAGGCACACATTTGCTACCACTGTGACTTTGGAAAACGGTGTACCTATGGAAAGTGTATCTAAAATGCTTGGACATTCGAGCATTCGGACAACGCAGATCTATTCTAAGGTCAAGAAAAAGAAGGTTAGTACTGATATGAAAATCTTAAGAGAACGCCTGAAACAGGCATAACCGATAGTAAAGAGCAAGTTTGTGTTTTTGCTATACAAAAACTCGTTTCGCCTTAACGGCTAAACGGCAAACTTGCCTTCCGCGTCCGTTGGTTGCAGAAGGAGAAATCGAAAGGAATTTAAAGGAGGCATTGATGGAAGACCAGAAAATTAAAACAGAAAAAGTGATCCGAAGCAAAGGCGGAAGACCACAAAAGAAAATAAAGCGGAGCCATATTTATATGATAAGGTTAACGGATTTGGAGCAATTTACTATTGCCACTAAAGCCAAAAATGCCGGAACATCAATCAGCGACTTTTTCAGGAAATCGGCACAGAAGGCGAAAGTTGTATCCCGGTTGACTACCGAAGAAGCGGGCAATATGCGCGTGTTGGCGGGTATGGCAAATAACCTTAATCAGCTCACACACCTGGCGCACTTAAACGGGTTGCTCAGCGTCCAAAGAAATTGCAGGTTGTTAATGGCTGAAATAAATGAATTACTCAAAAAAAATAATTGGCAATGATAGGGAAAGTGATTACAGGTAGAAGCTTCGCCGGTTGCATAGCCTACAATTTGCAGCGGGAGGAAGCAAGCATATTGGATGCAAGCGGTGTGCGTACAACGAGCATTAAGGATATTACGAGCGATTTTAATTTTCAGCGTAAGTTAAATCCCAAATTAGGGCAAGCTGTTGGACATATTGTTTTAAGTTGGAGTGCCGAAGATAAAGCGAAGCTTAATGATGCGATCATGGTTGAACGGGCAAAGGAGTATATGCACAAAATGAAAATTAGAGATACGCAATATCTGATTGTGCAGCATACCGACAGGCAGCATCCGCATTTACACTTGGTTTACAATCGCGTGGGTAATGATGGGCAGACCATCACTGACCGTTACCAGAAAGTAGTTAATGCGAAAGTATGCAAAGAGATTACCTTGAAATATGGCTATCATTTAGCGGCGGGTAAAGCACACGTGAACAGGCAACGCCTTAAAGGTTCAGATCAAATCAAATATGAAATGTATGATGCCATCAAGGCGGTAGCTAAAGTTGCGCAAAACTGGCCGCAATTGGGAGCAGCACTTCTTAAGCAAGGAATACAAACTCATTATAAGTATTTAAACGGAACTGATACTGTACAAGGAATCAGCTTTAGTAAGGGCATTACTAAATTCAAAGGTTCTGAAATAGACCGGGGCTTAAGCTACGGCAAATTAAATCAGCTTATGGAGTTTAATAAACAACATGGGCAGCGGCAACAGATTGCGTCAGTAAACGACATAACACTTGCTAACCGCAACTCATTTAGTGATACTCACGGAGCATCTTTATTAGGCAAACTTTTGGAACCCGACCACGAACAGGACGCCCAAACACCATTTGAGTTATTAAGAACAAAACGTAAACTTAAGAAAGGAAGAAGGATATGAATGATACACTTGAAAAGCTTGAAGCAATAGAAGAGGTTTTGCAACAAGTGATCGTAACCATTAACAGTTATGAAAAGAAAGAAGTTAAGTTACCTGAAATAAAGATACCTGACTATAAAAAGGAGTTATGTGATATAAGTAGTCAACTTCATGAACTCAAGCAGAACAGAGACAATGTACTGATTGATAAGCTGTCACAACAGATCCAACAATTGAATTTAACAAAGCAGCCTGTGAAGCAATATCGTTTCCTGTTATTTCCTGAAACCAACCAGGGCCAATATTATAAAATTGTCTTTGGTCGCCTTATTTCTTGGGGAATACTATTAATGGGATTAGTCTTCTTATTTGCTCTATCACAAAAAGGATTGGACATTTGGAGAATGAAAGAATACAATCAACAGGCTGACCAATACGTCAAAGCATGGAATTATATGAATAACCACGCAGATAGTAAGTTAGTAAAAAAACGAATGGACGAAGCTTGGGAAAAAGCCAACAAATAATTCATAGCAGAAAAATAAATAAATATTTCATTTTAAAAGTTCTCTTTTTGTGAACTTTTATTTAAATTTGCATAAGATGAAAATTCATCTGATTAAAAAACAAACGCTTGAAGAGTTCGCGAAGCTTCAACCACGTAGTAAATCTTCTCTTGAAGATTGGACTGAAAAGTTAAAGCTTGCTGACTGGCAACAGCCCGGCGATATGAAATTCACTTACAACACTGCTGATTTGTTAGGGAAAAGCAGTGACAGGGTTGTATTTGATATTGGCGGCAATAATTACCGGATGATCTGCAAATACGTGTTCGGAACAAAGCAGGTACATCTTTTTGTTTGCTGGATTGGAACTCATGCGGAGTATGATAAAGTTTGCAAACAGGGTGAACAGTATACAATAAATCTCTATTAAGATGGAAACGACAGCTTTAAAATACACCGTCATAAAAGACAAAAGCCAATACGAGGACTATTGTAATCAATTGGAAAGCTTGCTCTCTGGAGACAATAGCAATGCTATACAGGATGACATCGATCTACTTACGTTGTTAATAGAAAAATTCGATGAGGAAAATAATACGTTTAAAGAAAGCGATCCTATTGCCTTGTTACGTTCGTTTATGAAAGATCATCACTTAAAACCGCAGCATTTGGTTGAAATATTAGGCATTAGTAAGGGTTATGTATCTGATATATTAAACTATAAGAAAGGGTTGTCAAAAGAAGTTATTAGAAAATTGGCTGATTATTTTAAAGTAAGGCAAGAAGCATTTAACAGGCATTACGAATTGATGCCCAATACAGGTACTTATACTGGAAATCTTGGCATTAAAAATACTGGTAAGCAAATACATGCAGCTAACAATAATTGTGAGATTTAGAGACATCGTTTCACTTAATTAACTGACAGTCAACCCAATA
>CAZZVY010000089.1:0-11571 GCA_964657585.1 uncultured Mucilaginibacter sp. | reverse complement strand
TGCCAACAGTGGGCATTATTAAAAAATCGCCCAGGTCAGAGTGGCCGGTACCGCTAAAGTGGGTATGGCTAAAACCAACAATGGTTTTATCGTCATATTGGTAACCGGCGCAATATTTATAAACGTCAGGATTATAGCGGCCATCTTTTTCATAGCTGGCCGTATCGGTTTCAGGGCTTAACTGCACCATACCATACGGCACTGTAGCACCAGGGTAAGTATGGCCCATGCGCTGGGTGCCGATAATGGGTTTTACATATTGAACAAGATTTTGTGCCGAAACGGTAAAAACGCAGCAAGTTAATGCAAACAGAAGGGCTTTTTTCATGAGGACTATGTAAACTATTAATCAAAAAGAAGACCGTTCTGCCATAAGGCAGAACGGTCTTTTCCCAAAAATCAACAATTAAATTACTGTTATGGCAACGCTTATCGCACATTAAAGGTTAAAGCATCCCAAAAACAGCATTAATCATACCACTAAAATAAATAATAATTACTGTTATCTCAACTTTATTTAATAATAGGCGGGCGCTGCTTAAAAAATGATCTTTCCGGTTGCCGTAACAAGCGATGCAATGCGTACAGCGTCAAATATCCTTTCTTCTGTGGTCGCTAATTTGATCAGGGAATCCTCATGCGCATTCACGCACATTTCGCAGCCGTTAACGGCTGAAATGGCAAGGCTCATCAGTTCAAAAAACTCTTTGCCGGTAACAGGCTTCATCATTAACTGCATACGGATGCGGGCCGGTATCTGCGTATATTTTTCTTTTTGCGTAAAGTGCCTGAAACGGTAAAAAACATTATTGGCTGCCAGTAAAGAGGCGCAGCCTGCGGCTTCGGCCACTTCGGCTGGCGCAGCGCCCTGTTCCTCTGCATAGCGGGTAAAGTATTGGGTTAACGGCTTATTGTTATTATTTATAGCCACGCTTAGCCCTAACAGGGCACACTCCTTTGTACTTAAGTGTTCAGATGTAAGGGTACTGGTAAAGTTCAGTTTCAGATCGCGCAGATAGCGGGATTCGCCTTTTTCCAGTAAGGTCAGGCTTTCTGTGCGATAGGCGGTATCTGCGCCAATCGCGGTTAATATTTCAGAGATGATCTCGGTAGATTCGTTCATACGGGAGGCTTTAAATCTCCTTTAAAAGAGACTCGTAAAAAAATATGGCAAGCGATAGGTATCGCTTGCCGTTTATAAGATAGTTTATTATATCTTATCCCTTTTTTAGGGAAAGAATTTAGGTGAGCCCCTTAGGCTGTTAAGGTTTCCTGTCCCTTTTCCCAGTTGCAAGGGCAAAGCTCGTCGGTTTGTAAACCATCCAGCACACGCAACACTTCTTTAACATTACGGCCAACGTTAAGGTCGTTAGCGCATACCCAGCGGATGATACCGGTAGGATCGATAATGTAAGTTACCCGGTAGGCCACTTTTTCATTCGGCTCCAAAATACCCAGTTCTTCGGCTAATGATTTTGAGGTATCGGCAAGCATGGGGAATTTAAGGTCGCGCAGGTCGTCATGATCTTTACGCCAGGCATGGTGTACAAATTCTGAGTCGGTAGACGCTCCGATCAGCCGGGCATCGCGGTCGCGGAACTCGCCAAAGCTTTTGTTAAACTCCGCGATTTCGGTAGGGCACACAAAAGTAAAATCCTTTGGCCACCAAAACATTACGGTCCAAACGTTATCATCATTTACTAAGTACTCAGAAGTAAGCGTTTCAAACTCTTTACCCTTCTCCAGGCTTACTACAGCGGTTTTTGAAAAAGACGGAAATTTTTGTCCTATCGTTAGCATAATTGTATGTTTTTTAATTAAATGTTGTTAATACTTTATGCAAAGTTAATATTTATAACCGATATTGTTAATTGAAAGAGTTGATGTATTATAGAAAAAATCAATAAACTTTGGTCCAGATAATTGATCTTCGCTATTTGTTTTGTTAGTTCAGTTGCTTTATAAAGAACATATAAAACATAAAGCTTTCCGCATTAAGCTTATGCTTTACCTTTTCTTTTATTAACTTTGCAGCCTTAAAATTAATATAAATGAGCAAAGCAATAATACACACCGCCAAAGGCGACATGACGATGGAGTTTTATGAAAAAGATGCGCCTAAGGCTGTGGCTAATTTCAAAAAATTAGCTAAGGAAGGCTTTTACAATGGCGTTACCTTTCACCGCGTAATCAATGATTTTATGGTACAAACCGGTTGCCCTAACTCTAAAGATCCATCAACGGCACACCGCGCAGGTACAGGCGGCCCCGGCTATACTATTGATTGCGAACTGACCGGCGAAAACCAGTACCATGACCGCGGCGTGGTATCTATGGCACATGCCGGCCGCAATACCGGCGGCTCGCAGTTTTTTATCTGCCATAGCCGCAATAATACTTCGCACCTGGACAGGAACCATACCTGCTTTGGGAAAGTAATTGAGAATGTTGACCTGGTTGACGATATACGCCAGGGTGACAAGATCACAAGTATTGAGGTAATTGAAGAATAGTAATAGTGAGCGGTGATCAGTAAGTGTTTAAAGCATTTACCGATCACTTAAAAAACTGAAAATGAACTTACTGGGAATAGTGGCAGTATCAGGCAAGCCGGGTTTATGGAGGGCTTTGGCGCAAAACAAAGCAGGCTATATACTTGAAAGCCTCGACGAAAAGAAAACCAAACTGGTAGCTAACGTATCAACCGCCAAACTGGCTGCGCTGGACGAGATCACCATTTTTGGCGAAAATGAAGACATTAAACTAAAGGATGTATTTGAGCGGATGAAAACCGCCGCAAATATACCCGATGTTAAAGACAGCCATAAAATGCGTGAGTATTTCAGGGAAGTAGCGCCTGACCATGACGAGGAAAAGGTTTATGCCTCTGATATGAAAAAGGTGTTAGCCTGGTTCAGCATATTAAAGGATATGCCCTTATTTAACGAACCAGACCCGGCTGCAGCGCCGCCCGTTGACGCCATGCCGGTTGCGGAGCCTGTTGCTGTTGAAGAACCTGCGGTAGTTATACCCCCCGCTGAAGCAGCGCCTGAAAAAAAGAAACCTGCCGCTAAAAAGCCGGCCAAATAATTAGGATTAAACCCGCAAATCTGCGGGTTTTGTTTTCTTGGACTGCGCTGTAAAGAGGTTGTTACCAATTAACAATAGGTGCTAACAATCTACCTGTTCGCATTTCTCTGTCAGCAGTTCGGGCTCAAACGTGCAATGGCTGATATTCATATGCTGCAAGCGGTGGCGCAGATCACTTTTGATTTTTTCAAAGGTCGATAGCATATCAGGCTGTACTATGATGTGTGCAGTAAGGGCGGTTTCAGTAGTGCTTAACGCCCAAACATGCATGTGGTGCACATCAATTACGCCGTTAACCTTCAAAAGCTCGGCCTTTATTTTATTCAGGTCAATTTCGGCAGGCACGCCATCCATTTCCAGCCGCAAACTGTTTTTTAATAAATTCCAGGTGCCCCCAATAATTACAACTACAATAACCAGGCTTACAGCGCTATCAACCCAATACCACTTAGTAAAATAAATAACAATACCTGATATTACTACCCCAAACGATACAATGGCATCAACAGCCATGTGCAGGTAAGCGCCTTTAATATTTATATCCGTATCCTTATCTTTTACAAACAGCCAGGCAGTTAGGGCATTTATGCCTATGCCGACAAAAGCAACCCAGGCAATGGTGCCCCCGGCAATAATCTGGGGATGCATAAAACGTATAATGGCTTCGTAAGCTATAAAACCTACCGATACAAACAAGATCATCGCATTGAAAAACGATACCAGTATGGTAGACCGCTTATAACCGTAGGTAAACCTGTCATTAGCGCTCACCTTGGTTAGCTTAAACGCCAGCAAAGCCAGGGCCAGGCTTGCTACATCGCTTAAGTTATGGCCGGCATCAGTAAGCAACGAAAGGGAGTGGCTTATAAAACCCATAACCACCTCAATAATCACAAACGCAGAATTTAGAATGATACCCCAGATAAATGCAGCATTTAAATGATCGAGCTTTACAGCGTGATCATGATTATGGTGCCCATGATCATGAGCGTGCCCGTGAGAGTGACTGTGCGACATACTACAAAATTAGGCATTTAAGATGATTAAATGGTGAAATTGTACCGTGTGTTTACACACCCGGCAAAGCTTCGCTGCCCGTCTATCTCTCCGCTGCAGAGTGCGCGGCAAAGCGCTAACAGGTGAGCGCCCGCTAATTGTGATGATAGGGCTCTCCTTTAATAATGGTATAAGCCCGGTATAATTGTTCAATAAAGAAAAGGCGTACCATTTGGTGCGAGAATGTCATACGTGACAGCGATAGCTTATCATTGGCCCGCTGGTGAAGCGATGTATCAAACCCATAGGGGCCGCCTATTACAAATATAATAGCGGCAGTTGAAGCAACGGCCTTTTTATCCAGATAGGCTGCAAACTGGCCCGAGGTTAATTCATTGCCCTTTTCATCAAGCAGGATTACAAAATCGGTTAAAGCTATCTTTTTTAAAAGCATTTCGGCTTCTTTAGCTTTTTGCTGATTCTGTGTAAGGGCTTTAGTGTTCTTAAGTTCGGGCAATTCAGAAAGTTCAAATCTGGTATAGTGTTTTAAACGTTTCAGGTAGTTATCAATGCCCTCTTTGATATAGGCATGGTTAGTTTTGCCGATACTTAACAGCACAATCTTCATGATTGCAAATGTAGTGTGAAAGTCCGGAAGTATTTAACAAGTAAAGCCTGAAGTTTGAAAATGAAAGATCGGTTTTGCGGGAAATGGAAACTTCTGCCTTAATTTGTCGAAATATTTTACTTTAATGCATCAACCTGTTATAGCCGATTATCAACAACGTGCAGCCGCCGCACAAGAACAGATAACAAATTACAACCACTTAATTAACCGCTATTCGTTAATGCGGCTGCTTGTTTTTGGCTTGGTAGTGGTGGCTATTTACCTATCGTTAAAGTTTGCAGGTCTTACCCTGTTTTTAGTGTTATGCGTTTTATTATCGGGTGTGTTTGTATGGCTGGTATCCAAACAAAGCAGATTTGAAAAGCAACGGGCATATTTTACTGCTTTGAAATTGGTTAATGAAAATGAAATTGGCAGCCTAACTAATAGGGGCAATATTTATGATAATGGCAGCCAGTTTGCGGATGATAAACATCCTTATACGGCTGATTTGGATATTTTTGGAAAGGCCTCCTTGTATAATTTAACTAATCGGGCAGCCACTTTCCCCGGCAAACGTGTGCTTGCGGAATGGTTTGCTGCACCATCAAACAGGGAAACAATTTTAAAACGGCAGTTAGCGGTTAAAGAGTTGGCTGCGAAAGCCGATTGGAAACTGGATGTGCAAGCCCGTTTGTTATTTGCCAACGGTGCAGATGCCGGTCAGTTAGATAAGTTATTTGTATACCTAAGCCTACCGCTTGAATTACCCGGCGAGCAATGGTTAAGACCTTATATTAAGGTTGCTCCATTCCTGTTACTGACTACTATTATAGCGGGGTTATTTATGCCGGTGGCAAATTTGCTTGCTATCCTTATCGCTATTTTCAATATGGGCATATTGGTATCCCGTGGAAGTTATATGGCTAAATCTGGTTTTATAGCGGATAAGATAGGGCAGTTATTGACTAATTACTCTACGGTATTTAAAAAGATAGAGACCGAACAATGGCAATCGGCAGGTGGTAAGGAACTTGCTGCTCAACTGACAACGCCGGGCACGGCTCAAAAAATAGAACAACTCTCTGTCCTTATAAATAAACTAAGTTATACCCTGATAATGGTTGTCGGTTTTATACTCAATGTGTTTTTTGTTTGGGCGTTAAAACAGATCATCGCCATTGAGGACTGGAAGAAAGATAATAAAGAAGGATTGGAAGAGGCATTCCATATTATTGGCAAGTTTGAAGCCTTGTTAAGCCTTGCTGGTTTATGCAGAAATTACCCCAATTGGCGCTTCCCGCAAATAGCCGCAGGTAACGGCTATACTTATAAAGCTAAAAACATTGCGCACCCGCTAATTGATAGCACATTGCGGGTAGCAAATGATTTTGAACTGAACGATACCTTTAAAATAGATATTATAACAGGCTCCAACATGGCCGGAAAAAGCACTTTTTTACGTACCATAGGTATTAACGCGGTGCTGGGGCTTTGCGGTGCGCCTGTTTGTGCTGATAACCTTGAATTATCGGTTATGCGTATCATTACTTATATGCGCATTAAGGACTCGCTGAATGAAAGTACCTCAACCTTTAAGGCCGAGCTGGACCGTTTGCAAATGCTCCTTGCCGCGGTAGAAACCGGCGAAAAGGTTTACTTTTTAATAGACGAGATGCTGCGGGGAACAAATTCGGCAGATAAATATCTTGGTTCAAGAGCGGTTATCAAACAATTAATACATAAAAGAGGCGTAGGCCAGGTAGCCACGCACGATCTGCAGATTGCCCGGCTGGAAGATGAATATCCGGCTTATATCCGTAATTTTTATTTTGACATACAGGTAACTGACGGTCAGATGCTGTTCGACTATCGCATAAAACACGGTGAGTGCAAAACCTTTAATGCCTCACTGTTGCTAAAACAAATAGGTATTGATGCGGAAATGAAGTAAGATAACCTTCAATTGGCGTATTGCTACAGAAACGGTAGCGCGCACCAGGGATATGAATTACGTATCGTTAAAAATAGATGATAAGGCGAAACTATACAGCAGGAGTTAAAAACAATCCTTTTTTGATCTGTGGTATAATGCCTTTTTCCAGCGCAGTATCAAACAATAACTGTACCGCTTTGCGCCCTTCAGTCCCTAAGTTAACCGAGTATTGATTTACATAAAGTTCTATGTGTTTGTACATTACCTCCTCGCTCATTTCCTGCGCATGGCTGCGGATAAATGCTAAACCCGATTTAGGATGGGCAAAGGCAAACTCAACCGATCTGCGCAACACCCGGTTTAACGTATGCTGAATATCCGTCGGCAGATTACGGTTAGCCACTATGCCGCCTAAAGGAATGGCGCAGCTGGTTTGTTTTTCCCAGTAATCGCCCAGGTCTATGATCTTTTTCAGGCCCTTGTCATGGTAGGTAAAACGGTTCTCGTGAATGATGAGGCCTACATCCACCCGGCCTTCCAGCACCGCATTTTCAATATCCGAAAAAAGCAGCACCTCTTTATGGGTAGCCTTAGGAAAGGCTAAACCTAATAGAAAATTGGCGGTAGTGTATTTACCGGGAATGCCAATA
This sequence comes from uncultured Mucilaginibacter sp., assembly GCA_964657585.1. Taxonomy (GTDB): domain Bacteria; phylum Bacteroidota; class Bacteroidia; order Sphingobacteriales; family Sphingobacteriaceae; genus Mucilaginibacter. The sequence goes on along the minus strand of CAZZVY010000089.1, from coordinate 4,292 downwards.
GTGGGGGTGCGAAATTCAACATCTGAAATTCGGATTTGGTTTGCTTGTAATTCCGCAATTGAAATTTCGCCTTCCGAAATCAATAAAGGCCCAACCCCAAAACCCAGGGCGCTCCCGCTGTCCAGCAGCACGTATCTATCTGTTACATAAGCAAAGGCGTGGTAACTTAATTTGGTTACATCCAGTTCACCGCGAAAGGCTTTCTGGTTAAGGGTTTCTACGTCTTCATAATGCACCTCAAACTCCAGCCCTTCGGTATCAATTTTATGGTGGATAAGCGCATCAAACATAAAGGTATCGTTAGGGCAGGGCGAAAAGCCGAGGGTAATTTTCATGGCCGATGTTCAAGCTGCTGTAACAGCCTGCCTGCAAATATATTCAGATTTTTGATGGCCAAACCTATCTGCCAGTTAGCACGGTTGCGCTTTTCCACATAATTTGACACAGCCCTGATCTGCAGGCATGGCAGGTTAAATTTCTCGCAGGCATAAAAAAAGGCAGCGCCCTCCATGCTCTCTACCTGCGGGTTAAGGCGGTTTACGGTTTTAACAATGTGCGCTTCGTTGCCGTGTACCGTGTTTACGGTAACGCCCTGCACTGTTTTAAGCCGCAGGCTATCGTCCCCGGCGCCATTAATACTATTTATAGCAGCCGTGGCATTAAAAACGCTTTCGCCAAACCCTAATTGCTCTATAGGCAAAAAGCCTTCATCATCTTCGGCGCCTAATTCGGCCAGTATATCGCTGGTTACTTCTACCACATCGCCTAAATTTAGGCTGCGGTCAAAGCTGCCGCAAATGCCTAAGTTTATGGCCAGGTTATACTGATGAGTGGCCAAATGCCTGCCCAGTTCAAAGGCGGTGGCCACCATGCCTACGCCGGTTATGAATATTTTATAATTAGCCGAAGTTTCTGAATTGCCAACCGCCAACTGCCCATCGGGAACGGAAAACAGATGCTCAACTTCCTGCCGGGTGGCAGCCACAATAAGTATGTTCATTACAAAGGCTAATATAAAACAAACGCCTGTTTTTTGTTTTATATATTTGCACCAATAATAGCTATGATGATATACATTACGCGCAAAGAACACTTTAATGCCGCCCACCGCATGTACCGTGAAGAATGGAGCGCCGAAAAAAATGCCGAAGTGTTTGGAAAGTGTGCTAACCCCAACTGGCACGGGCATAACTATAACCTGTTTGTAACGGTTAAAGGTAATTTAAGCCATGCCACCGGTTATTTAATGGATCTTAAAGAGCTTAAAGTAATTATAAATGATTACATTATAGAAAAACTCGATCATAAGAACATTAACCTGGACGTTGATTTTATGGCAGGTAAAATGGCATCGACAGAGTTGCTTTGCATAGAAATATTTAACCAGTTAAAGGCTCCGATTGAAGCTTATGAAGGGGTATACCTTCACTCGGTTAAGCTGTATGAAACAGAAAATAATTTTGCCGAATATTTTGGCGGATAATACTTATGAACGGACAATATACAGACGACGAGGATGATGAAATTAACGGCTATCAAAAGATAGACCGTTACAACCCGGAACTGATCAGCAACCTATCAGTACACTACAAAGAGGTTTTAAAGCAGATAGGGGAAAACCCTGAACGCGAGGGCCTGCTTAAAACCCCGGAGCGTGTGGCCAAGGCCATGCTTTATTTAACCCACGGCTATGAGCTGGACGCCAAAGCTATACTTACATCGGCCCTTTTTAAGGAAGAATACAGCCAGATGGTGGTGGTGAAGGATATAGAGGTATATTCTATGTGCGAGCATCATATGCTGCCTTTTTTTGGCAAGGCGCATATTGCCTACATACCCAACGGGCATGTGGTTGGCCTGAGTAAGTTACCGCGCGTGGTAGATATTTATGCCCGCCGCCTGCAGGTGCAGGAGCGCTTGACCAACGAGATAAGGGATTGCATACAGGAAACCTTACAACCCATTGGCGTGGGTGTGGTGATAGAGTGCCGGCATTTATGTATGTGCATGCGCGGCGTGCAAAAGCAAAATTCGGTTACCACTACATCGGCCTTTACCGGCGGTTTCCTGCAGGAAAAAACACGGGTGGAGTTTTTGCAACTGATATCTTCTAAACTGAGTTGATTAAGTGAGTTGTTAATTTGGTGAGTAGTAGCCGCCATTAACTGTTTATAAATGCCAGATTTGCAACTGTAATTAATTATATAACCAATTACTAATTACCATCACTAATTGTTGATTAACCGATCACTGATTATCTCTAACCACCAATTATGAAAGCATATATTTTTCCAGGCCAGGGCGCACAGTTTGCAGGCATGGGCAAAGACCTTTACGAAAAGAACGAAGAGGCCAGAAATTTATTTGAGCAGGCTAACCAATTGTTAGGCTTCCGCATTACTGACATTATGTTTAACGGCACTGTAGACGAATTAAAGGAGACCAGGGTTACGCAACCAGCCATTTTTTTACATTCGGTTATTTTGGCACTGGCCTTAGGCAGCGGATTTGAGCCGGATATGGTAGCGGGGCACTCATTAGGCGAATTTTCGGCGCTGGTAGCGGCCGGGGCCTTAAATTATGAGGACGGGCTGCGTTTGGTAGCCGCGCGCGCCAACGCCATGCAAAAGGCCTGCGAGCTGCAGCCATCAACCATGGCGGCTGTTTTAGGGCTGGATGATTTTACGGTTGAAGATATTTGCCACCGGGTAAGCGATGTGGTGGTGCCGGCCAATTATAACTGCCCGGGGCAACTGGTTATATCAGGCACTATAGCCGGGGTTGACCATGCCTGCGAGCTGTTGCTGGCAGCGGGCGCTAAACGCGCTTTAAAACTTAACGTAGGCGGCGCCTTCCACTCGCCGCTGATGGAAGCGGCAAGGGTACAACTGGCCGCGGCTATTGAAGCTACAGAAATAACATCGCCGGTTTGCCCTATCTATCAAAATATTGATGCCAAACCGCAAACCGATCCGGCGCAGATCAAGCATAACCTGATAGCCCAGCTGACTGGGCCGGTCCGCTGGACACAAACCGTATTGCACATGCTGGAAGACGGCGCCACATCCTTTACAGAAGTTGGACCGGGCAATGTGCTGCAGGGCCTGGTAAAAAAAGCCGACCGTAACGCTGTAACGGCAAGCGCAGCACTGGCCTTATAAAAATAAAAGCCGCAAAATAAAGCGGCATTTATTTTTTATGATAATTTTATAGCTGCCAATGCCGGCAGGTTAAACTTTTATTTTTTGGCCCCATCTGCTCAAATACGTTTATTACTGGCTGTTGTTTGCGCCACCTTTTTACTAACGGCCCTTGTTGTTAAGGAAACATTTACGCCCAGGGTAAACCTGGAGCAAACCGGTAACATCCTGCAGGATAACCTTAACCGTAAAGAGGCCTATGTTAATAAACTGATTAACGATAAGGGCCAATTTAACAGATTAAAAGCATTGCCGGAAAACCCTGCGCTGGCTATTACTTATATCCAAAATTATACTTCTGATAACCGTATATGGTTTTATATCTATATTAACAACCAACTTAAATTCTGGTCGGGCGTAAAGCTGCTGCCCTATGCGGCATCATACCCCGAAGGGATAAGCTTCCGGAAGGAAGTTAATGGCTATTATCAGTTCATTAAAAAAACAACAGGAAATTTTTGCGTTCTGTTCGCAATCCCTGTAAAAAATATTTATCCATTTAGAAACAAGTACCTGCATAATAGTTTTGATAAGGACCTGTTACAGGATGACAATGTAGAAATAGCCGACTTTACCGACAAGCAGGTATATAACATACACGCTGTTAACCATGCCTATCTTTTCTCGGTAACATTAAAACCAGGCGCTATTAACCACCGGTTTTATTATTTTGAATTAGCTTTATGGTTAATGGGTATTATAACCCTGTGCATTTTAGTTCAAAACCTTTGTAATTATATAGTTAATAAAGGATATGTTTTTACCTCAATTGGTTTATTAACCCTTTTTATCTGCCTGGTCAGGTATGCTTCGCTGCAATACAACTGGCCGGACTTCTCAGACTTTGATCTTTTTAAGCCTAAACTATATTCCATACCACCGCTATTGCCATCATTGGGCCAGTTTTGTTTAAATATGTTAGGCGCGTGCTGGCTGGCCTCGTTCATACACTACCACAGGCACCGTTTGGTGAAAAAAAAGCTGGGTAAAACTACAGCCTATATAATAACTATTGCCGGCAGCGCCGCCCTTATTGCGCTATCTGCCCTGCTTTTAAATTTGTATGAAGGGCTCGTTGTTGGCTCAGAAATT
>CAZZVY010000088.1:0-11577 GCA_964657585.1 uncultured Mucilaginibacter sp. | reverse complement strand
CATGTGTATAATCGTAAATTGCTTTTATGGCAATATTCAGTTTACCACTGGTATATTTAGTTGTTTTATTGCTTATCACAATATTATAAAATACAATCTTCCTTACAAATGCATAATCCTTAAATACAGATGCGGCATAACGCCCGGCCGAAGCAGAATCAAGGTAGCCGCTATAGGATGTTATCTCGGGAATCCGATTTAGAAAAAAATCAAAATAAGGCTTGTTGGTTTGATCGAGTATATCGTTCTTTTTTGTATAAAATTCGTTCTGAACATATTTTGCGGTAAAATCATAAGTAATAACCAGCGCAATAACCAGCGTTACCGAGATCATGGCAAAAAATATACTGATCAGTAAAAAATTTTTCCGGTAAACGTTGCTGGTAATCGGCATACCTGCAAATTACGGTTTAACCCTCATGTTATTGTTCAGGAACCTTTCTATCTCGGTATACATCTGCATGGTGCCCTTTTCGCTAAAAAACGTACGCTCATTATCTTTCAGTATATAGGTAACGGGTACTTTCCGGCGTTTAAGGTCGCGTACAAACTGGTTTAGTTCGCTGATGTTGGCGTGCGGGTCCCTGCCGCCCTGGAACATTAGTAAGGGGGATTTGATCTTGTCTGTATGGAATACCGGCGATATGGCCATAAACTGGTCGGCATCGGCTTCGGGATTGCCTACCATTTCATACATCATTTGCTGGCGTGCCTTAAAAAATGGCGGCACATCCTTCATATAAGTGAAATAATTGATCAGACCTGATTGTACTACTGCACAATTATATAAGTCGGGGTGATAGGATATGCCATAAAGCGCCGAAAAGCCGCCGAACCCCACACCCATAATGGCTACCTTTTTAGGATTGGCAATTTTTTGGGCAATAAGCCAGTTTACCCCATCCGTAATATCCTGCTGTATGGCGCCGCCTACCTGTTTAAAACCCGCGCTGCGGAAAGCTTTGCCATAACCGGTTGTACCACGGTAGTTGAGCTGGAACACCGCATAGCCCCTGTTGGCTAAAAATTGCACATCAGGACTATATCCCCAGTTGTTACGGCTTCCCTGCCCGGTAAATGGGCCGTTATGCGGCATTACTACCAGCGGTAAATTAGTGTTGGCCGGGCCCTTAGGCAAAGTTAAATAGCCGTTAATAAGCATACCGTCGCTTGCTTTAAAAGTCACAGGCTGCATTTCGCAAAGCTCATCAGGATTTAACCCGGGGTTAAGGTCGCCTATCTTGATCAGCTTTTTTACTGCCGGCTCATAAATATAATAAGAGCCTGGATCACGGTCGGTATAAGAGTATATCACAAATTTATCTTCCAGGCTGTCCCTGTCAATTATTTTTACTTTACTGCCTTTTAACTGCCCTCCCATATCGGCATACATGGCAGCCATGCCGCTATTCAAAAAGTGTGTTTGCTGCTTGCCTGCCTCCCATGATACGGATTCCATCAGGCGCTTGCTTTTTGAATATCCAAAATCGGTGATATCGGCCTTATCGCTGGCAAAAAGCACATTCACTTCTTTTCCATCTTCCGCATTAATTTCAACCAGGGCGCTTTTATCGCGCCCAACGTTTGACAGGGCATAGAAACTGTTCTTTATTCCAGTAAAGGCAATGGGCTCAACCGTGTTTTTAAAATTGTTTTTGATGATTGGCTTAAAAGGCGCGTTTTCGCTGGTGCGGAACAAAATAGATTCATCTACCCCATCCGATGCTTTGGCCAGCCTGATAACCCCGTCCTGGTCGGGGTACCAGTTAGTAATATTTCCCGGGTTAATGATGTAGGTTTGCAATTCACCGGTACGGATATTTATCCGGTAAACATCAAAGGTAGCCGAATCGCGCTTATTGGCAGTAATGGTAATTATATCCGGGTACTGTCTGTTCTTTGTCTGTATGGTACGTATACTGGCTTTATCCTGCGTTAACAAAGTCCGTACCTTCATGTTGCCTATATCCAATACATACATTTTAAACTGATCAGGCGGCATTACTGTTTGTTTACCTTTTATGGGGTTCTTATCTGAGTTCTGGGTAAATATAAGATGGTTGCCAAACGTCCAGGAGTAGTCATGCACGGGGAAATCTGAAAAGGATGTAATGCGTGTTTCTTGCTGGTTGTACAGGTTTTGCACAAACAGGTTCTTTTGCTGTTGATACAGCTTAAGGTAAGATATATATTTACCGTTTGGCGATATTTTGAAATTGCTTTTTTCAGGAGTTTTAAAAAAATCGTGCACAGGTATCTGCCTCACCTTACTGCTTTGGCAGGCCTCAATGAAAACTGATAATAAAACTACAAACAAAAATGGCTTATTCTTAAAACAGCGATACACCGGCCTCATACTTATTAACCAGGTCAAATTAGAGAATTTTGTTACTACCATACGCTATGTCACTACAATTTTACCCGTTTAAAACGTTATACTACGTATCATTACAATAAGTTACATTCATTATTTTTGATGAGGATGAAGCATATTAAAATCCTGTTTTTTTTAGTGCTTTTAGGCGGCGGCAGGGTGTTTGCGCAAAACACCGATGCCGAGCTGGCTAAGCAATTCAGCGCAAATGGCGAAGAGCAAAAAGCGCTGGAAATTTATCAGCGTTTATATAAACAGGATAATGATACCTACTATGCCGACTACCTGAAAACCCTTGTATCCCTAAAAAAGCTGTCTGATGCTGAAAGCATCACCAAAAAAATGATCAAGAAGCATCCTGACGATTTTCAGTATCCTATTGCATTGGCCAGGGTTTACCGCGAGCAGGGCCATCCCGATAAGGCTGAAGCTGTTTTTAATGATATGCTAAAAAATATACCGGGCGATTATAACAGCATTGTAGCTATGGCTACGCAATTTTATCAGTCGGAAAATACGGATGTAGCTGTAAAAATATTTTTACAGGGACGCAAGCTGCTGCACAATGAGCAGGCATTTGCCTTAGAACTGATCAGTATGTATAAATACAAGCATCAGAAACCTGAACTGATAAACGAATACCTTAACTTTTTGCCGCGCAACCCGGCTTATATCAACTCGGCCGAAAACACCATGGCTACGATGTTCCAGGCGCCGGAAGACTATGACCTGTTAAAGACCGAGCTGCTTAAACGTATTCAGCTCGACCCGCAGCAATCCATATATCCCGATCTGCTGACGTGGCAATACCTGCAGCAGAAAGACTTTGAGCAGGCGCTTAACCAGGCCTTGGCGCTTAGCCGCCGCCGCAACGATGATGGCAGCAGTATTTACGACCTGTGCCAGACACTGGTGGCAGACCAGGCCTATGATGAGGCTATAAGGGGGTACGAGTATATTATTGGCCGCAGCAAAAAAGAAGATCAGCTGTATGTAGCTTCAAAAGTAGAGATGCTTAATACTAAAAACCTGAAAATCACTGCCGGTAAATACACTCACGAAGATTTGCTTGGGCTTGAAAAAGATTATAAAGAACTTTTAACTGAATTTGGCCGGTCGACAGGTACGGTTTTCGCCATACAAAAATTGGCTAACCTGGAAGCTTTTAAACTACACAATCTACCCGAAGCACAAAAACTGCTGGAAGACGCTATAAAAATTCCTAACCTTAACAGCAGTATGCTGGCCTCATGCAAGCTTGACCTGGGCGATGTATACGTAATGACCAACCAGCCCTGGGAAGCCACGCTTATTTATAGCCAGGTTGAAAAAAGCAATGTAGACGTAACCCTGGCTCAGGATGCCAAACTTCGCAACGCCAAACTGGCTTACTATACCGGCGATTTTACCTGGGCCAAAGGGCAGCTGGACGTACTTAAAGCCGCTACTACACAATTAATAGCCAATGATGCGCTTAACCTGTCGTTATTAATAAAGGATAATACAGAGGGCGACAGCACAGGCGCTGCACTAAAAATGTATGCCCGTGCCGATTTGTGGATATTTAAGGAGCAACCCGAAAAGGCAATGTTAACGCTGGACAGCATTAATAAAACATACCCTGGTAATGGATTAGATGATGATATACTGATGTCTAAATCACGCATTTTTATACAACAGAAGGATTATAATGCGGCCGTACCGCTGCTTACCGTAATAGCCGACCAGCACAAGACCGGCCTTTGGGCCGACGATGCCGTGTTTATGCTGGGCGATATTTATGAGAACCGCCTGCAGGACAAAGAAAAAGCCAAAACCTATTACCAGAAAATTATTACCGACTATCCCGGCAGCCTTTATATAAACGAGGCCCGAAAAAGGTTCAGGATACTAAGGGGTGATAAGATGAACGGGCAATCTTAAAACAACTAACTTGCCCCTATGATCATTTACAACGAAACCTACGTAATGGAAGAAGCCATTCAACAGGATTGGCTTAACTGGATCAAAACCCAACAGATACCGGCCATTATGAAAACCGGCTGGTTCAACGCTTACAAAATATTAACCGTGCTTAATTCGCCTAACGAGGGTGTTACTTATTGTGTCCAATTTATAACTGATAGCATAGCAAAGTATAATTTTTTTAAACAGCAGCACCTGCATTATTTTCATCAGTTGCATAATAGCCGTTTCGAGAACCGGTTTGTGCTGTTTAACACGCTTATGCAGGAGGTTGATTAGAAACACCACTTCGTTAAGGGGTAAGCCCCTCTCTAAATCTGCATTGGAAGGGATACTTTCTTTATGGCTCCCGCCGAGGAGGGTTTTGTGTATCTGCTTTGGGGTTGCTTATCTCTCGCGAAGACGAATTTTAAGTATTAACTACCTATTTCGTTATCAAATTATACAACTCATCCAATTTAGGTGATAGTACAATTTCAATACGGCGGTTTTTAGCCAGCGCGTCCGGGGTTTCTGCCGGGTCAATCGGCTGGTATTCGCTTTTGCCTGTAGCTGTTAACCTGTGCGGGTCAACGTGCTCTACTTCGGTCAGGTAACGGGTAACTGATGTTGCGCGGAGTACGCTCAAGTCCCAGTTATCTTTTATCTGGCCCAGATTTTTTATCTTTTTATTATCGGTATGCCCCTCAACCGCAATATTTATATCTGCTTCCTTATTCAATACCTCAGCCAGTTGCTTTAAGGCCTGCTTACCCTTATCATCAATTACAATACTACCCGACGGGAACAGCAGTTTATCGGTTAACGATACATAAACCTTGCCGTTCCGTATATCAACCGTTAAACCGCTCTGCTGAAAACCTAATAACGCCTTTTGCAGCTTTTCTTTTAAAGCATTGGTTGCTGCATCACGTTTCTTCAAAATATCTTCAACCTCTTTTAACCTTGCCTCGCGTTGCTGCAGATCGCCGGAAAGCTGGGTAACCTTTGATGATACGGCACTGTTCTGCGCATTTAAAGCATCTATCTTTTTATTGGCCGTGTTTAAATTATCGTTCAGCTGATTATAGCTTTTTTGCAGATCGGCCAGTTCATGGTGCAAACGGGCCGTATCGCTTTGCAGCCTGGAACGTTCGGTCTCTAAACTCATGGTACGTGATGACAGCGAATCGCGCTCGCCGGTTAATAATTTATATTTCTTGGGCGACATAATAACGCAAGAAGTTGAAAAAAGAACATAACCGGTTATGGCTAATAAAAGATACCTGATCTTCATGTAATAATGATATGGTAATGTTAAGTAAGTGCGTTCTGCAAAAATGTTTGCAGTGGATATAACTCTTTAAAAATGCCTGCAATATGCACGGCAATATCCTTCTTTTTTAGTTCACTATCCTTCAGGTTGTGAACAGCTGCAAAGCTTTTTAGTTTTAGCAAGCTGATGTTCTGGTTATCAGCATCGTATCCCGCCGGAACGGTTTTAAGCTGCTCCTGCTCCCTGAACTCGCCGAACAGTTTCTTAAAACCGGGCGCGTCAATTATTGCTTTAAAATCGGCAGCATTATAATCAATCTCCTGCCTTATCGCTTTTAAATGATCGCCTTCAGGCTGCCAGTAACCGCCGGCTATGAATGACTGGCCTGGCTCAATATGCATATAGTAGCCAATACCGCCTGCATATTTGCCCGCCGATAACTTGTGCACACCAAAATAACTCTTATAAGGGGTTTTATCTTTACTGAAACGTATATCACGATAAATGCGCATTACGCATTTTTTAGCATCTGTCCCGGCATCAACAAAGGGGTCGTGCTTGCTTAATTCCTTTAACACACTTGCAGTAAATCCGATCACATTATCACGGGCAGCTTCATAATCCCCCTTCCGGCTCATAAACCAGTCGCGGTTGTTATTCTGTTTAAGTGCAGTTAAAAAATCAAACGTGTGCTGGCTTATCATCGGTATCTAAATGTGGCTGATAATGTATTTTGGGAGATAACCAGTAAAGCATCAAAATCCGCGAGTAACGATAATTGAACGGAACCAGCAAAAAGCAGCCGCCCAGTATTACACACAGATATAACCACGGCGACTCCAAATTACCGGTTAGCACGTATGTGGCTACAGCCAGGGTGACTGCTTCGGCCACATTAAGGGCGTAGCTCACATACATAGCTGCATAAAAGTACCCGGGCTCAATTTCAAAAGTCAGGTTGCAATGCGGGCAATTTTCAAGCATATTATTGCCGCCCCAGCTATATGTGCCGCCTTTAAACATATTACCCCTGCGGCACCTCGGGCATTTACCGTGCAGCATAGCCCAGGCTTTTTTTGTTTCGGCCATGGTTGTTGAATTAAAATGTTAATTAAGGTGCAGCTTTTCGCCCCGCATTTGCAGGTCTACATTTTTGCGGCGGTATTTTTTATACCATATCAAACCTACGGCGCCAACTGCCAAATAAGGTGCCGCCAGTAAAAACAGGATCCCATTGTTTAAGCCTTTGGTAGTACCTGCACCGCTTTTGCTGTTGCTTTCTACAGTTGTGGAGCACATGGCGCATTGTGCACTAACCGTTTTAACGGCCCCGGGCATTAATGCAAAAAACAAACAGATAAACAATATTTTTATGCCTTTTATCATATGGCAAATTTACCTAATATTTTGATAGGAATAATGATGATTTACAAGCTTCTTTCCTGAACAATATACCTTTAACTGTTAAAAATGATAATAGGGCGATATCATTAAATAAACGATAACACCGGTTACTGTTACATACAGCCATATCGGGAAAGACCACCTTACCAGTTTACGGTGTTTAACTACCTGCATTTGCAAACCGCGGTGAAAGCTTAACAATATCAATGGCAAAACTATTGCGGCAAGGATAATATGCGATATCAGTATTACAAAATAAAGTGTCCGGATACTGCCCGCTGCGGCTTTTTCAGCAGTATCCACAATTCCGTCGCCGTTAACATCGCCAAACTTTGTTTCAGGTGCAAGGTAATGAAACAATATATAGGATATCAAAAACAAAGAGGACAAGCAAAAGGCCAAAATATTCAACCTTTTATGTACCGTGATTTGCCTTCGGGCAATAAAAAACAGCGAAGTTATCAATATAATGCTGCAGCTGCCATTTAAAATGGCATTTAATTTAGGCAAAAAATGCGCAAACGACGGTACAGGCGATGGCGCCGGTATAACTTTTGATTCCAGTATCACCACCACCAGAAAAACGAATATGGATATACCTGTTACGAAGCGAAATATAAATTTATCAGTCATTTTTTAAGATTAAAGAGATTAGATTCAAAAGTCAGGATCTATTAATTTAAACGTTAGGCCAAATTGTTTAGCACCTCATTAAGTAAATTGAAAACCCACCGATTATTACCACCGACCAGGAAGGATACCGAAACGTTTGCCTGAAATTATTCCACCTTAACTTTGTTCCTGAATCCCGGTTCTTAGCTCCATGTTCAATAAAGCGGCTTATCATTCTTTCTTAATTCCTCAGTTATTTGCACCTTCAATTCATTAACCAGGTTCGTTACGTCATCCGGGTTAGTACCATCATAATATCCCCTGATGCGGCGTTCCGAATCAATCATAATTATTTTATTGCTGCACACAAAATCATCCTTACCCGCCTGTAAGGCATCTACGAACAACCCCTTCCTGGCCAGGCTGTATATTTGTGTAGTATCACCTGTTAAAAATAACCACTTTTTTGCAGACTGCTTAAACCTGGCGGCGTAGGCCTTCAATACGGGTGCACTATCCCTTTCAGGATCTACAGTTACCGATGCAAATGTTACCAAATTATTTTTACCAAAATGTTGGGCCAAACTATCCATGGCCGCTAACACCAGGCGGTTAGCTGCCGGGCTATGCATATAAAAAAAATTAACTATAAGTATTTTAGCGCCAATAGTTTTAAAAGATACCGGGCTGCCGTGCTGATCCTGCAAAATAAAATCAGCTACTTTGTGGTAAATGGTATCCGGTACTTTTTTACCATGAAAAGTATGGAACGTGCCTGCCACCTGTTTAGGGCCAAAAAAAGGCAAGGGTTTATACCTGTTTTTTCCCTGTGAGGTAAGCAGATAATATAAAAATCCCGGTACGGCTAATATCAGTACCAGGATCATTAATTTTTTTACCGTATTAGTACGGGCCATTATCCGCGCAGGCCGATCCAGTGATGACTTTCATTAGTCAGTACCAGTATCAGCCCGATGATGAACAGCACCGGGACAACGATAGTATATATCAGGGCAATCCTCTCAAACTTTAAGTGCATAAAATAGGCAACAATAAAAAATGCCTTACCCAGTGTTAATATAATATAAATGGGGTTAGCGATGTTTGTGCTCATACCTTCCTTATAAACCAGCACCAAGGCTATAAAAAACTCCAGCAAGGTGATAGCCAGCAGTACAAAAAATACATACCATATTTTGCGCACGGTCATCCCTTCGTGCTCGTCATGTTCATTTGTATGAACGTGTTCTGTGTGTTCTAATGCCATATTATAATGAGGTTAAATATCAAACTAAATAAAAGAAGGTGAATACAAACACCCATACCAGATCTACAAAGTGCCAGTAAAGCCCAACTTTTTCTATCATCAGGTAACTGCCGCGTTTTTGATAGGTACCAACCAATACATTAATAGTAATAATGATGTTGATGATAACCCCGCTAAACACGTGAAAGCCGTGAAACCCGGTTATAGTAAAAAACAAGTTGGCAAACTGCTGCGCCGTCATGGCCTGCTGGCCGTAAGGTATGGTTTTACCAAAAAATTCTGCCAGGGTTTCTTTATTAGGGATATGGCCCCACCAAAAGCCTTCGCTGTGCAAATGGTTCCATTCTAACGCCTGGCAGCCTAAAAACATTAACCCACCTATTACTGTACCTATCATCCACCAAACTACTTCCTTCTTAGCATTACGATGACCAGCCTCAACCGCTAATACCATAGTTACCGAACTCATGATGAGGATAAAAGTCATCATGCCAACAAATACCAGCGGCGCCCCATGTTCAACCGATGTACCGGGGATTGACTGGAACACCAACGATGGTAACGGCCAGGTAGGTGCGCTAAAACGCAAAGCGCCGTAAGAGATTAACAAGGTTGAAAAGGTAAACGCATCTGAAAGAAGGAAGAACCACATCATCAGCTTACCATACTCTACCGAGAACGGGGAGCGGCCGCCTGACCAGGGTGCGGTTTTAACTTCGTCAATTTGTGATACTGGTGATATTGCTGTACTCATTTGTACTTAAATAAAAGGTGTTAATTTTGATTCAAAAGTAAAAAAACATAGAGATAAATCCATATAATATCCAAGAAATGCCAAAAAATAGCTGCCATTTCCATACGATATAAATTACGCACCTGTGGCAGGCGTTTAATGCTTCCGTTAAGCGCAAGTATCAGGAAGATGAGGCCACCTAAAATGTGCAGCAGGTGCATACCGGTAAACACATATATAAAAGACCTTGAAGCATTTGGGTTGCTGAAATAAATGCCCAGTTTATAGGTAAGTATATACCACGCATAAACCTGGATAATTAAAAAGACTACGCCCAGCGCTATAGTTATTCCGAGCATAAGTTGCTGCCTGGCATATTCCAGCCGTTTTGCCGCATTTGAGGCTAAAAACAGGGTTCCGCTGCTTATTAATAATACAATAGTGCTGTAAATAAAAGCATGGGGCATAATTACGTTAATACCGTGGCCCTTTCCCCCGCTGTAAACAATAAATCCGCTGGTTAATGCCGCAAAGAACATAAACGATGTGAATATAAATATCCACATATTAAACTTCTTGGCATTATAATTTACTTTTCCTTCTTGCTGTATATGGGCCATCATTTCACTTTCCCTATAAAATCAAATAAAAACATTAACTGCACAACCGGTAAATAAAAAAACGAACCGAACATTAGTTGCCGGGCCGATTTTATTTCGCAGCTGCGCAAAAGTACAAAACCCTGGTACAAAAATATCAAACTGCACAGCAATGATACGCCGCCTACATAATAACCACCATAATGGTAAATAGTTGGCAACAAACTTACCGGGACCAGTATTGCGGTAAATAAAAATATAATGGCAGCGCTTATCTTATCGCGGCCGCCGGTTGGCAGCAGCCTAAACCCGGCTAACCGGTAATCATCATCTAAAACCCACGCTATAGCCCAAAAATGAGGGAACTGCCATACAAACTGTATCCCGAATAGAATAATAGCTATAGCATCTATTTTACCGTGCGCAGCCACGTAGCCGATAAGAGGCGGCAATGCCCCTGGTATAGCGCCTACAAACACCGCAATTGGCGAGCGGCGTTTTAATGGCGTATATGCAAACGCATATAGTAAAATTGAAAATACGGATAAAAGTCCTGTTAAAATATTTAAGCTGCCAAGCAAATAAGTACCGGATATACCCATGCCCAGGCCTAAAACCAGGCCTTGTCCGGTAGTCATACGCCCTGCGGGCATTGGGCGGTCCATTGTGCGTTTCATCAGCTTATCAAGATCAACCTCGATGATCTCATTAAAACAATTGGCTGCCGATGTAACCAGAAAACCACCAATAATAAGTTTTAACCAATCGCCCCAGATGATAATTCCGTTCACTTTGCTGCCGATCAGAAAGGATATGGATGCCGAAAAAACAACCAGAAATGTTAACCTGAATTTGATGAGCTTTGAAAAATCGCTGAACTTCATACCTGTGCCCCCCTTGAGTCAACAGGGCGTGATAAATTAAGCATTAAATAAAACTGGGCCCCGAATATTAAACTCGCCAGTAATATATGCAGCGCCTGCGCAAACGGCGGCAACGCAAAATATGATAAAATTATCCCTGCACCTATTTGCAGCATTATCACTAAAAAAGTAAAGCTCATTAACTGCTGATTAACGGAATGCCGATTATAATTTTTGCGTATCAACGCATAAAGCATTAAATTAAATACAAGTATCAAAATTGCCGCATCCCTATGGTTAGCAAATACAGTACCCGCCCTGGATACCCAATCCTGGCGGTAGCCGCCCTGCAAATGTGCTGATATTTCATCAATCTTCTCCCTAACGGATGTACCAAAGGTTATCTGGGCAATACTTAATAAAAGCACTGCAACGGCCATTGGCAATACCAAACCCTTTGCGTATTGCCTGGGCCTGCCTAATACCCTTGCAGAATGATAACCAT
>CAZZVY010000087.1:0-11679 GCA_964657585.1 uncultured Mucilaginibacter sp. | reverse complement strand
TATTTTATTTCGCACTCGCATTTAGATCATTTGGCAGGGCTACTGATCAATGCGCCTGATGATACAGCGAAAAACATTTACGCATTTGTTGACTGTATAGAGGTATTTAAGACCCATTACTTTACCTGGAAAAGCTGGGCTAATTTTGCTAACGAAGGCGAAATACCGGCCCTTAACAAATATCATTATCAGGTGCTGGAACCGAGTGTACAAATTAACATTGCACATACCAGCATGGAAGTTACAGCCTATCCGCTCAGCCATTCAAATTTAACAAGCACAGCTTTTTTAGTAAGGACCAATGATAATTACCTGTTATATCTGGGCGATACCGGCTGTGATGAATTGGAAAAAAGCCATAACTTAAATAATTTATGGAAAACTGTTGGTCCGTTAATAAAAGCACGTCGGCTTAAAGGAATAATGATAGAAGTGTCTTTCCCTGATGAACAACCTGATAAAAGCCTGTTCGGCCATTTAACACCACGCTTGCTTATGAAGGAACTGAACGTACTGGCCGGCTATAGCGGTGCAAATGCCTTAAAGAATTTTAATATAGTCGTCACCCATTTAAAACCTCCTGCTAATAACATCGCAAAAATCAAAGTGCAACTGAAGACAGAAAACAACTTAAGATTAAAGCTGATATTCCCGGAACAAGGAAAAGTAATGGATTTGTAGCCTTAATATCTTAAGGGAACGAATATCAAAAGTATATTTCCTTTCAGGCGATTAGTAGGCTCAATTATCCCTTAATATATCTAAACAATCTTTACTGATTTTCGCCATACGCATGTTTAGTGTATTTAAACCAGCGGTATCACCAATATCCTTGTATAACTGTTTTATAATATAAAGTGTTTCATCACTGGGGTCGCAGGCCTGGGCTATTTCCAAATGTTGGAGAGCTTTAGCAGCAGCTGCATTATATTGATTCTTTATTTTTTTATAATCCGGGTCAGTTTTTTTAGTAGCTATTAAACGCGAGTTAAGGCTTTTGGCCGGGGTTAAATACAAATAACCCAATGCACGGTGCACTACATAATAATTTGGTACGGCCGCCGCTACAATCTCATAATAGTAAATTGCCTTATCAGGGATATTATCATCATCATACAACTTACCCATGCCATTATAAAAACTGATACGGGGTTTTTCAGCCAGACGAGATGCGCTGTCTAATATTTCCAACCCGATATTCATAGCCTTTACACTGTCGCCTTCAAAACGTGCCATATTAAAATCAAGGTAGCGTTCATAAACACTTTCTTTCTTTTGTGCATACAAAAAGGTACTTGTAAGCAGTATAAAAAAAGACAAGCATATTTTTGTATCCATTTTCATAGGTTTAAATTATTTCGGCTACTACAAAGGTACTTCCTCCTACAAATAGCAGGTCATCTTTTTTAGCCGCATATCTTGCAGCTGTTAAAGCTGCTATCACTGATGGGTAAACTTCACCATTCAAGCCCCAATGCATGGCTTTATCTTTTAAATCTTCCGCTGCAAAACCCCGTGGAATATCCGGCCGGCAGAAGTAGTATACGGCGTCAACAGGCAACATAGCCAATACTTTGGTTATATCCTTATCATTCACCATACCTATTATAAAATGTAATTTATTATATGGTGTGCTAACTATATTTTTTAAGACTTCGTTTATACCATCAGGGTTATGTCCGGTATCACAAATAATTAATGGATCATGCTCCAATACCTGCCAACGGCCATACAGGCCGGTGAGCGTACGCACTTGTTTAAGTGCGATTCTTATGTGCTCATCACTGATAATGAAACCTTGCCTGCGTAATTCATCCACCGCTGCCAATACTGTTTTTAAGTTTTTAAGTTGATAGGTACCTGTTAGGTCAAGTTTAAAAGTCCGCGAGTTAGAAAGTTTGTATCCGCTTGCTTTGGTAACTGTTACTTCAAGCTGTTCATCACCACCCTTATTTAACCATTCGCCTTTAACCTCATATAACTTGGATGCAAAGTTAATTTCTGCTCCTTCTGATTTTGATTTTTTTATGAACACATCGGCAACTTCGGGCTGATACTCGCCAATGACCACCGGTATGCCTGGTTTAATTATACCAGCTTTTTCACCAGCTATAAGCTGCAAGGTATCACCCAGTATATTCATATGGTCCCAGCCAATATTAGTAATAATGGATAGCACAGGCATAATTACATTAGTTGAATCCAGCCGACCGCCTAAGCCTACTTCTATCACCGCAATATCTACATGTTCTTTTGCGAAAATATCAAAAGCCAGGGCTACGGTCATTTCAAAAAATGAGGGTTGTATACTTATAAAATCAGCTTGGTATTGGGCAACAAAATCTATTACTGCCTGCTCGCTGATCATCTTTCCGTTAACGCGGATACGTTCCCTAAAATCACGTAAATGAGGGGAAGTGTATAACCCTATTTTATAACCAGCAACCTGCAAAATAGCCGCCAGCATATGTGATGTTGACCCTTTGCCATTAGTGCCGCCTACATGCACAGATATAAACTGTTGCTGCGGATTGTTTAACAATGCGCACAAGGCAAGTGTGTTACTCAAATCTTTTGTCATAGCTGCCGCGCCGGTACGCGAAAACATTGGTAGCTGGCTGTACAAATAAGCAAGGGTTTCCTTGTAGTCCATAATCAACTTATGTCAGGCAAAAATACATTTTAGGTTTAAGCGATTGTGAAATAATTGTGATTGGCCCGGGAAAGAGAATGGAACATATGCTGTAGTTTATTGTTATTTTAGCAGTTTGCCATTTTATATAATCATTTATGAAAAGCCAGAACAGTATACAAATATTTTTTATAAAAATCCTCTCAATGCTTCTTTTATCAGTTATTGCAAGCTGCGCTGTAAAGCATATACATAGGAGCAATTATTCAAAATCATTCGTAAAAGGAGCTGATATTGGCTGGCTGCCGCAAATGGAGGCTACCGGTTTTAAGTTTTATAATACAAACGGCGTACAAGAAGATTGTATGAAGATTTTAAAGGACCATGGTATCAATACTATCCGGCTGCGTACCTGGGTCAACCCATCAGATAACAGGGCAAGCGGGCATTGCAGCAAGGATGAAACCGTAGCAATGGCCGTCAGGGCCAAAAAATGGGGAATGCGGGTAATGATAGATTTTCATTACAGCGATAGCTGGGCCGACCCGGGCAAACAGAAAAAACCGAAAGCCTGGGAAGGCCATGATTTCAATACCTTAATGATGGATGTATATGACTACACCTTTGATGTTATGGCGGCCCTTAAAAATGCCGGGGTAAAACCTGATTGGGTTCAGGTGGGCAACGAAACAGCTGGCGGCATGATTTACCCGGAAGGAAGTACTGATAATTGGAACCAATTAGCGCTGTTAATAAATAAAGGCTATGACGCTATTAAAGCGGTAAGTCCTAAAACAAAAGTTATCCTGCATGTTGACCAGGGAAATAATAATGTCCGTTTTCGTACCTGGTTTGATAACGCCAGGTCACATGGTGCTAAGTACGATGTAATTGGTATGTCATATTACCCATATTGGCTGAAAGGCAACCCTGATTACACCTTATCCATTAATGACCTGGGAAATAATTTGAAAGATATGGTTGCACGTTACGGCAAAGAGGTAATGGTTGTAGAAGTTGGCGGTGAGGCTGCAAAACCGCAAAATACCTATGATATGCTTACGGCAGTACAAAAAAAGGTACAAGAAGTACCAGATAATAAAGGTTTAGGTGTGATATACTGGGAGCCTGAAGGCGCGAGTAGCTGGAGCCATTATGCCCTAAGCGCCTGGGGAGATGATGGGAAACCTACCAAAGCTTTAGATGCCTTCTTGCAATAAAGTTAGTATCTAACAACTGGTTTATCGCATAAACATTAATTGACTTATTATATAGCCGTAAGCTTTCGTCATTGAGAAGATCCCACAAAAAAGGGCAAATTGAATTTTCAATTTGCCCTTTCATAAGATACAGATATTATCCAGTTATTGAGGATAATATCAGCAAAAATTACATCTTCTTGGTAGTATCTTTTTTAGCGCCAGTATCAACCTTAGCCGAATCTTTCTTTGTTGTATCTACAACTGTAGTAGAAGAGTCTTTTTTAGTTGAATCTGTAGTTGAAGACGAACCACTGCCTTTACAAGCAGCCACTGATAAAGTGATAGCTAATGCTAAAAAACCGAATTTGAAAGTGTTTTTCATGTTAATATATATGTTTAATATTATCTATTAATACCATAAACATCAAAAGGTAACCCGCTTTATTTTAATTTTAATCAAAAACAAAAATCCCCCTGAATATCAGGAGGATTTATTGTTGAACTTAGAAAAATTACATCTTCTTAGTTGTGTCTTTCATTTTAGTGGTGTCCTTTTTAGTGGTATCCATCATTTTTGAACTGGTGTCAGTTTTAGTGGAATCCATCTTGGTAGAGTCAGCAGATGAAGAAGAACCGCTACCTTTGCAAGCAGCAACACTTAACGTGATGGCTAAACCTAAAAAGCCAAATTTGAATGCGTTTTTCATGATAATTTTTTTTAAAGTGAATAGTTTTATTATTAATACTGGTTATTTAAAAAGGTAACCTATTTAAAGCAAAAATCATTCATTTTAATTAGCATGTATTATCAGCCGGCTATAGCTATTGCTTTTTTACAGTTACCTTTTTAACTACCGTTTTTTTGCTAACGGTTTTTGACATGGTATCTACCTTTAATTTTGGGGTATCAGCTACTAATTTGGCAGTATCTACTTTAGCCGAATCCATTTTAGCCATAGTATCAGTTTTTACCGAGGTAGATACTGATGAGTCAACTTTGCTTGAGTCGGCCGAGCCTCCTTTTTTATTGCCGCTGCAAGCTGCAAGTGAAATTGTTACAGTTGTTGCAAGGAGAAAACATTTGAATGGGTTTTTCATAACAGGTTTGATTTAATTATTTTACAAATTAGGTAACCAACTGATTGATTTTATGTTTTAAATTTAAAGCAAACTGGTCTGTAATGATGGTAACTGCAATTATCGTATTATTGTCATTTACATAGCGGTTAAATATAATTTCTATAAATAGTGGGTTACATTTTGGCACAAATAGTATTAAGTAGTGAGTAAAGAGACAAACAAGTCTGTTGTTACGGATAGTGAAGTAATATTAGGCATACTTAATAACTCTGAACTGGTACTGAAAAAACTATATATTGCTTACTTCCCTATGGTGCTGCAGTTGGTTATAAATAACAATGGTACACAGGATGATGCAAAAGACATTTACCAGGAGGCTATTATTGTTCTTTACAACAAGGTTAAAGGCGGAAATTTTGAGCTAAGCAGTAAGCTTAAAACTTTTATATATTCGGTATGCCGGCGCTTGTGGCTTAAAAGATTAAGCCACATAAACCGCTACGGTAGCGAAATAAAGGATTTTCATGAACACCTGCCTGTTGAGGAAGATGTTGACCTTCATAGCGACCGTGATATACAGTTTAATAAAATGGAAACTTCGCTGAAGTTGTTAGGTGAGCCTTGTAAAATGATAATTGAGGACTTTTACATTAATAACAGATCGATGCAGGAGATCTGCGAAAAATTTGGCTACACTAATGCAGATAATGCCAAAACTCAAAAATATAAATGCTTGCAAAGGCTGAAAAAACTGTTTTTTCAGCAAAAATAACAAAGAAGATGAGTACTGATCAGCAGTTAACGGAGGCCATAGAGCGCTACTTGGACGGTGAAATGACAGGCGAAGAGCTTGCCCGTTTTGAACAATACCGCAGAGATAATGCAGATGTTGACAACAAAATTGTTGAACACAAGCATTTTACAGGTTTGCTTAAGCAATACCGCGAGCGCATAGACCTGGAAAATAAACTTAATGCCATACATAACGAGATAAATGTACACCAGTTGGTAGAGGAAATGACTGTACATCCATCCTGGATAATACAGTTGTGGCGCAATCATCATTCTAAAATATCAGTGGCCGCATCAGTCGCTATTTTTGCCGTGCTAACCACTATGTTCCTCACCGGATATTTCAATAACTTCAATCAGCCCAAGTATGAACAGTTAAGGAACAAGCTGGATCAGGTTGCGGCTTCAACTGCGCAGCTTAAACATACTACCGGCGCTTTAGCCAATGAAATACGACACCCGCGTATTACCGCACCCGGTAATTACAGCGGCAGTGGTTTCGCCTTGTCAACCAACGGTTATATTGTTACCAATTATCATGTAGTTAGCGGTAAGTTTGATTCTTTATATGTACAAAATGCTAACGGTGATTCTTACCGTGCAAAGTTAGTATATACCGAACCACAGTATGATATTGCCATACTAAAAATAGTTGACCAGGACTTTGAAAATTTACCTGCGCTTCCTTATAATTTTAAGAAGTCAAGAAGCGATATGGGCGAGGATGTTTTTTCAATCGGTTATTCTGAGGGCGATTCGCCGGTAATGGATAAGGGTTACATCAGTTCTGTTAACGGCTTTAAGGGCGATTCTGTGGGTTATCGTGTTTCAATACCGGTTAATCCGGGCAACAGCGGTGGCCCGCTGGTTAACAGCAATGGTAATATTATCGGGATAATTTCCGGAAGACAAACACAAACTGAAGGCGCTTCTTATGCTATTAAGGCCGCATATTTATACAAAGCTATTCAAAATGTTCCGTTAGACTCATTGAGCAGCAAGCTCAGCCTTAACAATAAAAACACTTTAGCGGGCCTAAGGCCTGTGCAGCAAAGTAAAAAGCTGCAGAACTACGTGTTTATGGTTAAAGTATATTAACATTTGCCTACGTTAATCGCCGGAATAGGAGTGTTGCGCCTCTTGTTTAATTGTATAAGTGAAACGCATACTCATTTATCAAAACCTATCATAATAATAATATTTGTTACTTTTAAGCCGTCACAAAGTTTAATAAATCATTTGTAATACTACCAGGACAAACTGAATAGTGTAATCCACATTTTTAAAAACAGCATTTAATTTTATAATATTTACTTTCGCGCTGTGAACAACGCGGGTGATTTTAATACGCAAAAATCAGTTTATACAGAAGCCTTGGAGCGGTATCATAAAAAGATAGCACAGGCAGCTACCGAAGATATGGTATTGAATGTTGGGCCTCAACATCCATCAACGCATGGAGTGTTGCGGCTGGAGTTAATAACCGACGGCGAGATAGTAAAAGAAGTTATACCTCATGTTGGTTACCTTCATCGTTGCTTTGAAAAGCATGCAGAATCGCTTACTTATCAGCAAACCATACCTTTTACCGATCGTATGGACTATTTGGCCAGCATGGTGAACAGCCATGCCTGGGTTATGGGGGTAGAGCGTATGCTTGGGATTGATAAGGATATCCCTAAAAGGGTGGAATACATCCGCGTGTTGGTTTGTGAGTTGAACCGCATAGCATCACACCTGATAGCTATTGGTACATATGGTATTGATATTGGCGCTTTTACCCCATTTTTATGGTGTTTTCGTGATAGGGAGCACATTATGGGTATGCTGGAATGGGCTTCGGGATCACGTTTACTGTATAATTATATTTGGGTAGGCGGCCTGTTTTATGATCTGCCGGTTGGTTTTGAAAAACGCTGCCGCGAATTTGTAGATTATTTTAAGCCGAAAATGGCCGAGCTGAACGGCTTGCTTACAAACAACCAGGTTTTTATTAACCGGACAGCTAATATAGGTGTGCTACCGCTTGATGTTGCTATTAATTATGGCTGCAGTGGCCCTGTATTACGTGCATCAGGTTTAAAGTATGATCTGCGGCGCATTGACGGCTATTCGGTTTATCCTGAACTTGAGTTTGATATACCTGTTGGTAATGGTGAAATGGGGACTGCTGGCGATTGCTGGGACAGATATAAGGTACGTGTTGATGAGATTGCCCAATCATTAAAAATGATTGAACAATGCCTTGACAGGCTGCAAAAAGAATTGAAACGCACACCTGACTTTGACCCCAGGGCTAAAATGCCCAAAAAGCTAACTCCAAAACCGCAGGATTATTATATGCGGGCCGAAGGTTCAAAGGGTGAACTGGGCTTTTACTTTATCCACGAACAGCGGAAGGATCTGAATTCAAAAACAGGTGATTACAGATTCGTCGATACGGAGATACCCTTCCGTGTAAAATCGCGCGGGCCAAGTTTCGTTAATCTTTCTGTTTTGCCAGCCATAGCCAAAAATGTTATGATAGCCGATTTGATAGCCATTGTTGGCTCCATTGATTTTGTGTTGGGCGAGGTTGACAGATAATTCAACTTTTTCTTTCTTCATCAAAAATCGCCGTAACCATAGCTTACAGGCATTTTAGTTGCAGCTATCTACTTGCATTTTTTACTTTGTTTTATGTGAGTTAGCGTAACCACCCCATACCTTTTAAATAACGCACTAACTCCTGATCATTAACCGACATTGCCGGCAGCCACAGGCCAAGTTTTTCACGGTTCCACCACTCGCCCGCAGTATTGCCTGGTTTGGCAAAGGAGTAGCGGTATAATACTGCACGTATGTAACGCGGAGGCCCGGTTTGGAAAGGGTTGCCTGCGAATAAACTTAACGCTCCTTTATCATTATGAAGTAGTTTCCAGATAAGATTAAATGTCCAGGGATAATCATTAGGCGAACCCATGGCGGCAAACCACATCTGCCAGTCTAACCGCAGCTGATAGGGGGCAACTTGCGGCGGCCGTTGGTTAAGTGCAACGGGCAGCCCTTTATAAATGTAGGGTTTCCAGGCGGCTATACTGCTTGTATCGTTATCCATCGTTCCTTCAAAAACCACATTGTAACGTTCTTTTCCTACGCTCCCAAATGCGCCATACGTATTTACAATATCAAACGTATCAAAGGATGTGTTCATAATTTGCCCCGGCGACAGGATGTTTAATACCGGCTGTATACTTAGCAAACCAACTACAATGGCAACCACCCAGGCGGTGACTGTCATAGGTTTTGATTCTTCAGCAGCACGGGCAGCAGCCTGTGCCTTATTAATAAGTATTGCTGGAAGCAGTTTTTGCCAGTAACCGTCGTCTAAGCAGGCTAAAGCTGGAATTATGGTTAACCAATTTAAAAACGACAAATTACCGCTGATGATTATAGCCAGTTGAAATAAAAATATTACTGTCCCGGCAATATGCCGCCCCAACCGCGGCCCGAAAGCAAACAAAGGCGCTGCCAGTTCGGCCAGCCAGTTAAATAAAACACCTATCCTCAATACTACCCTTGGTAAAAAATGGAACCACCGGGTTAAAGGACCAGGGATTGGTTGTGTTTCAAAGTAATAATTTAAGGCAGTGCCGTTGCGCCATATTTTGTCGCCACGATATTTGATCATCCCTGCACCAAACATTATCCTGAATACCAACCAGCGAAATAATACAATAATTAGGAAAGGCGGAGGCCGTTTAGGGAACGGCCGCATATCCAGCAGTGGGCACAAAAAAATCGCCAAAAAACCGGTCTCAGTCAACTGTATTTCCCAACCGTAACCGTACCAGTCCTGCCCGGCGTGAACAATAGACATGTACAGGAACCACAATACTGCCATTAACAAAGCATTTGTATATCCTGCCGCTAAAATGCACGATATAAGGAAACCTATCCAGGCAACGGATAACAGTGCCGTATCCGAATTCCAAAGCCAAAAAACCGAGGGCAGCCGCAAAAACCCTACACCGGCTGAACCCAGCGCTATGCTGATTTGTTTGAAATACAAGTTAACCGGTAGCAGCCCGTCAGTGCCGATAAGCGGAACGATCTGGTTTATAGCAACTAAAAAAGCAATAGCATAAACCACCCCTAATAATCGTAAAATTAAAAAGCGTGTAAGCCAGTAATTAGGAGGGCCATCAGGTGTATTAAGAATATTTCCTGCTCCAGCTATTGCCTGAAATTTCATCCCTAAAACGTCTTATATATATCAATACATGTTCGATGCTTTTAGGTTTCAAAATATTGAAAGCTGTCAGCGGGCAGTAAGTTATATCGACAGCCGCTGTTTGGCGTACATTGTAAAATGTTAACTAACCACTGCTAACTTACTATTCCTATCCCGCAACAAATGATCTGCCAATACCAGTGCCGCCATCGCCTCCACAATAGGTACAGCACGCGGTACTACGCATGGGTCATGGCGGCCTTTGCCGGATATTTCGGCGGCGTTGCCTTCACTGTCAACGGTTTGCTGGTTGTGCATTATAGTGGCTACCGGTTTAAAGGCTACCCGGAATTCTATAGGCATGCCATTGCTGATACCGCCCTGTATACCGCCCGAGAAGTTGGTAAGCGTTTTAACATCACCCAAATGGTTCTTAACAAATATATCGTTATGCTCGCTGCCCAGCATCTCACTGCCGCTGAAACCTGAACCGAACTCAAAACCATGTACGGCGTTAATGCTAAGCATAGCCTTGCCCAATTCGGCATGAAGTTTATCAAAAACCGGCTCGCCCAGGCCAACCGGGCAATTTTTAATATAGCAGCTTACTTTCCCGCCAACGGTATCGCCGGCTTTGCGTACGCTGTCAATAAACCCTATCATTTCTTCAGCCGTAGCCGGGTCAGCGCAACGGACAATGTTTTTTTCCCTTTCGGTAATAAAATTATCAGCGTTATAAATAAACACATTCGGCGCATTGATCTTTCCCACGCTGCTAACATGGGCAACAATCTCAATGCCCTGTGTTTTTAAAAGCAGCTTTGCTATGGCACCGGCTGCCACGCGTGCCGCAGTTTCCCGGGCTGACGAACGCCCGCCGCCGCGATAATCGCGGATACCGTACTTCGCCTGGTACGTATAATCTGCATGGGAGGGGCGGAATATACTGGTATTGTGATTATAGTCTTTTGACCGCTGATCTTCATTCGGTATCAGCATGGCAATAGGCGTACCGGTGGTTTTCCCTTCAAATATGCCGGACAATATCTTTACGGTATCGCTTTCCTTACGCTGGGTAGTGATCTTACTCTGGCCGGGCCTGCGCTTATCCAGTTCGCCCTGTATATATTCCAGATTAATATCTAATTGGGCCGGGCAACCATCAATAATCACCCCGATCGCCTCGCCATGCGATTCGCCAAAGGTGGTTATCCTGAATAATTGCCCGAATGAATTGCCAGCCATGTGGTGATTGGTGATTAGTTAATAGTGAAATATATTATAGGCAGTAAATTTAAAGGTTTATATTTGTTATCCACCACTCACCATTTTCCAACTGAACCCCACTTTTTCCAAATCAGTCCAGAATGCCGGATATGATTTTTTTACCACGTGTGCATCTTCAAACGCTACTTCAGGTATCAGGATGGCCAATGGCGCAAAAGCCATAGCCATGCGGTGGTCCTCGTAGGTATTAAAAAACACCCTTTCCGGTACAAACTTTTCTTTGCAGTCCAATTTATAAACCTGGCCTTTTTCAATCAGCTTAACGCCCATTTTGCCAAGTTCGTTCTGTAAAGCTTTAATGCGGTCGGTTTCCTTGATCTTTAAGGTCTCCAGCCCGGTAAAAGTAGCCTCATGACCTAAAGCCGCACAAACTACAATAACCGTTTGCGCCAGATCAGGGCAAGATTTTAAATCAAAGATCTTCCTGATGATAGGCTTCACTTCTTTTTTAAGATAGACACCACCGTTCTTAA
>CAZZVY010000086.1:9280-11775 GCA_964657585.1 uncultured Mucilaginibacter sp. | reverse complement strand
AAAAATATTACACAAACTTATTTGTTTAGATAAATATTAATTTTCAATTTTAATGTAGGCTAATATCACAACAGAAACATCGTTCTTACTCAATCAATACCCCACCCTCTCTGTCTGACATTATACCTAAAGTGCGGATTCTGAATTAAGCTCTAATTTTTAAAAAATGTAAACGCATTTAATAGCTTTGCTATGCTTTGATTTTGACATTAACTAATCCTAAATTTATATGAAAGGTACCTTCATTCCAACCATTTTGCTCCTTCTTATTTCCATTGATTATTCCTTTGCACAAAACACTTTTCCAAGTTCAGGTAATGTCGGCATCGGAACTACAAGCCCAATAGAACCGCTTGAGGTAAATGGTAATATTATAGCGGATGGCTTGATTAGTACTAGGGTCCCATCCAACGGAAATACCTGGTTTCAGGCAGCAACAAATGGAACACTGGCTACCGGAATAGGTTCAAACACATCAGCTACGACAAATGCCTATGGTGCGCCCGCTAATTCATCCTTTGTTGGTAATGCACAGGTTATCCATTAGTATTTACCACAAGTGCTGTAGAGCATATGCGCATCACTACTGGCGGCAATGTAGGCATAGGCACTACCAATCCAGACCAGTTATTGACTGTCAATGGGACTATCCACTCTAAAGAGATAAAAGTCGATGTTAATATAGTCCCGGATTACGTATTTGAGAAAAAATATAAGTTAAAATCTTTAGACGAAGTTCAGAAATACATCAAGGTAAATAAACATCTACCGGAAATATCGTCGGCTAAAAACATGGAAGAGCATGGCTTAGACGTGAGCGATATGAACATGATTTTACTTAAGAAGGTAGAGGAGTTGACGCTTTACTTGCTTGATCAAAAAAAGCAAACTGCGCTTGAAATAGAAAAGAATATTAAGCAGCAAAAACAAATTACAAACATGCAAAATCAAATTAATTCAATTAATAAATTAATCATTCGCAAATAATAAATGTCATTACAGCAACTTCCAAATTTTTCAAAATGAAATTTATTTTTACAATAATAATCTGGTTAACTTTTAAAAGTCTGACTAGCGCGCAATCCTTAGTTGGTACGTCTGTCAGTATTCAAAATGCCGGTGACAACGTCTTGTCTTCTGTACAAGGCAACTATTATCAGCAATTGATTGGTACTTATGCAGGCTGGGATCAGGAAGCAATATTTATTGCCGGTTACAATTATTTTTCGACCGTCAATACCAACGCTACCAAAAGGATATTTCTTGGCGGGGCATATTCAGGTAGTTCGTATATGACCATGGATTTGAGCACAGGTAGCATGGGGTTAAACACAGGCCAGCCTCAATCTTATTTCCATGGCGGCAACAATAAAGTATTTGAAATTTTGAACAATAACAATTCGGCTAATAGTCAGGCACATGTTATTTTAAGTACTGGAGCTACCGTAGCTAATTCCGGAGCAGGGACTATTTCGTGGATTGCCAAAAATGCTTCTGGAAATAAAGGCATGGCTTACATCGGTGCATCGACTACCGATGATGCCAGCAATAATGCTTCGGCCCGGTTAGTATTTGCCACAGCAAATGGAAATAATCCCATAGAGCGTATGGTTATAGATAAAAACGGGCTGGTTGGTATTGGCACAGAAACCCCCCGTGAGGCACTTTCAGTCAATGGTACAATCCGCTCTAAAGAAGTAAAAGTTGAAACCGCCAACTGGCCCGATTATGTATTCAAACCAAATTATCAGTTACCACCGCTTGCTGCTGTAAAAAAATACTTAGATAAAAATCAGCATTTGCAGGATATACCGTCAGAAGCTGAAGTAATTAAAGACGGCATCAGCCTTGGATAAATGAATAAGTTATTGGTGAAAAAAGTGGAAGAGCTGACACTTTATCTTATTCAAAAAGATAACCAGCTCAAAAAGCAAAATACACGGTTGAAAATTGTAGAAAAAAAATTATCTGCTTTAAAAAAATAATTTATCATGAAGAAAATCCTATCAGGATTTATATTATTATCAGGAGTCTACAATGCCATTGCTCAAACAACGCCTTTGACTGTCGATGGTAACGATGTATTAAACAGTAACAATAAAATTGTGATAGTTACTGGCGTTGGTCAATCGTTTTTAACTGGCTATCAGGATGGTGGTACTTAAATAGACAAATAGACTAAATATTAAAGTCGAGGCTAATTAAGAAAACAATTTATGAAATATATTAAGCCTTATGTTAGCAGCGTGTAAATCCTACTTGTGGCCTGTTTACAACATCTTAGTGGTTTTAGTAACTAAAATGTTACAAATACTTTATTTGTTTTAATAATTAATGTTTTTCAATTTTAGTGCAGGCAATATCACAACAGAAATCTTGTTCTTACGCAATCAATACCCCATTCTCTCTGTCTGACATTATACCTAAAGTGCGGATTCTGAATCAGTTCCTGATAAGTTTAAAAAATAGGCTAACCATTTTAAAGCACCGCTATG
>CAZZVY010000086.1:0-9270 GCA_964657585.1 uncultured Mucilaginibacter sp. | reverse complement strand
TAAGTGGCCACAGGGCGTCATGCTCTCTCTTCTTGATTGCAATAGCATTGCTTTGAAAGCAATTTAAACGGCTCTGATTAATTTATGATACATTAACAACCATATACTTTAAATGAAAAAAGCGTTTTATCCTCTCATCTTAATTTTGACTGTTTTAAAAGGTTACTCACAGATATATGTACCGCAATCTAACCCGGCAACCGGCCCAATGCAATCCATGGGTGCATTACCTAATTTTCAGACGGGTGGTCCAGCAACTTCAATTCAGGAGGTTTGGGGATTAAACCTGTGCGGGACAAATACGCAGCCAGTTAGAGTAATCAATTCCAGTCTGTTAGTGGGTTATCAAGGCTACAGCTCAGATTTTGGCACAAATAACGCGCTAATAGCTGGACGGGTTGGCATTGGCACAACAAATCCTTATACATTACTACATGTTGTTGCTCCAGTTGCAAAAAATGCTACAACAGTTGATCATTCTAATATAGCTTCCTTTTTATCTACTAATGATGGCTCTGCACCATTTGGATTGCGAACAATGCTATATGGAGGCAATGCAACGACTGATCGATATGTGACATTGCAGACAACCGAGGCAGAATTAGTTGATGGTGGAAATATTTTTTTA
This sequence comes from uncultured Mucilaginibacter sp., assembly GCA_964657585.1. GTDB lineage: Bacteria > Bacteroidota > Bacteroidia > Sphingobacteriales > Sphingobacteriaceae > Mucilaginibacter. The sequence goes on along the minus strand of CAZZVY010000086.1, from coordinate 8,642 downwards.
CAACCCGCGGCAGGAAACGTGGGCATTGGCACCACAAATACGTATGGGTACAAATTATCGGTCAACGGCACCATCCGCTCCAAAGAAGTAAAAGTTGAAGCCGGCCCATGGCCTGACTACGTTTTCAAACCGACCTACAACTTGCCTGCACTTTCAGAATTAAAAAAATTTATTGAGAAAAATTACCATTTACCGGATATGCCGTCGGAAGCGGAGGTAGTTAAAGATGGTATCAGTTTAGGTGAAATGAATATGCAGCTGCTGAAGAAGGTGGAGGAGTTGACACTGTATTTGATTGAACAGCAAAAAATAAATAAGTCTTTACAGAACCAAATCAACAAACTTGCAAATAAACGCTAACCGGGCTTTATCATGAAAATTACTTTTTTAATCAAAAAAACATTATTGTCCATCAGTATTTTAATCATCTTTTTCCTTAAGACTAAAGCACAAGATTACAACTTTTCTTCAGAATACAATACAATACGTTGGCCACTTTCATTATCACTTCAAGGCGGCATAACAGGGGATGACGGAAATTATAAGCGTTTGACATTATTTCATGGTAACGCTATTTCGTTTGAAACGGGAAGTAATACTATAGATTACTCTAAGACAAGAATGGTAATCGATGCAAACGGAAATGTTGGCATCGGCACGAAAAATCCTCAGGGCCCTTTGAGTGTAAAAGGTCCTTCCGTTTGGGGACAAATCAAAATATTGCCAACGTCCGATAACGCTGAAGCAGGCCTTTCATTTAGTTCAAACTCTTCCGATGCAGATTTTTCGAAAATGTGGTTCATGGGCGTAAATGGTTGGGGTATTGGGCAAAAATTTGCCATTGGCAGTTCAACAACAGGCGCACCTTCAATTACATTTATAAACGGTGGCAACATAGGCATTGGCACTACATCACCTGATACGAAACTCACCGTCAACGGAACGGTACATGCAAAGGAAGTTAAAGTAGACGTCAATATTGCGCCTGATTATGTTTTTGAAAAGAACTATAAAATTAAACCTTTAGCAGAAGTCAAGAATTATATCGCTGCAAATAAACATTTGCCGGAAATCCCATCGGCTAAGAATATGGAAAAGGATGGGGTTAATCTGAGTGAAATAGATATGAAGCTGCTTCAGAAAGTGGAGGAGTTGACTTTATATCTTATTGATAAAGACAGCCAGATATTAAATCAGCAAAAACAGATCGATAACCAGCAAAAACGCCTGACTAAACTGGAACGGCAAATCCATGCATCAAATAACCATCATTAAATACTACCTCATGAAAAACCTGTACCTATCAATATTTCTATTCCTATCGTCAATCGGGTGTGGTTACGCGCAATACTCCAACCCTATCGAATTTTTGCATTCAAATTCCGGTAATGGTTACGGCTCAAAACTTTATTGGGTAGATGAATCAAACGGCAATACCAGTTTTAGGATAGCCGTCAGGGGAGATAACCCAAATTATACCGATGCCTTCTATATCAGGGCATCTAATAACGCTTCCAATGGGTTTATTGGCATCAATAATACCAATCCCCAGTTTCCGGTTCATATTAATTTAAATAATGATTTTTTTTGCTATTAAGAGGCCTAATAACGGGGCATATGCCGGGTACATTTATGGGACAGGAACCGGCTTCTTTACCTATAACTTTTTTACCGGGTTAAGAGAAAATGATAATAAGTTCCACATTTTTAACGGACAACTTGGTGTTGATGCCCTGGCAATACAAGAGAATAATAACTTTATTGGTATCGCACTGCAACCCCTAACGCCCAATTAGAGGTACAGGGAGCAGTTATAACAGGCGGAGGGGCAGGAAATGTTGACCCTAATTATACTAACCTTAACTACCTTTCTCAATCTGCGCAGATGGTTATCGGGTGGAACAGATTGAGCGGTAATGGAGAAGCAGATTTTATTCAAAATCAATTAACAGAATCCTGGGGGCAACTGAATGGCGGATTTGCCTTCATAAATCATACAGACGCTAATGTAGAAACCACTTTAATGCGAATCCTGGGCAATGGAAATGTGGGCATAGGAACACCTGATCCCGCGGGTTATAAGCTAGCCGTGAATGGGACAGTGCGGGCTAAGGAAGTAAAAGTAGAAACTGGCTGGTATGATTATGTTTTCGACAAAGGCTACAAATTACGGCCGATCACTGTAGTTTCTTCCTTTATCAAAACAAATCATCATTTGCCTGAAGTCCCCTCTGCGTTAGAGGTTGAGAAGAATGGTATCAATTTAGAGAAAAGCAATGCAGTACTTCTAAAGAAGATTGAAGAATTTACTTTGTATATGATTGAAACAAACAAATAGAGGAACAAAAAAAATCAATTACTTGTTTCAAAATGAATTAAAGAAAATTAGAAAACATATTGCTAAGCCAGTCAAAAAATAAATTTTTTTAAGATGATTAGAATTAAAAGAATATTTGTCCTGTTGAGTATAGGCATTTCGACGAATTATTTTTCGTTTGCTCAGTGGAAACCCCAAAGCCCGACTATCCCCAGTCCAAATGCCTCAAGTATAGGATTATATGGTGAAATCCCAGTTTCTTATTTTACTGGAGTGCCTAATATTTCAGTACCGATATATGAAGTAAAAGGGAATAAAATCAGTTTACCAATTAGTTTAAGCTACAATGCTTCAGGATTAAGACCAGAAGTGCATCCTGGATGGGTAGGAAATGGGTGGAGCCTTTTTGCAGGTGGCGTTATTACACGTAAAGCAAACGGGCATATTGATGAATATTACAGGCCTTCGACTACCGGTGCTGTAGGTTATTATTACACTGCAAGCCATTATCTTACAAGCAGTGATTGGGCATCAGCTTCATCTGCCAATCAGGCTGTTCTTTATCCACCATTAAATTATCCATTGAACACACAAGCTACTTTTGATGCAGATGAGGAGCCTGATGAATTCAGTTTTAATTTTTTAAACTATTCCGGTAAGTTTTTTGTAGACCAGAATGGAAAATGGCAGGTACAGTGCGATAAAAATTTGACAGTTAGCTTTAATCCCGACGACTTTATCACTCCTTTTGTTTATTACCAGCCTACCATTGGAGGAATTGAGCTTTCTAAAACATTTGGAAAATTCACCATCAGGGATGAAGCAGGGAATCAATATATATTTGGATGTTTAAATACTTCGCCCGATCCCGCAAATTACAATACAGCGATTGAATATAGCGATGCCATGATTCCCACTAGTGGTAATCCTTTAACATCTTCCATAAGTGCTACCTCATGGTACCTGTCAAAAATTATTTCTGCGGACGGTTCAGAAACTATAAATCTTGATTATGAAAGAGGGCCTTTAGAAAGTAATATCAGTTTTAGCTATAATGCGAATCTTTCCCAAGGTACAAATTCAGGCCTGTTTTTACTTCCTTCTACCTCTTGTATGAACGGAAACCCTGGTAGCCAAATATTTTCGGGGAATGTTATTTTCCCAGTTTACCTGACCAAAATAACTATGCCTTCACAAGACTTAGAAATTGATTTTAATAAATCAGCTAGTAACGAGCTCACTTATCCGCTTACTGAAGGAAATGCTTATCCTATGGGTGGAAGTGCAGATGCCTATTTGAAAGTATACCAAGATGCCGGCTATACAAACTCACCACTTCCATATGATTTTCCCAGCCCGTATCTAATGAACATGACAAGCTCTTCTGTTATTCCATATTTTTCGACTAATCCTGCACCGGGACCATTAGGTTATGTTAATCGTTTCATTTGGCTTAAATTAGACGCGCTGGTTATAAAAAATACTTCTTCCAACTTTACTGAGAAAACAATTAATTTTGGCTATAATAATAACTCACAAAAAAGGCTTCAGTTAAGTTACGTAAGTATCGCTGACAAAGTTGGCGCTCCAATTCAAAATTATACTTTTAACTATAATCAAACTGCGTTGCCGGGGTATCTGCTTTCAAACACCGACCATTGGGGATTTAATAATAACAATACCAATAGTATTTCTAGCGTGTCAACAAACAATTTAGATCTATTGCGCTCACCTGACCCAACTGGTGTACAAACCCAGGCAGAAATTTTGAATAGCATAACCTATCCAACAGGAGGCAGTACTACTTTTGTTTATGAACCTAACACCTATAACTACGCGATTTATAGAAATAATGGTGTTATGCCAGTTCAGGAAGCCGGAATTGCCGGCGGTTTGCGGATAAGCCAGATCATCAGCAACGATAATAATGGCAAGAATTTGATAAAAAAATACTTTTATGTTAATAACTATGTACCGAGTGCCAATGTGGCTACTTTGCCATCGAGTGGTGTTCTTAACAGCAAACCCATCTACAATTTTACAATTAGTGGGGTAGACCTTAATAATAACAGTTACACCTATAACTCTATCTCTTCAAATTCAATATTACCGTTAACTACTACCAGTACTGGGACACACATAGGTTATTCAAATGTGATAGAGCAATTGTCCGACGGTAGTTATACGCAATATCAGTTTACAAATCATGAAAATGGTTACAATGATATTGCTCCTTTAAGTTATAATACCAGAAACCCTAATGCTTTAGATTATATTCAAAGTAGTGCTTTAGATTTCGAAAGAGGTAAGCTTTTCCATAAAACTGTTTATAATAATAACGGGAATATAGTCGCTGAAAATATCTCTACCTTTTCGAATAACATAGCACCATATTTAAATCTACCACCATTGTCGGCTAACGCTGTTTCATCGAATTTATTACAATTATGTTCCGACGCAGCCGTTGCTGCTGTTTCACGGACCGCATACTCCATTTTTTATAATCCTTTCGTCCCTATAAATAATACCCAAAAAACGTATGATCTCACCGGCACAAATAATATAACTTCAGCTGTTGATTACACTTATGATCAGTATAAAAATATAGTTCAACAAAACAGTACTAATAGTGACGGTACGGTTCAGCATGTTTATTATAAATATGCTTATAATTTCGCGACAGGTGACCTCAATAATCCATATAATCTCATGGTAGCTCAAAATATGAATGCTCAGCCTATTGAGACAATCAAAACGGCGATTAAAAACGGGGGAGAGTATATTACCGGCGGCGAGATACATACCTACCAGCAATATGGGCCTGGTCAGATTTATAATGACGCGATATACAATTTTGAGAATTCTGGTCAATTGACGAATACTTTATTTACTCCAACTTCTTACGCCGGCACAACTTCGGCAGGTTCATTAAATATGGATAGCCATTATATTTTACGAGAGTCCTTGTTTTATGATAATTTTGGTAATCTGACATCTACAAAAGATGACGCAGGCCACGAAATATCGTATTTGTGGGATATCCATAATAGTAAGCCGGTAGCTAAAGTTATTAACGCAACCAATATTTACCCCGGCATAAGCCCGTCCAATAACATTCCTGTTTTTCAATCGTTTAGTTCAGCGCTAGTGGGTCAAACTTTTCACCCCGTAATAGTTACAATCAATGTTCAGCGGACTGGTCCAATCACCTTTAGTTTCGTTTATAATAACAATACAGCCATGAGCGGCAATAACTCCGCTACGTTCAATTATCAACTTATCGGAAACGGTTATATAAGTGGTTACCTCTGCCTTGCTCTACCCGGAGGCACCAGTTCATGTAGCTCCACCCCTACAACAGCTACGATTAATAATGTGGCACCTGGCACGTATGTGTTGTACCTGATGATTACCGATATGACAGGGTTTCAGAATTATTATGGCTTTACTTCTACTGTAACTTATCCAGCCTACGCTTATTACACTAACACTACAAAAAATGATATTGCCTATACCTCTTTTGAGTACAATGATCCATTGGAGATATCTGCAGTAATGGGTAATTGGTCGGATATAAACTACAGTAATATAACATCAATTGGGGGAGCCCTGACAGGTAGTAATTATTACACACTTAATGGAAATTCACTGACAAGTTTAACGTTAAACCCTAATCAGAATTATACTGTGAGCTACTGGAGTAAAAATGGGAGTTACACGGTGTCCGGTTCGATAGGTGTTGTACAAGGGAACATACTATCCAGTGGATGGGCCCTTTATAAACATACCGTCACTGGCGTTTTCTCAGTTAGCATATCCGGAAATGGGGCAATTGATGAATTGCGTTTATATCCCGCAGATGCGCAGATGACCACTTATACTTATGAACCATTGGTGGGGATTAAGAATATTGTAAATGAGAAACAACAAATTAATGGGTTTACTTATGATAATTTTCAGCGTTTGCGGAATATGACGGATTTGCATGGAAATATCGTAAAATCTTATGCCTACAATTATGCGCCGAGTTCTGCCCAACCCATTATAACCGGCGAAACAGTTACCGCCCCAAATACTATTAATGTAACTTATATACCACCTGCAAACTGTACAATGGCAATTATAAATTATACCGACAATACCACTGCGCAAACCGGCGCCAATGCGGGTAGTTGCAGTGGTTCATTATCGGTAAATGTGCCAAATACCGGGCACACTTATTCGGTAACGGTCACTTGTTATACCGCTATATCATCAACGACATCTGCACCGGTTAATGTAGTAGTACCTTAGTTTCAAACAAATATAAATGTGATTTCTATGAAGAGTATCTATCATTTAAAATATGCAGCTAAATGCAGAAGGTTATCATTAATATGCATGCTGTTAATGTTGTCGGCAATGGTAAAGTCTCAAACATTAACAACAGGGCCTCTTATACAAGCTGGGATGACAGGCGAATATTATAATCCCGTAAGTATTATGCTGGAACCCGGATTTTCTACTCAGCCTGGTGCCACATTTCATGCCTATATTCAGTCATCAACCTGCCCTATCCAGTCGTCAACCCCCAGTAGCGGCCTCAACTATGTAATTACGTACACACCGTTAATACCCGGGTTGGTAAATATGACAGACCCTAACACTACCACTTGCCAGGTAATGCAAACAATACAGTATTACGACGGCTTGGGGCGATTAATGCAAACCGTGCAGCCCAAATCAAGCACTGCCGGAAATGATATCGTGTTGCCGGTTGAATATGACAATTTAGGCAGAGAGGTAAAAAAATACTTTCCCTATACTATTAATAGTAATACTCCGGGGGCATACAGAATAAATGCTATTACTCAAAATGGTGATTATACACAAAGTGAACAATACAATTTCTTCCAGCAAACAGGCCAAAATTATGTAAAAACAGCTTACCCCTTTAGCCAGACATTTGTGGAAGCATCGCCTTTAAACAGGCCTGTTGAACAAGGCGCCCCCGGTGCCGACTGGCAATTGAGCAATAGCGGGGTTAGCGGCAGCGGGCACACCTTAAAACTTAATTATCTTTTTAACAATAATATTGTATGGACAGATGACCAAGCTAACAGCAGGCAGGCGGCGTGTTATACCGCTACCATAAATAGCGATGGTAGCCGTACATTAGTAAGGGTAAATAATAACGCTACCTATGATGCTAATAAACTGCAGGTAACGTTAACACAAGATGAAAACTGGACATCGGGCAGGGCCGGCACTACAGAAGAATATAAAGACCTGGCAGAGAACGTTGTATTAAAACGGACTTATAATAACAGCAATGGCGTTTTGCAAAAACTATCTACTTATTACGTGTATGATACTAATAACCAGCTGGCCTTTGTGCTGCCGCCTGGTGCAGACCCTGATGCCACAACTTCTATTATATCGCAGGCAACGCTTGACGCTTTTTGTTACCAGTATCAGTATGATGAAAGGCGCCGGCTGACGGCAAAAAAAATCCCTGGGAGTGGGTGGGAATATTTGGTTTATAACCAAGCCGACCAGGTAGTAGCCACACAGGATGCCAATCAAAGCGCCATAAATCAATGGACTATAATGAAATATGATGCCTTTGGCCGTGTAATTATAACCGGCTTATGGAACAACAGCAATACGCCAATTTCCCCGGCAGACTTTAAAACTGCCATTAATGCAGCGCCTTTGTGGGACACACGCGATCCATCAAATGCTACTTTAGGCTACGCGGTAGGCAGTTATCCGCAAAATTTAAATAGTTTTTTAACAATTAATTATTATGATAATTACATAGCGCCGGGTTTCCCCGCTTATCCTGTTGCCCCCTTGGCTAGCAGTATGAGCGAAGGATTATTAACAGCCACAAAAACAGCCATTTTAAATACGGATGGCAGCGTTAGTACGTACATGTTGTGGACCGTGCATTACTATGACGACCTTGGGCGTATTATCAAAACCTATCAGCAGCATTACTTAGGCGGTATAGCCAGCGTTAACAATTACGACGATATTAGCAGCACATATAATTTCAGTAACGCAATAACCCAAACTACACGACTGCATTACGTTACCAACGCCGGTAATACTGCACCTGTTTTAGCGCTTACCGTTACAAACACCTACGACTACGACCAACTGGGCCGCAAAACTAATAGTCGGGCGCAAATTAACCAGGGCGCTAACTTGTTAACCAGCAAGGCAGATTATAACGAAACCGGACAGGTATCTGCAAAGCATTTGCATAGCACTAATGGTAATACGTTTTTACAGGATATAAATTATACCTACAATGAACGGGGCTGGTTAAAAACAAGCA
>CAZZVY010000085.1:0-11851 GCA_964657585.1 uncultured Mucilaginibacter sp. | reverse complement strand
CCGTCGCTGACATTGTTTTGCTGCAGGATGCTAAGCGCAACAGACTGATCGCCGATAAGTACCAGCTTGTAACCGTCGGCCAACGTTTTATGCGCAGCTATTGCCCCCAAAACAGTTGCTTTCGGGGCGTAATCGCCGCCCATAATATCCAAGCCTATTTTCATTTACAGAAAACAGTTAAGCAACAGCAGCTTTCTCAATAAGCAGTTTTCCGTTATAGTATACATTCCCGTCAACAGTGTAGGCACGGTGCGGTAAGTGTATAGCGCCGGTAGCAGCGCAGGTAGTTAAGGTAGGCGCTTCGGCTTTGTAATGGGTGCGGCGTTTAGCGGTCCTTGATTTCGAGAATTTTCGTTTTGGATGTGGCATAATTTCCTGGTATTATATTATTTAATATTTTTGAGCGCTTCCCATCGCGGGTCTGTTTGCGGCTCAACTTGCTCTTCACCTGCTGATAGTTGATTTAAACGATCAAGCATGTCTTTATCACAATATAGGGTATCCCCCGGGCTGCTGCAAATAGCTATAAAAGGTACTGCAACATTTATATATTCATAAATCAGCCCGGCAATGTTGATCTCGTGATCATTTTTTGTCAGGGTAATAACCTCTTCGTCCTCATCAATCAGCTCATCACTAAACTTGGCTATCTGCTGTTCCTTTAAGTTTACCTGGTGAGGGTAAGCGGCAAGGCATTTATCACAGTTTAGTTCAATAACCCCGGTAATACCAAAGTTCATGATCAACATAGTCTCCTGCTTTTCCAGTTCCACCTTGCAGTGCAGGTTGGCCTGTTTAACCAGCGAGTATTCAAAATCATTAAAAAATGCATCGGTTATCACATAGTCAAACTCGTGTTTTCCCAGCTTAAGGCCGGTAAAGGGAATGGCATATGTCCTGAGCGCTTTCAATGAGCAATAATTAGCCCGCAAATGTAGGTAAAATAAATATATCTGTAAAGTGATTTTTAGGTTTAGTAGGTTAGAACCGATAAAGCGGTTAAGGTTATAAAACAATTAAATAATACCTTGTAATAATTTTGGTTACTGATTTATATTTTCAGCCTTATGTTCACTTTTTCCAATAAACCTGCTATCCATATCATTACCAATGAAAATATAAGGCATTTGATAAGCCCGCCTGTACCGGCGCTTAAATACCCGGGGTAGCCAAGGTTGGTCATTTGGTACACCGGGTAAAAGATAAATGGCACCAGGTAACAGGTGAATGTATTTGTGCCTGCTGGCTCAATAATCTTAAACCAACGGTATTTATCTTTAAAATCGACTATAAAAATGAAGATGGCGCAAGCTATTAAACTAATACCAGTGCATATAAGCACCCAAGAGGGGGTATCACGCATTTTGGAAATGCCGCCGCTAAAATAACGGACTATAAACCCAAGGTTAAACAATATAACGGCCATTAACAGCAAGCCTATCCATAGTAATTTCAGTTCTTTAACCTGTGTTAACCGCATATACAACACCGATGTAAAAATGCCAGCCATAGTAAAGGCCTGCATAGCGCCGTTACCGGCTATCCATACATATGGCTGGATGCCATCTAAAAAATTCAGCCAGCCCAAATGAAAATCAATATTAAAGAACATAAAGAAAAGCCACGCCGCTGCCTGCACCCATAACTGCCCACGGCTGTAATAATAGATAAGTGCGCATACCAGGTATGACCAGCCAATAAGCCCTAAAATGCCCCACCAGCTAAAGTGCAGCCAGGTCCAGTGGTGCGGGTCATCGCTTTTATAAATTACCGACATTGCGCCGATAAGCAATATCCCTATACCCTGAAATACATATTGCCAGTTTGAATTTTTAATGCTGTTGTAATCCAGGAACAAAAAGAAAAACCCAAATGTTAACACGCTTTCCCAAACAGGTTTAGGCAAAATAGCCGCCACCTCATCATAGGTTTCCATATTGGCGTGATAAAAGCCGATAAATACAAGCGCTAATGAACGGCTGATGATACGGTATACCAGTTTGTTGTCGCCGCTTTTTGTCCTGTTTTGAAAAGCAAACGGAATTGCCAGCCCTACAATAAATAAGAAGGCGGGGAATATGGTATCGGCCAGGCCGAGCCCGTCGGTTGTAAGGCCTACATGCCTGATCCATTCCGGGATACCTGGTACATCTTCAGCATCATTAACAAAGATCATCAGGAACATGGTAACTGCACGGAAGGCATCAATGGATCTTATGCGGTCTGTATCCAGGTTCATCTATTTAAAAATAAACTTACTGCATAATTGTTTTGAAAGACAGCAGTACCGTAATTAGGTATTAAGATACGGAGGCATATGCTGTACCGGAACGGTTTAAATAATTGCGTTTAAGTCAGGGCCAACGCTACTCTACCTTTTTAAAATCGTACGGGGTCATTTCAATAAAGTCGGCCACTTTAACACCTACGCCGGTTAGCCGGCCGCCTGCATAAGTGAAAGGGAAAACTGCCTTGCCCAGTTCAGGGTCAGAGAAAGTGACGTAAAAGCGGTTGCCGCCAAGTGGCTGGGCAGTGGCAAACATTTTAGGATGATGTTCAAACCGTAACTGCAGTTCGTTCAGATCGCCGCCAATAGTTATGGTAAGGTTGCCATACAGGTCGTTTACATATTTACCTGTATAAGCACGCAACGGTTGTGCAGCAGGCAGTTTCATAGCTACCGAGTCTTTCATTTTTTTGTCAATAGCCAGTTCATTAACCTGTTGTGCCTTAAACGAGTACAGATAATTATCGCCGTAATTTCGGTAAGGCAGTTTAAAGTACGAGTCCATAATATCCCAGCGCAAGGCCTCATATAAACGGTTCTGATCGGTATTGGTTAGTATGATAATGCCCAGATGCTCTTTTGGCACCAGCGTTACTGATGATACATAACCGTTCACGCCGCCATCATGCATTACAATATGGTGGCCTGAGTAATCCTGGATAAACCAGCCCAGCCCATAAAGCTGGTAATTGGTTTCGCCGTTCAAATGCGATACCGTGTTCACAATATCCTGTGCCTCGCGGGTGGCCTGTATGGCCGGGGCGGGTATTACGGCACGCTGGCCAACCCTGCCATCGTTAAGTAAAGCCAGTACCCACTTGCTCATATCGTTAATGGATGAGCATATGCCGCCAGCGGGGGCCAGCGCATCTATCTGGCAATAGGGTATGGCAACCAGCCGGCCATCAACCAGGGTATGCGGCACAGTGCGGTTCAATGATTTGGGCATGTCGGCAGTAAGCGCTAAGGTGTTGGTCATCCCCAGCGGGGCAAAAATATTTTCGCGCAGATAAACTTCCCATTCTTTTCCCGTAACCCGTGGGATGATCTCGCCCGCAGTTAAAAACGCTGAATTGGTATAACCCCATTTGGCCCTGAAAGGGTAGGCAGCCTTAACATGGCCCATTTTTTCAATTACTTCGCGGCGGCTAAGGTTGGTATTATAAAAGGTAAAATCGCCCTGAAAGGTCTGGAAGCCTATGCGGTGGCAAAGCAAATCGCGGATGGTAGTTTGCTCGCCGGCCAGTTTATTGTCAAGCTTAAAATCAGGGATGTATTTGGTTACTTTGTCATCCAGCGATATCAGTTTCTTATCCTGCAGCATAGCCATAGCTGTGGCTGTAAATGCCTTGGTATTGCTGCCTATCATAAACAGGGTGTTTTCATCAACTTTGGCAGGCAGCCCAAGTTCTTTTACCCCGTAAGTTTTCATAACAACAATTTTGCCGTCTTTAACCACGCAAACAGCAGCGCCGGGGATGCGCCAGTTGGTGAGCGCCCGGTTCATGTAAGTATCCAGGCTGTCTTTAATAAAATCGCCACGGTCAAGCCCCTGGGCGCCGGCCAAGTTTACTAAACCTGCAAAAGCTATTATAAAGCTGCTTATTTTTTTCATTTTTAACGCCTGATAAATTATGGAACAGAAAATATTAATTTAACGCCAAATTTAGCAACACATTTGCCGCCCAATGTTTTTAAAATAAAATAAATGAAGATCAGCACCGGTTATAAAGGTATAAGGCAGCTTACCATATGCCTGTTAGTAATAAGCTTTAATGCCGCCGCCCAGCGCAGCGGTACCCAATGGGCAAAGGATGGTTATCAGTATTATCAGTTGCAGAGCGGCAGTATTGTAGAAAAAGATATCCGCGACGATGCCAAAAGCATTGAGTTAGTCACCGCAGCCATGCTTACACCTGCCGGGCAGGGACAACTTTCGCCGCGCCGTTTTGCCTTTACCGATGATGGGCAAAAGGTTTTACTAAACACCAATACCAAAAAGGTTTGGCGGTATGATACCCGCGGCGATTATTGGGTATATGATCTTAAAGCGAAGACGTTAAAAAAGTTAGGCAAAGGCAAACCGGAATCATCGCTGATGTTTGCCAAATTCTCGCCTGATGGCAGTAAGGTGGCTTATGTAAGTGAGCATAATATTTATATGGAAGACCTGGCTACCGGCGCTATTAAACCCCTTACCAGAGATGGGACCAAGAAACTGATAAACGGTACATTTGACTGGGCTTACGAGGAAGAGTTTGACTGCCGCGATGGGTTTCGCTGGTCGCCGGACGGGCGTTCAATTGCTTATTGGCAGATAGATGCCAGCAAGATCAGGAACTATCTGATGCTGAACACTACCGATTCTACCTACTCGTTTGTTGTGCCGGTAGAATACCCTGTAGCCGGGCAAGACCCAAGCTTATGCAGATTGGGAGTGGTTAACGTAGCTACGGCACAAACCAAATGGATGAATATCCCCGGCGACCCGGTACAGCATTACATCCCGCGCATGGAATGGGCCTTGAACAGTAATGAACTGATCTTACTACAGCTTAATCGCCCGCAAAACGAGGCCAGCATATATATTGCCAATGTATCAAACGGGACAAGCCACATTATACATCAGGAACACGACAAAGCCTGGGTTGATGTGCGCGATGCACTGGGATGGACCTGGCTTGACAAGGGTAAAAAGTTTGTTTGGCTGAGTGAAAAGGATGGCTGGAACCATATTTACACCATAGACCGTGATGGGAAAGAACAGTTGATAACCAAAGGCGATTATGATGTTATAGCCATTGAACAGGTAGATGAGGCAGGCGGGTTGATCTATTTCACGGCATCGCCGGAAAATGCTACCCAGGTGTACCTTTATAGTGTACCTGTTGGCGGCGGTAAAGCTACACGTGTAAGCCCGGCCGATCAGCCCGGTACCCATAGCTACGAGATATCGCCTAACGGTAAAATTGCTTACCACAGCTTTTCTAACAGCTATACTTTACCCGCAACCGAAACGGTTAGTTTGCCCGAGCATAGGCATTTAAGCGGCAGTACCATTAAGGTTGACCCCGCCAATAAAACCAAAGGGCCGGAGTTTTTTAAGATAAAAACCGCTGATGGCATTGAGATGGATGGCTGGATGGTTAAGCCAACTAATTTTGACCCCGCTAAAAAGTACCCGGTGGTGTTTTATGTTTATGGAGAGCCGGCATCGCAAACCGCGCCAGACAGGTACGGCGTTGGACGCAACGGCGAATACGTTGGCAATATGGCTAATGACGGCTATATCTATATATCGCTGGACAACCGCGGGGCGCCGGTGCCAAAAGGAAGGGAATGGCGTAAGTCTATTTATAAGAATATAGGTTTGGTCAATATCCGCGACCAGGCCATGGCCGCTAAGGAAATTTTAAAATGGCCTTATGTCGATTCAACGCGTATAGCAGTTTGGGGTTGGAGCGGCGGCGGCTCGTCAACACTAAACCTCATGTTCCAGTATCCTGAAATTTATAAAACCGGTATTGCCATAGCAGCGGTAGGCAACCAATTATCATATGATAATATTTATCAGGAACGTTACATGGGCGTACCTACGGATGCAGCCGGACGTGAGCCGTTTATAAAGGGATCGCCAGTTACCTATGCCAAAAACTTAAAAGGCAACCTGTTATATATACACGGCACAGGCGATGATAATGTACACTATCAAAATGCTGAACTGCTGATAAATGAATTGATAAAGTACAATAAGCAGTTCCAGTTGATGTCATACCCTAATCGTACACACAGTATATCCGAAGGGGTGGGTACAAGTTTACACCTGCGTACTTTATATACTCAATATTTGAAAGAGCATTGTCCGCCGGGAGGTAGGTAAGCAGTCCTCTTTATTTATTACAAAAACGGGATATAATTTCAAGCGATAGCGAGTAATCTTTCTACGTTCCGAAATGACACTTACCTAAAAAAGGAAATAACGCCCGGCGCAACTGTGCCGGGCGTTGTTATTGGTTAGTAAAGGCCCAAAGGTAGGGGGCTACCCTTAAAAAGGCAGGTCATCGTTAGCAGCTTCGCCAAAGTCGGTTACTGCCCCTTCCGATTTTATAGAAGTGCGTGGGGCATTATCTTCAAAGTCGCTTTTCCTTCCCAGCATGGTAAAGTTTTCGGCAACTATTTCTGTTATATATTTTTTTATACCTTCTTTATCTTCAAATGAACGGGTGCGTATTTTACCCTCGATATAAATAAGCTTGCCTTTTTGCAAATACTTTGCAGCCACATCAGCCAAACCGCGCCACATAACAATGTTATGCCATTCGGTTTGTTCAACCTTGCGGCCATCTTTGTTAAATGTTTCAGATGTAGCTAACGGGAAACTCGCAACAGATACTCCGCCTTCAAGATAACGTATTTCGGGATCTTTGCCCAGGTGCCCTACAAGGATCACCTTATTAATACCAGACATAGTTTAAAACAGGGAAATTAGTTTCTAATTTAAAAATTTAGCTAAAAATATAAAAATGATTTGAGGCAGTGCTATTTTTTTTAAATTTTTTACTTCGGCGAAAAAGAAACCGGCCGGAAAAGCGTTTGGCAACCCCACAGGCTGTATAAAGCGCACATATAAATGCTGATGGGTTAAAACATGTTTATAAACCGGCGATACTAATCCAATAGTAGAGGGTTTATCTACAAATCCGTTTTTAACAGCTAATTCAAAAACTTCGTTAGCATCTGTCAATCCGGCTGTTTCTATCAGGGGCAATTCATACAAGTTGGCCCAAATATCATCTGGACCGCGCTTATGGAGCAGGATGCGTTCATTGTCAACTATTAATAAATAGTTAAAATACCGTTTACGTATCTTAACCTTATTTATTTTAACGGGCAATGCAGCAGCAGCATTATGCTTAATGGCGTAACATCCCTGTTTCACCGGGCAAATACCGCAGGCCGGGTTTTTAGGCTTGCATATTATGGCGCCAAATTCCATCATGGCCTGGTTATGTAATGCTGGTTGTTCGCGGTTAAGTAATTCATTAGCCAAAGCCCGGAATATTTTTACCCCGTTAGTACTGTTTATGGGTTCTGCAATACCAAAATACCTTGCTAAAACGCGGTACACATTACCATCAACTACTGCGCGAGCCTCGTTGGCAGCGAATGATGATATTGCCGATGCCGTATACTCACCAATACCTTTCAGTTTAATCAGCTGGTCATAGGCTGTCGGGAACATGCCATTATACTGTTCCTTTATCAGCCGTGCTGTAACCAGCATATTGCGCCCGCGCGAGTAGTAGCCCAGCCCTTGCCATAAGTTAAGCACTTCATCCTCATGGGCAGCAGCAAAATCATTAACGGTAGGGTATTTGGCCAAAAAGCGTTTAAAATAGGGCAAACCCTGTTCAACTCTTGTTTGCTGCAGTATAATTTCAGACAGCCAAATGATGTACGGATCGGTAGTATGCCGCCAGGGCAGGTCTCTTTTGTTTTGGTGGTACCAGTTATGCAGTTCGTCGGCAAAGTTCATTGTTTTCAAAAATATATAATCCTTTTAAGCCTTATTGTAACGTTTTACAACAGCAGCTAAAAAAAACATCTTTTATTTCAATCTTTCCGAATAAAGCAATACTTTTGCAACCCCAAAACAGTTAAGTATTTACAAAAAATAAAAAGAAAAAAAGATATGACTAAAGCAGAAATAATAGCTGAAATCTCATCAAAGACAGGGATAGAGAAAGTGGATGTACAGGAAACCGTTGAGGCATTCTTTAAGGTGGTAAAAACTTCGATGGTAGGCGGCCAAAACGTTTATGTTAGGGGTTTCGGAAGTTTTGTGGTAAAAAAGAGGGCTAAAAAAACCGCCCGTAATATTTCAAAAAACACAGCTATTATTATACCTGAACACTTTGTGCCAAGCTTTAAACCGGCTAAAACCTTTGTTGAAAAAGTAAGGACGGGCAACAAAACAAAATCAGCTAAATAATTAAGGGGTAATGAAAAAAACACAAATAGTTGTAATTGTAGCCGTTATTGCTATTGTTGGCTATTTGTACTCGTTACCGGTAAAAGGGTTAATAAAACCAAACACGCCCCATGCCAACAATGGTATGGTAGCCGGTTCAAAGCCCGCAGTTAATGTAAGCGCCGAAATGGTTTCGGCTACAGCAAAAACCGCTATTGGCGTCAACCTGTCGGGTAAGATCAATGATCTGGAGGAGCAACTGAAACAAGCAGGCAGCGAAAAGGAAAAGGAAAGCCTGCAAAGGCAGCTTGCCAGGGAGTGGGATGATGTAAACCAGCCTGCGCCTGCCGGGTTTTATTACCTTGAGCTTGCACGCAGACATAATGATTTTAACGACTGGCTGAATGCAGGCAACCGTTTTAATGATGCTTATAAATTCAGCCAGGATTCAACCATACAGTCGGCAATGGTACTTAACGCTGTTGAAGCATTTAACAGCGCTATTAAGTTAAAGCCGGATAACCTGGATGCTAAGACTGGCTTAGGTGTTGCTGATGTAAACGGCGGTGCCCCATCGCCCATGACGGGCATAGGCCTGCTGCTGCAAGTGGTAGCTAAAGACCCAGGCAACCGGCCGGCAAATTTAAACTTAGGGCTTTTTGCCATGAAATCTGGCCAGTATGAGAAGGCGGTAGCAAGGTTTAAAACGCTGATAGCCCAGAAGCCTGAAATTGAACCCTACTTTTATCTGGCCGAGAGCTATAAGCAGTTAGGGCAAAAACAGGAAGCTATTGATGCTTATCAAAAATGTAAAGAAATGATGCCCGACCCGGCTTTTGGGAAACGCATTGATGATTTTATAAAGGAATTAAAAAGATAGTTACACACATTTAAATTTAGCATTATGCCAAGCGGTAAAAAACGTAAAAGACATAAAATGGCCACCCACAAACGCAAAAAGCGTTTAAGAAAAAACCGTCACAAGAAAAAATAAGCGGTGAAAGCCAGCTTGTTTAACCTGCTTAGCACGGGTTTGTTATTTTATTGTTTACCTTCAGATATCACCGGGCTTTCTTCTGCCCGGTATAAGAAATGGAGTAGCAGTTGATAAAGGAATTAATTATCGATTCAAACCCCAACGGGGTTACTATTGCCTTATTACAGGATAAACAACTTGTAGAACTACATAAAGAGCATATCAGCAACAATTATACGGTTGGTGATATATACCTGGGCCGGATAAAAAAGATTATGCCGGGTTTAAATGCTGCTTTTGTTGATGTAGGATATGAGAAGGATGCCTTTTTGCATTATCTTGACCTTGGGCCACAGGTACAAAGCCTGCTCAAATTAACTAAACAGGTTAAAAGTGGGGGGTACCAGGGCAAACTATTGGATACTTTTAAGCTGGAGGCCGACATCAATAAATCGGGTAAGATAGCTGATGTGGTAACCAAAGGGCAGTTAGTGCCGGTACAGATAGCCAAGGAACCCATCTCTACCAAAGGCCCGCGTTTAAGTTCAGACATATCCATAGCCGGGCGTTATGTGGTATTGTGCCCTTTCTCAGATGTAATATCCATCTCCAAAAAAATAAAGAGCAATACCGAACGCACCCGCTTGCGCAAGATAATTGAAAGCATTAAGCCTAAGAACTTTGGGGTGATCATCCGTACAGTATCCGAAGGCCGGGGGGTGACCGAAATGCAAAAGGACCTGCTGGACCTGGTATCAAAGTGGGAATCGTTTATGACGCGTTTGCCCGTTACGGAACCGGCTAAAAAGGTATTAGGCGAAATTGACCGCACCAGTACCATTCTGCGCGATCTGTTAAACCCTGATTTTCAAAGTATACATGTAAACGATAACTCCATTTTTGAGGAGATACGCTCATATGTGCATGATATATCGCCGGAGATGGAGAAGATTGTGCGCCTGCACAAACATAAAGACCCCATTTTTGAATATTTTGGTATAGAGAAGCAGATAAAAGGCGCTTTTGGTAAAACGGTAAACCTGGCCGGTGGCGCCTACCTGGTGATAGAGCATACCGAGGCCCTGCATGTTATAGACGTAAACAGCGGTAACCGCACCGCCAACAAAGAGAACCAGGAGCAAAATGCCTTCCAGGTAAATAAGGAGGCAGCAAAGGAAATTGCCCGGCAGCTGCGCCTGCGCGATATGGGAGGCATTGTAGTGATTGATTTTATTGACATGCACAGGCCAAACAACCGTAAAGATCTGTTTGATTACCTGAAGGCCGAAATGGCGCATGACCGTGCCAAGCACACCATTTTGCCGCCAAGCAAGTTTGGTTTGGTGCAGGTTACCCGCCAGCGTGTGCGCCCGGAAATGAATATTGTAACCACCGAGGTTTGCCCAACCTGTAACGGTACCGGCACCATACGCCCTACCATACTATTGCTGGATGATATTGAGAACAATTTTAACTACATATTAGTTGAGCAGAACGAAAAGCATATTACCCTTTGCGTTCACCCGTATATTGAAGCTTACATCAAAAAAGGCCTGGTTAACCGCCAGATGAAATGGTACTTGAAGTACAAACAGTGGATAAAAGTAAAATCGAACCCTGCTTTCCAGATCACCGAATTCCACTTTTATAATTCAAAAGAGGAAGAGATAAAGTTGTAGTTGGAAATGATATAAGATAATAAGAAGCCTCGATAATCGGGGCTTTTTTTGTTTCAGGCTACTTTTGGTTTTTTTATTAGTAGCATGTTATATGCTGTAACATTGCTATAGCGCCTCTATTAAAAAAGCGACAGGCCTAAACCCGTCGCTGTCTGAAAAAACTGTATAATTCACCCAATCAGGTGGAATTATAAAATTATTTTTTACCGCTGGCTGCTTCCTGCTCTGCCTGGCGCAATGCACGCGAGGTAGTGATAGACAGGATTGTATCTTCAGGGGCGTTGGTGATGGTTAAATTAGGCAAATTAATTTCGCCCACACGTACAGATTTGCCTACCTCCAGGCCTTCAATACTTACTTCAATACTATCCAGGTGATCTTTAGGTAATGCCTTAACACGCAGTTTGCGTAGTTTTTGCACTAACTTGCCACCCATCTTAACACCCGGTGATGTGCCGGTTATATTGATAGGGATCTCAATGGTAACCGGTTTTTGATCATCCAGTAATAAAAAGTCTACATGCAGCATCTGTTCTGTTAATGGATGAAACTGCATATCCTGGATTATAGCCTGTGATTTTGTACCGGCAATATCCAGATCGATGAATTGAACCTCGGGGGTATAAACCGCCGGTTTCAAATCAGCTGCAGACACTGAAAAGTGGGTTTGCGTAGCCCCACCGTAAAGAACCGCCGGGATCAAACCCTGATAACGCAGCTCTTTAGCGTCCCTTTTCCCTACGTTCTCTCTTAGAGAACCGCTAATAGCAATTGATTTCATTTGTTTTTAATTTATTTATTTAGATATACTAATTACGTCTTTATACTATAGCCTATAACGCTAAAAATAAGAAAACTTCTTAACTATTTATCTATAGCGATATAGAGTCCGGCGTTATAGATAAACTATATAGTACTAGATCTATAATTTCTATTAA
>CAZZVY010000084.1:0-11914 GCA_964657585.1 uncultured Mucilaginibacter sp. | reverse complement strand
TGCTTTCAGGAAAACTACAGCTTCCGTAGGGCTTGTTTTTTTGGCAGCGTAGCTCCACGTTACCGGGGTAAGTATTTGCGCATTTGTCTTGGCGATTGAAAAGGATATTACCATTAAGGTAACAATGAATAGTTTTTTCATTTTTTTAATTTAATATCAATGGTTCTTTTAAACGGCTGATGGGTTGATACTTCTGAAAATCTGTTTGAGATGAAATGTACGCCGGCAAAATCGGTTCTTCCTTAACCAGATCAGTACTAAGGTATTTTTTGTTACTATCGCAAAACATGGTAACAACGCTTGCGCCTGGTCCCATTTGAGAAGCGAGTTTTATTGCGCCAATTACATTTGCACCAGATGAGATACCAACGGCCAGCCCTAATTTGCTGGAAAGTTTTTGGGCCATTAAAATGGCATCGCCATCGTTAGCCTGCACTACCTCGTCCAGTTCGTCCAGTTTAACAATGGCAGGAATAAATTCATCTGAAATGCCTTGTATACGATGGCTGCCAACCTTATAGCCTGTGGTTAAAGTCGGCGATTCCGCAGGTTCCAGCGGATGGATTTTTACCTTCGGGTTCATCATCCTTAAGTATGCCCCTACGCCCATCACCGTTCCACCAGTACCTACGCCGGCCACAAAGGCATCTGGAATAATGCCCAGTGATGACATTTGCCTCCATATTTCCCTGCCGGTAGTACGCTCATGCGCTTCGGCGTTATATTGGTTTTCAAACTGTTTGGGAAGAAACACGCCGCCCATAGCAGCCATCTGTTCGCTTAACTTAATGCTTCCCAAAAAGCCGCCATCCTGTTTACTGACCAGCAAAACTTCAGCTCCCATGCTTTTGATAATATCTGTACGTTCTTTGGAAAGCCAATCGGGCATAATGATCTTTACATCATGGCCCAAGGCCTTACCTATTGCTGCAAATGAGATCCCCGTATTTCCGCTTGTGGCCTCCACAATAATATCATCATGCCTGATCCTGCCAGTTTTATAAGCCTGATACAATATATACAAGGCCATCCTGTCTTTAACACTGCCTGTTAAATTATAATGCTCGCATTTCACATATATTTTTCCTGGCTTGCCCTGATAGTTAAAATGTAATTCCATCATAGGCGTATTCCCTACCAGGTGCCACAAGTCACTGAATTTCTTTTCTATCTCTAAGCTTGTTTCTAATGCTTTCATCTATTCGCTGTGTGTAAATAATTTACTAAAATTCCACATATGCCGAATTAAAAACAATAAAAATCATATTTTCAATAAATTATTCGGTTTTATTGTTTAGAACTTATTTTTTTTTCAGTTTTAACCTAATACCTTTACGTTAATTAACTTATTTTACAGTTTTAGTATCGCAAAAACAATGTCCGTACCTGAATTAGATGCCTGTGACCTGGATATTCTCAGGCTTTTGCAAAAGGATGCCGCCCTGACCCATAAGGAAATATCCTTTCAATTGCGTAAGTCTGTAGCCACCATCCACGAAAGGACCAGGAAATTAAAAGAACAGGGCTATATAAAACGTACAGTTGCTATACTTGACCGTAAAAAGATCAACAAAAGCCTCATCGCCTTTAGTCAGGTAGTTTTAAATGACCATGCCGATAGCACACTTAGCCAGTTCACACAATCAGTAGAAAAGTTTCCGGAGGTAATGGAATGTTTCCAAATGACCGGAACGTGCGACTTTTTGCTAAGGATTGCGACAAAAGACATGGAAGAATACAGTGATTTTTACAACCGTAAACTGGCCAGGTTACCCAACGTTACAACCGTTCAAAGCTCATTTGTGATGACTGAAAATAAAAGTGATACCGCTTATCCAATTTAAAAAATTGATACCCCGCCGGTGATATGGGCAGGGTATAAGAATTAAAACTTACTTAACCAGCGATGCCAGTTTTTAATAAGTTATCACTCGTATATGCTATTAGCCCAATTAAACTCCTGCTTTGCGGGCAAGCTCGATCATTGCAGAAAGTTCTTCCACGGCGGCATCGTTACCTCCAGCAAATCCAGTCAATCTGAATCTGATAATTCCATTTTTATCGATCACAAATTTTGTTGGGATACCACTTACATTAAAGCTTTCTATTACTTTATTAGTGCCAGTGGCTTTATCCTTTAGGTCCATCAGCACCTGAAACGAGTATTTCTGTTCCGTTATATATTTCTTTGCGCTCAGGGTAGCATCATCCTCACCTCGTTCCCAGGTGTGTATAAATAGAAATTTAACATTAGGATCGTCTTTATACTTATTTACTGCCATTTGCATAGCTGGAAAAGAGGCTTTACAAGGGCCACACCATGTCGCCCAAAAATCCACAATTACTATTTTGCCCTTAAGATCAGCTAATGATACCTTATTGCCATTTAAATCTGTTAACATAAAAGCAGGCGCACTTACGCTGATCATCTGACCGGGTAATTGTTTCAGAAACTTAGCGGCTAGTGTTTTATTTAACGACTCTAAATAAGCATCATAGCCATTTTCGCTACCTTTTACCTTAACATAAAGAGATTTCAAATTATCTTTCATTGTAGCGGTGCCTTGACCTGCTTTTACCGCTTCGTCTATCTTCTCAAATGCCTCTTTGTCCTTGCGTAATGCCTGTAATATCTGCGCGTAGTTTTCATTTATACCACCCCGGATCTCTTTTGTTCCCTCATAAGCAATTTGAATATTTTTCAAGGCCTCGTCATATCTTTTTTGCTTGTATAAAATAGCAGCATAAGTATTATGTAAGCCGTAGTATGCCCCCGCAGCAAAGCCAGCAGATTTCTCATTACTCTTGGTTGTCCTATACAAGTTTGAATTGTCAATTGCCCTTACAATCAAATTTTCAGCTTCCTTTAAATGATTATTCTTAAGGAAGATATCGGCTAAACCGGAATATGCGTTACCTTCCCATACCTCGGTTTCCACCATGTTAATGTAATTTAATGCTTTCGGCACATTTCCAGCTTGAGCAAATGCGTCGGCAACGGCGGACCGTGCATAATCATAGTTGATGTTATCTCCGTTGGGTTTTGGAGGAAATTCATTTACCCAGGCTAAGTATAAAGCTTCCTTTTTCTCCGGATTATCTTCCTTATACATTGGCGCTAATTTATCATTAGATGCGAGGCTACCCTTTGGAAAACGTTTGATTGCTAAAGCCTTTAAAGAGTCTGCACTTTGTGGTCTTTTTAAATTACCATACAAATTAATTGCCTGTCTAACCAGTTCTTCGCTACTACTTGCAGACAAACTGTCCAGATCATGTTTCAATAGGATTTTATCTTTGTTGTTTGTTGAATGGTTAAGCATTCCATAATATAACGTGGCAAAATCTTTTTTACTTTCCGGATATTTACTTATCTCTTTTTGTACAGCAAGGCTGGTTAACTTTTGATTTGCTTTAATATCCGTCAGTGTATTCCCGTCAGCGTAAACGGTAGCAATATTCATCCATGCCTCTTTCACGGGCTGGCCGCTCTGGTCGTAAAGCGGGGACATATAGCCTTCACCATGATTGTTATCTACGACAGTTCCACTAAATGGTCTAAAAATGAGTGCTTTCGACGATTCAGGAACCAGGAAAGTGATTTTCTTTTTACCGGACTCCTCTGTGGTTACCGATTTTAGCAATAAACACCTATTGGCATTATTCCAATAATAGGCAGTTACCTGAATATCTGTTTTTCCGGCGAGTGGGGTGCCTGAAGGATCGTAAATTATGGTTAATTCCTTACCGGCCATTGGATGGGGATCAGTAATTGTAACTCCGGATTGCTGTGCGTTTACACCCAAGCGAAACGTCACTAACAGTATAAATAATATTTTAAACTTTTTCATGTGCTTATTTGTTAAAAATCTTTGTTAGTTCTTCTTGTAAGCGTTCAGCATGTAAGCTCTTGGCAATAATTTTTCCATCGGGATCGATCAGAAAATTCATAGGAATGGATTTAACCCCGTATAACTTAGCAGTCTCACTGTCAAATCCTTGTAGGTTGGACACCTGGGCCCACGGCATATGGTCATCTTTCGTTGCTTTTATCCAGGCAGCCCGTGCATCTGGTCTATCCAATGAAACACCCAATACAGTAAAACCTTTGTCTTTATATTGCAGATAAGCTTTTAACACGTTGGGGTTTTCGGCCCGGCACGGGACACACCAACTGGCCCAAAAATCCACCAGTATATACTTGCCTTTGAAATCGGACAGTTTAACCGTTTTGCCCGAACTATCCGGGGCGATAATATTCATCGCGTTGCTGCCAATACTTGTGCGTTTGGCAATTTGTAGTTGATCTTTCAGATCTTTGGCTGATTGAAGTGACTGAATCGCAGGCGATAGTTTATTAAGATATTGCTCAACTAATTCTGGTTGCATATCTTTTCTTGATTCAAACGGAGGGGTATACGCATATTGCAGTAAGGCATATAGCCCCATTGGCGAGTTGGGATGCGAAAGAAAAAAGGGTTTAAAAACCTGCTCTGCCTTTACGACATCCATGGAATCATGTATGGCCGTCTGTCGTTTTTTTACAACATCATCCTTACCTAAACCCGCTACCTTATTTACAAGCCCGCCTGCTTTCACGTTATGCGCGTATTCGGCATGCCATATTTCCATATAAGCGGCGTGGTTTACAGCCATTGCCCCTTTTACGCCCAACTCGTCTGATTCTGTATTGATAGTCAAAAAACTATTTCCCGGAATCAGTAACGAAGCGTAAGATTTACCCGAAGATCCTCCTCTTCCTTGTGTAACAGGTTGGTCAGTAGGCTTACGGGCCATTTTGATACTAAAGACAACAATAACAGGCTCTTCCAATGATTTGCTGAATTTAAAATGACCGTCATTTTCTATCCGGCAACTATCAAAGGTATATCCGCCATGTAATTTTCTGTACATTATGTCTACTTGAACAGGTGTCCCTTTATCAGAATGGACAATGCCCTCTACAATAGCTCGATTGACCAATTGTTTATTTATTGTACCATTTTGTGCCTTAACCTGCATTACCAAGAAAATAAGTAACAAGGATACCTTAATGAATTTCATATAAAATAAATTAGTAAATGGTTAAACAAGGGCTTTACATTATTGTAAGCCCTTGTTATATTATTTAGTTTAAGAATCCACTGGTTAGTAACCAGGATTTTGGGTAAGATTAGGATTTAGCAAAATCTGCGCAGTAGGGATTGGTAATAAAACCGCTGTGGGTTTCCAGGTCGAAGGTTTTAATGCCCCTATCACGGCATTTGCCTGGCCGGTCCGGTTTAAGTCGAACCAACGGTGGCTAAACTCACCAAACAATTCAAATTTTCTTTCAGTTGCTACCGCGGTTAATAATGCAGGCATGGTTGCGGCGGTTGTATTAGCTAAACCAGCTCGCGTACGGATTGTATTTATATCGGCTTGTGCGCCCGATATATTTCCTTGTTGCGCACGTGCCTCGGCCCTTATCAAATACTGTTCAGCCAATCTTAGTACTACATTATACTCATTACCGGGGGCAGCAGCAGTTGCTGAGACCACTTTATACTTATTTATACGGTAGTATTTAACCGCATTATAAGTAGTAGAGTCAACCCAAGAAGTTTTGCGTAGGTCGCCTGCTTGAAACGCTGTGGCAATAACCGGGCTTAGGCAATAAGTTGGCGGGGCGCTTGTTGCTGTAGATGTTGATGTACGGTAGCCGGAGCCAAAGGCAGAGGCACCTGTTGTATTAGAAAACTGTAATATAGTTTCGGTACTTGTGCTAATAAAGGCATTACTTAAAGCGCTAAGGCTATAAGTACCAGAACCGATCACAATGGTTGATTGCGCCTCGGCGTTTACATAATCTTTATTGTAAAGATATACGCGTGCAAGCAACGCAGCAGCGGCATATTTATTAACACGCGCTTTTTGTGCACTTATGCCGACATAAGCAGTTGGTAACTTATTTACAGCGTCATTTAGATCGGCAATAATCTGGGCCTGAACAGTAGCTACGGGTGTTCGGGCAGCAAATGCGCTACCCACCTGATCGGCGGTTATTGTAAGTGGCACATCGCCGAAATAATTAACAAGATTTAAATACATAAAGGCCCTGAAGAACTTGGCTTCACCAATTAATTGGTTTTTGGTACCTGTTGTTATCGTAGATGAATTTGTTATTCCGTCAATTGCCAGATTAGCCTCCCCAATAATATAGTAGGCATAGCTCCAAAGGAAACTTGCACTGCTGGAATTGGTGGTTGTAACAGCCGATTGGCTAAATTCGATTATAGGAGAGGTAGAGGACGTATACTGTAACTCGTCTGAATACAAGCCACCCAGAAAGGTGTCATTGGTAATGTAGTTAGTGGTATAAAAATAAGAATACAAGGCGGTTACGGCACTTGTTGCCGAAGCGTCTGATTTGTAAACGTCGGCTGTGGCTAATGATGATGGCGCTATAGCAATATCGACATATTTTTCGCACGATGACAAGAAAATACCAATGACAGCTAACATAGCTATTCTATAGGTTTTATTATATATATTTTTTATACTCATGATACAGTTAATTAAAATGAACAATTAAGACCTAAAATAATAGTTCGCAATTGTGGAAATGCGATAATTTGCCCTGACCCTAATGCAGAGCCGGCACCTGCTACGGATGTTTCTGGGTCGTAAGTGTATTTTTGTTTAGCCCAGGTGTAAAGGTTTTGCCCTTGCAGGTACACCGTTAAATTTGACAATTTAAACGATTGAACTATACTTTTTGGCAAACTGTAGTTAAGACTTAAGGTTTTAAACTTGATAAATGAAGCGTCTCCCCAATTATAGTCTGAATTTGCAAGGTTGGAATAGGCTGCATTTGAAGCTGTACTTGCAGCGGGGTAATAAGCATTGTCACCAACGTCCATCCACCTGTTCAAAACGGCTGTACTTTGATTGGTATAATTAAACCCATAAGGATTAGAGCCTGAAAGCGTACTGTTTATGTAGCCGTATCTGTGATTAAACTGAAAAGTAAAATCCAAAGAAAAAACCTTATAAGCAACGCTGTTGCTAATACCACCATAAAAAGGTTCACCATAAGGAGCGATAATTCTGTCTGAAGTGGTTGGAGTTCCTGTTGCACTTTGAAAAGTAGGTAATCCGGTTTTAGGATCGACGCCTGTATAATGGTAAAGCTGGGTAATATTTGTTGGCTGACCAATGTAATAGGTAGTTGCAAAAGATGATGAGGCTAAGTTAGGATAAGATAGTAGTTTTTGACGATTTAAGGTAACATTCACAGAAGTGCTCCATTTAAATTTATCCGAAATCAGGTTAATGGTATTAAGTTCAAATTCAAATCCCTGGTTTTGTATAACTGCCGGGAGATTACCGGTGTAACCGCTACTGGTAGATTCCGCCGGCAACGAAATAAATGTGAGCACGTCTGACGTAAGGTTGCGATAAAAATCGGTTTTTAATAAAATACGATCTTTAATGAAGCCTAACTCCAAAGCCACATCTAATTTTTTAGTTTTTTCCCAGTGCAAATTGGCATTTTGAACATTTCCGACAGCCAAAATACTATTACCTTGATAGGCGTAACTGGAACTCGCTACACTATAAGTTGAAAAATATAAATAATTCGGTATCTGATCATTTCCTGTTATACCGTAACTACCACGAAGTTTTCCAAAACTAAAAAAATTCAGGTTCTTAAAAATTGCTTCCTTTGAAAATATCCATGATGCCCCTATCGCGCCGAAATTGCCAAAACGATACCCTGGTCCAAACCGGGATGAACCGTCTCTTCTGAAAGTAGCATCAAGAATATATTTATCCTCCCAGTTATAATTTACACGGCCAAACACGGCATTGTATTTATATAATGAGTAATTATTATATATTACAGAGGTGGTGCTTGCGGCAACTAAGGAATTGATCAATGCTTCATTAATGTAACCTGTGCCAACTTCACTAATACCGGTTGCCTTGCTTTGCTGAAAGGTAGTTCCTACCAAAGCATCCAACACCCCTTTGCCAACAGCACGATGATACTGTATCTGTGGTTCAATAATATAATTATCATTTTTATTATCTGCATAAGACAAGGTACTGGTTGTTGCCGTATTAGCACTTACCGGGTTTTGTGAACTGGCGGGGTTGGTAATTGTCTGAAATAATGAAGTGAGTGAATAACCCAGATTTGCCTTAAGAGTTAGATATGGCAAAACTTTGTACTTTAAATCTACATTGGATATAAAATTACTGGTTTGTGCTTGATATTGCTTTAAAAAGTAAGATAGCGGATTGGTGGAAGTCCAATTTTGGCTGCCATCATTATTATATATTGGGTAATTAGGGGCTAAATTATACAATGTACTGACATCAACCGAGGGCAAATTATTGTTCATGTAGGCATAATTTACCGACAGATTAATTTCGAATCTACCATCTAACGTTTTATGGCCTACATTTAATCTTGGCGAAAACGTGGTTGCATTATAGCTTCCCGGAAAAACGGTCCCTTCATTGCGGTAGGTTGTACTAAATAAGAATGTGTTTTGAGCATCTCCGCCTGTAACAGATGCTGTAGCATTGGTAATATTACCCGTGCCGCCAATAAAATATTTTTGCCAGTCCGTATAAGCATTTTGATCCCAAACAGTCAAATCAAGCGCATTAGATGCGGTTGGGGTAACACCAGAATAGGCAAAAGCGGCCCGGCGCATGGCCAGATATTGATCGGTATTCATCATGGGAATAAAATGAGCCACATCTTCCATTCCGTGATTAACGTTTACGTTGAACAAAGTTTTTCCTTTACTTCCCTTTTTAGTGGTGATCAGCACAACCCCATTTGAACCTCGTGAACCGTATATAGCGGTTGCATCTGCATCTTTCAGCACATCAATGCGTTCAATGTCATCCGGATTAATGATACTGAAAGGGCTTATTGAACCACTGGCACCAGAGATTCCAAAATTATTAAGCGCATCTGACGCAGGTGCCCCCCCGCTAAACAAAGTAAATGGCACACCATCTATAACATATAACGGAATAAACCCTGCAGATGACAAATTACTACCTGCCCCCCGAATGCTGACACGGACACCGGAACCAGGTAAACCGTTATCTTGGGTAATTTGCATACCGGCAATATGCCCCTGTAAAGCCGTTAAGGGATTGGTCACTGTTTCTTTGCTTAGATCATCAGCGGTGATTGAACTTACCGCTCCGGTACTTAATCTCCGGGTTGTTGTGCCGTAGCCAATAATCTGTACTTCATTTAAGCTATTGGCAGCCACGACAAGTTTTATCCTGACTGAATTTTGACCATTCAGCGGGACTTCCTGGGTAGTAAAACCAATACAGCTTACGATAAGTACGTCATTCGCAGTGGCTGCGGTGATATTAAAATGTCCGTTCATATCGGTTGCTGAACTTGTTTTTTTATCACCCTTAATTTGGATAGTTACGCCCGGCAAAGGTTGGTCGCCTTCGTCTGTTATAAAGCCGGTAATAAGTACGCTTTGTGCATCGTTATTAATTTTAGTAAGCACTATCAAATTACCTGTTAACAGTTTATAGGTAAAGCCGGTGTTTTGTAAGGCATTATTTAAAATTTCTGCGACGGTTTGATCAGCGACGTTAATTGAAATTTTTTTATCGGCTGAAAATAAATAGCTGTTGTAAACAAATTTGTAAGGTGTGCTTTTTTCTATTGTTTTAATTAATTTGCTCATTGCAACGTCCTTCAGGCTTACAGACATACGAACGTTTTGTGAATGAACAGTTGCAGAAACTGTGAGAAAACATAACAGTGTTAGTGCAAAAGTGAGTTTCATTATTAGGAAAAATTTAACAATAGATTTTCGGGAAAAAGATGCACCATTAATTGTGCTTTTTTGCATAATTTTGTAGGATTAGAAGTTCATAAATTGAAGCAGCCTCAGACGCCAATCGAATACCTGTTTCATTGAATTTTGTAATACCGGGGAAATGCGGATCGGATTTCCCTTTTTTATTTTAAAGGGTTAGTAAATACTGATTACATTGCCCTCCTTCCTATAATTAAAATTTCCGGATAATTTAAGGGCCTCTAATACTTGAATGATGTCCTGACCGTCAAACGTGGCGGTAAAACGATTATTCTTTACTTCAGGATTGATTATTTTCATTTTCACTCCGTACCATCTTTCCATTTTAATGATTACTTCATCAAAAGATTCATCATCGCTAAATGTGAGTTTGTTCTCCGCCCAGTCGGTTTCGACAATAGTATTGGTTATTGTATTCGCAACAATATTTTTGACGGCATACGGCTGAATAACAGTATTTATTTTAGTCGCGCTATTGAGGGTATTTTTGTTTTGAAAAACCAGTTTTTTATTAGGAACTAAAAAGACGGGCGCTTTGGTTTTGTCATTAAATATAATTTCAACAGAACCCTTAATTAAAGAGGCTTCAGTTGTTTTGTCTTCAGGGTAAGCTTTAATGTTGAATTCGGTACCTAAATCCTTTACGCTAACATGGGCCGTGTGAACGATAAAAGGGACGTTATCATTATGCACTACGGTAAAATAACCTTCACCCTTTAAAGTTACCAGGCGCTCAACCTTGTTAAACCCATTACTCACCTGTAAAGAACTCCCCCCATTCAACATCACTTCTGTACCATCAGAAAGTTTGATGGACAGCTTTTTGCCTATTGGACTAAAATAAACAAGTGAATTGGGTCTGCTTACAGAAGCACCTTTATGTAACAGGAAATATCCGCTGACTGATAAAATCAAGAGAATTGATGCAGCGGCGATCTGGGGCCATATTTTATAGACTCGGCTCGTCTTTACCTGCCTCTGGCCAGAAGCATGCTCTTCAATGCGCTGGTCAATTTCGGATTTCATCAAATCCCAAAACTGGCCTGCTTCCACATCGTCGGGTTTTTCAACAAAATCAGACTGGGTATCAAAGGCTTTATAATAAGCTTCTAAAAACTTAATTTCAGCGGCGCTGGCCTTTCCTGCGTTATATTTTGCTACGATTTTATAAAATTCCTGCTTTTCCATTAACCTAAATTATATGCGGGTTAATATACAGGATACATGAGCTTTAAATTTGCCCAGCGGGTAGAAAAATAAATTTTGGAGAATGTAATTAGTGCTTGCCTACGAACAAAAACACAAGCTGTATCAGCAGGAACGCGGTGCGTAATCGTGTGATGGCCCTTCCTAAATGATTCCGAACTGTCTTAGGGGAAAGGTTCAACGTTGCGGCGATCTCATCAGGATTAAGTTGATCGTCAAAGCGCATTTTATAAATAATTCGCTGTTGTTCCGGTAGGCTTCCCACTAAATCCTCGTAGGCATTTACAAGTTCATTATAAAGAATCTCTGCATCAGCGTGTTCCTTATCACTATGTAACTCTAATAACAGATCAGGTATCGGAACAAATTTTTCTTGTCTTTGTATCAGCCGATAAACGTTATTCTTAATTGCTACATACAAATAGCCCGGTAAATTGTCGATTGCTTTTCTTGAGCCGTTTATCCAGAGAGCGGTAAATACATCTTGGGTTATATCTTTAGCCTGATCGGCATCGTTAAGGCGTTTGTAGGCCTCGTTAAAAACATCCTTTTTGTATTTCTCGTAAAGACTATCAAATGCAGAGCGCATCCCTTCCCTCATTTGAATGAGAAGGGCGGTATCATCAGAATTATGTACCTTACTGCCTAACATTTAATCAAAAATAGTTAAAAAAATTCTTAACAAAATGTACAGGTAACTTTTATTTAATACACTTCTATAGATCGGCAGTATAATATTTGGTTTCCTTTTAACTGAAAAAGCTTATTCCGCAGCAATGTGAGGCAGAATGGTTAATTAATACCTGTTGTGCATTTAGCAAAGATTGACTTTTATATTGTTTAGTTTACGG
>CAZZVY010000083.1:0-11927 GCA_964657585.1 uncultured Mucilaginibacter sp. | reverse complement strand
CCCTTAAATCAGCGGCAGTATCTGCCAGGCTGTTCAGCCAGGTTACAGGGGCGTCTAAATGGCTTTCAATAGCTTGCGTAGGCCAAACTTGTTTCCATAAGGCAAGCGGTTGGTTGTTGATGGCAATTGCCCCCTTGGCTGATATACGCGTGCGGCGGATATTATAAAACTGAAAATAGGTACCGTCTTCACCGGCTGGCTTCAGGCCTGCTTCCTGTGCTTTTTGAGCTACCCAGGCCGCCGCCCTAAACTCATCAATTGTTCCGGCCCGCCGGCCCCGAAAGGCATCGCCGGCCAGTTCAAAAATATCCTTTTTAATATCGGCATCCTTAATAGCCGCTAACGCGGGCGGCAGGTCAATCGCACCAATACGCACAGGTATGGATTTTTTTGTTTGTGCTGATAATTGCAGGCTGGTTAAGCATACCAGCAGTGGTATAAATATCTTTTTCATACTGATGCAATTTAATGATCTATTTACAATCTCATAGTTATTTACCATATTTTATCATTTTAATATCTGCGCATCTCAAATGCATATTTTAATCACTTAACTATTTTTGTATTGAAGGCGCCCGTTATTCCGAATAACTTTACCCCTAATGGCGACGGCGTTAATGATACCTGGGATATTAAATATATAGACAGTTATCCTGGCTGTACGGTTGATATCTTTAACCGCTATGGCTCTCACCTGTTTACCTCTATTGGCTACGCCAAAGCCTGGGATGGCACCTACAATGGCGCTCCATTGCCGGTGGGTACTTATTATTATGTAATTAACCCTAAAAACGGGCGGAATAGATTATCAGGGCGCTGTAACTGTTATCAGGTGATATTGATATACGTTAGTTATTTGAACATATAAGGTCGCGTTGCAGCCGGAAAAACATTTAGCCAGCTGATTTTTTTCCCTTTCGCCTAAGCCTTACAAATACCGGTTTTTACATAAAAAAGGGTACCTGCAAGTATGTATGTAATTTTTTTACACTCACTTTTTATTTAGAAAAATTTTCCCTAATATTGCAATCCGATTTTTCCGGGTGAAAATTGGATTTAATAGCTAAAAATCATGGATTTAGTAAAATTTGTTGAAGAACAATCAGTAATAAACAATCAATTTCCTTCATTTAAAGCTGGTGACACTGTTAGTGTACACTACAAGATAAGGGAAGGCAATAAAGAGCGTATCCAGCTTTACCAGGGTGTAGTTATACAACGCAACAGCACCGGTGTTAGCGAAACTTTCACCGTACGTAAAGTATCTAACGGTGTTGGCGTGGAGCGTATTTTCCCTGTTAACTCGCCAAATATTGATAAAATTGAGGTAAATAGTGTAGGTAAGGTACGCCGTTCAAAGCTTTATTACCTGCGTGCCTTAACCGGCAAGGCGGCCCGTATCAAATCAAAAAGAGTTTAGTTCCGTCATAGGTTATTATACAAGCATAAGCCGCTGCCTGATGAAGGCAGGCGGCTTTTTTAATGCGTACCATAGCACAATTACGCTTAGCAATATTATTATAACAAACTGCCCTACCTGATTGCAATTTAAACGCAGTTATGTTATAATTAAAAAATGATTTTTATGCGGAGGCAATGCGCTAAACTATTAAACGTTGCTTATTGAAAGCTTATATTTACTTATTGCAAATACCCCTATCCGTATGAGGAAGAATTTATTTTGTTTGACTATACCGCTGCTGATCATTTTCACATCAGCAATGGCCCAAAGGCTCCCCGGCACGCAAACAACAAGCATACGCGCCCCTGAAAATGTAAATACTGATGGCAAAATAGCAGAGTGGAAAAATAAATTCCAGGCTTATAATAACGCCGCACAGATTTATTATACCATAGCAAATAGCGATACAGCCCTGTATTTGGTAGTGCAGGCCACCGATGCTTTAACCATACGCAAAATAATTGCAGGGGGTGTTACCTTAAGCGTAAGCCCGGTTAACAGCAAAAGCAATAAAGATGCTGTAGCTGTTACCTATCCGTTTTTTACCAAAAATAACTGGCCGGATATTGACCTGCATAACCGGCCAAGGATCATTATAGATACTGCTGTTAAAATAGAACGCATAGATTCGTTTATAAGGGCATCAAACTTTCAGTTAGATAACCTATCAAAAAAGATAAAGGTAAAGGGAATTAAAGCACTAAAGGATACGCTTATTTCGGTATATAACGATACTGGCATTAAAGCCGCAAGCCAGTTTGACCCAAGGACAGCTTACAACTATGAACTATCCATCCCGCTAATTTACCTGGGCCTGTCTATTGACGGGCAAAGCAGCTTCAATTATCAGATCAGCCTCAACGGCTCAAACTTTGCCGAAGGGAATACAATTACCGAGGTGAAAGGCGGCGGCACGCGTATTACCGCAACTGGCGGCAGTAAACTTGTCCCAATGGCTGATATGCAGTTCATACGTTCCCCGGTCGGTTTTATGGGAGTTTGCAAACTGGCTAAAGCAATAGCATCCAATTAACACTTGCAGCGGTAATTTGCTGAAGCCTGCGGTATTGCCTTGCTTTAAAAAATGATGCAAAGATTGAGGGACTTTATGAGCAGTTGCCCGGCACCAGTAGCATCCTGTAATATATAACTACCATTTTCCAGCAAATGATGCCATACCTCTTTGGTTTCGGGGTCAATGATGAAGTATTCGGGAATACCGTTACGTTCATACAGGTTTAGTTTAGTAACCGTATCGAGTTTTACGTTAGCTGATAAAATTTCAATGACAAGATCAGGCGGCCCCATTATGCCTTTTTTTTCTATCATCCAGCTTCTCTCTGCTTTTACAAAAAGAAGATCAGGTTCTACTACATTTTCACCGTTATCGAGATATACATCACAGGGTGATAAATAAACTTTTCCGTCTTGATGAATATTACAGTAGGCCTTTATTTGAAAGAATATTTCTCCCAGAATATCCTGGTGATAGGTTGTAGGTGATGGCGACATATATAAGGCGTTATCAATTACTTCGCATAAGGTGCCTTCCGGGAGCATTTCAAATACTTCCATCGCAGTGCGGGGTATGTCCAGTACATCCTTCATGTTATTCTAAATATACGAATTAATAAACAATGAATTGTTTTTGATCCAACTAACCACCCTGCTTACTTACCTACTTGCTTACGCTGAAGTTGCAATTAGCTTAAAATTCAATTTGCAGACCAAGCGACTTAATATTAAGCTGGCCGGCACCAGTAGCATCCTGTAATATATAAACACCATTTTCCAGCAAATAATACCATACCTCTTTGGTTTCCGGGTCGATGATAAAGTATTCAGGAATACCGTTCCGTTCGTACAGGTTCAGTTTGGTAACCTTATCAAATGTTACGTTAGCTGATAAAATTTCAATGACAAAATCAGGCGGCCCCATTATGCCTTTTTTTTCTATTATCCAGCTTTTTTCTGCTTTTACAAAAAGCAGATCGGGCTCAACAACGCTTTCGCCGTTATCGAGGTATACATCACAGGGAGCAGCAAAAATTTCTCCTAAAAAGGGTTCACTTATAGCATTCGCTAACCGGGCTGATAATTTCATAGAAATGCGCTGGTGATCTGTTGTAGGTGATGGCGACATATATAAGGCGTTATCAATTACTTCACATAAGGTACCTTCCGGGAGCATTTCAAATACTTCCATCGCAGTGCGGGGTATGTCCAGTACATCCTTCATTATGATCTAATATATAAATTAAATAAAAATCAGCAAAAAGGTTTTATAACTATAATTTTCCCAGTTTTGCAAGTGCATAGAACAGGGCCGTGCAGTGCAGGGCCTGCGGTATCTTGTTATCCGTTAACAGTTGCTTAACTTCGTTAACGGTATGTTGTTCAACTACAATTTCTTCATATTCATCAAGCGATTGTTCCTGTACCTTTTTACCGCCTTTAGCCAGGTAGCAATAAGTGTGGTTATTAGCGGTTGACGGGTTAGCGTAAACTGTACAAAGCAGTTCCATATCATCAAACCGGTAACCGGTTTCTTCAAGCAGTTCGCGGCGCATGGCCGCTTCCGGGGTTTCATTGCCGTCAATTACGCCGCCTGGAATCTCTAATGAAACAATACCCGCCGCATGACGGTATTGCCGCACCATCAGTATCCTACCCTCCTCGGTTACAGCCACAGCATTAACCCAGTTAGGGTATTCCAGCACATAGTATTCATCTACCACACGCCCATCCGGCATCTCACATTTATCAACCCGTAACGTTGCCCAGGGACCTTTATGCAGATATTCAGACGAACAAAGTTTCCATTTCATAGATTAGTTTATAGTCCATGGCCTATAGACCATGTTTATTAATTTATTAATAAAGGTTCTTTTCCGTAAATGGGTCATTAGCAATGGCAACCGACTCAATACTTTTTCCATAGACTATGGACTATTAACCATAGACTACATCTCTACCAGCTCCCGCTTGACCCGCCGCCGCCAAAGCTGCCGCCGCCGAAGCCGCCAAAGCCACCACCGCCGCCTGAATCACCGCCGCCGCCACCAGAAAAACCTCCCCAGCCGCCGCCACCGCTGCTGCGCCCCAGGGCCGAGCCTGCCAGGAACCACCAGAAAGGGCTTGCGCCGCCCCTGCTGCCAATAATATGTCCGTCGCCGCCGCCACGGTTACGGAAGATCATTATCAGGACGAAGATCACAATGATGATAATGAAACCTGCCGGGCTGCCATTGCTGCGTTCATGGCGCGATGCAGCTTTTTTGCCAGTGCCCTTGTACTCGCCCTTCATGTATTTGATCAGGTCATCAGTACCGGCATCCAGGCCGCCATAATAATCGCCTGCTTTAAACCGCGGCGTAATATCGTTGGCTATAATATCATGGGTAACACCATCGGGCACCGCCCCTTCTGATCCATAGCCGGTTTGTATGCTCAGTTTATGGTCGTTAAGTGCAACAAGCACTATTATCCCGTTGTTTTTGTCCTTACTGCCTACACCCCATTTACGGCCAAGCAGTGCGGCATACTGGTTAATATCATAACCGCCTACCGACTTTATGATAACCACCGCTATCTGTGTAGAGGTAGAATCGTCAAAGGCTACCAGTTTGCTTTCCAGCCGCTGCTTATCAGCGGCTGATAGTGTATTGGTATAATCAGTAACAAGGGTAGTTGAACGCTCGGGGAAATCCTGCGTGAAGCCGGCGAGGGCGCAAAGCAGCAGCCCCCAGCAAAAAATCAGTTTTTTAAACATTGGGTTTGGGGTTAATCACCGTCCATAAATGCTATATCATCGGGCAGTTGATTGTGGTCTGCCGCCCCATGCGGGAAATATCTTTTCAAATGCTCACCAGCCATGGCAACGCCGGTTGTAATACCTTCCACCAGTTTGCCGTATTTAAAAAGCTCCAGCATGGCCTGTTTGGCATCGTCCCAAAAATCACCGGGCACTACCTTGTTTATACCAGCATCACCAATAATAGCAAATTTACGGTCAACAGTTGCCAGGTATATCAGCACGCCGTTACGCAGCTTGGTTTTGTCCATATCCAGCTTGTAAAAGTATTTAGCGGCACGGTCAAGCACATCTTCACTGCAGGTTTTTTCAATGCATACCCTTATCTCGCCTGAGGTATTGGCTTCAGCGCTTTCAACCGCGTGGCGTATCAGCGCCTGTTCATCTTCAGTAAATATCATGGTGGGTTGGTGAATGGTGGATCAGTGAGTGGTGAGTAGTGAATCAAAGGGTTGTAATTCGATGCTATAAATGATAATTCATTTGATCTCACTATTCACCTCTCACTATTAACTAACTCACCATTATATTTTAAAATTGAACTTTTGGTGCCTTGTCTGACCCGGCTTCGGCAGTGAAATAGCCTTTCTCGGCAAAGCCGAACATCTTAGCTGTCAGGTTAGCCGGGAACGAACGTATTTTGCTGTTATATTCCTGCACGGCATCATTAAAATCCTTACGGGCAAATGATATGCGGTTCTCGGTGCCTTCCAGCTGGTCCTGCAGTTTCTTAAAGCTATCATTAGCCTGCAGTTTAGGATAGTTTTCTGATGCTACCAGTAAACGGCCCAATGCGGTGCTTAACTGGCCCTGTGCGGCCTGGTATTTCTGTATCGCCTCAGGGGTTAACTTGGTAGGGTCAACCTGGATGGATGTAGCCCTGGCACGTGCATCGGTAACGGCTGTTAAAGTACTTTTTTCAAAGTTTGCCTCGCCTTTTACGGTGTTTACCAGGTTAGGGATCAGGTCGGCGCGGCGCTGATACTGGGTTTGCACTTCGCCCCATTTGCCTTTAACATTCTCGTCCATACGCACCATGCTGTTGTAGCTGCATGAGCTAAGCGACATTACCGCCGCCATCATTATAAATGCTGAAAGAAACTTTTTCATATTGAACTGATGATTTAAGATTAGATTACAAAAGCTATACCGTTGTTACAATTATATTTATTATGACAGTATGGCAAGGTAGTTATTTTGTATGGATTATAAATGGAGTTGATTAATTAACGCTTGCCCCCAGACAGTGTTAACAACGTTAAATTGCCTGACAATAAGTTTATGCACATGATTTTAATTTTTAATTAAATGATTTAAAAAATATGAAACATATCGTGTTCTATTAAGTTGTAACTTATACACTAATAATAATAACGTTATGTTTCATCATGTAAAAGACTTACAATTTAATGCCAGGGTATCGCGCCCTGACCCGCGTTTTGCTAACCTGCTGCTGGAGCAGTTTGGCGGCGAGAACGGCGAACTGGCTGCAGCCATGCAATACTTTACCCAGGCTTTCGGCGCTAAGATGCCGCACCCGGATAAATATGATATGTTAATGGATATAGCCACCGAAGAGTTCAGCCACCTGGAGATAGTTGGCGCAACTATCCAGATGTTGCTTAAAGGTGTTAACGGAGAACTAAAAGACGCAGCTGACCAAAGCGAAATTATGCAGGTTATGGATGGTAAAGCCACTAAAGAGGGTATCATTCACCAGGCGCTAAGCGCTAACCCACAGTTTGGCATTATCACAGGGGGCGGCCCTACGCCGCGTAACAGCCAGGGCATACCCTGGTGCGCCACTTACATCCATTCTAACGGTGACCTGACCGTAGACCTGCGCAGTAACCTGGCGTCCGAATCAAGGGCCAAGCTGGTTTATGAGCACCTGATGAAATTTACAGATGACCCTTATATACAGGAAACGCTATCGTTTTTAATGACACGCGAAGTGGCCCATTATAAAATGTTTGAGGCTGCACTGAACGATATACAGCCTAATTTCCCGCCGGGTGTGCTGGCTTCTGACCCGAGGTACACACAACTGGCTTTCAATATGTCTAACGGAACTACCGTGCGTGGCCCGTGGAACGAAGGCGAAATGCCGGGCATGGGCAAGGAATGGGATTATGTGGCTGATCCGGTTGCGTATGTGAAACAAACCCAGGGCCTTTCCCAAAACAACAAATCAATGGAAAAGGAGCTAAAACTAACGCATAAGCTGGATAAGGAAATGAGCGCGGTAAAAAGCGCTGAAGTAAAGAACAGCGAACCTGAAGGCGTTGCCCAATGGAGTAACTATCAATCAGAAAAGATTTAAACATTACGGAACCATTTGTTCCTGAACGGACAAGGCCGGACAAACGGCAAATTAGCAGCGGAGGAATATTGTTATTCCTCCGCTGTTGCGTTATATCAAGCCGCGTTTAATGTGAATCGGCCACTGCCTTCAATTTCTTAAATGGCTGCAAGTATAATAATGGTATAGAGAACAGCATTACCATGCCTGATATCCAGTAAGCATCGTCATAAGTAAGGAGCATGGTTTGGCGGGTAACTGTACCCTCAATAGCCTGCATGGCCATGTGGGTAGCATCGCCCATTGATTTGCCCAGGGCCATGAAACGATGGGTTAGCATGTTCAGCCTGTCGTTAAAATTAGGATTATATGGGTTAATGTTGCTTAACAGATTGCTGCGGTGCAAGCCTGAACGGTTATGTATAACGGTTGTTAAAATGGCAATACCGAAAGAGCCGCCCAACTGGCGCATCATGTTATTTAAGCCCGACCCCTGCCCCAGTTCGGGCCCTTTCAGATCAGCCATGGCCAGGGTAGTAAGCGGAACAAATAGTAAGGCCATGCCTACCCCGCGTATCAACAGCGGCACCAGCACATCGCTCTGCCCGGTTTCTAACGTGGAATGGCTAAGCATGCTGGTAAACACGAAGAACAGGAACATCCCTATGGTAGCCATAAACTGCGCCGGGATACCCCTGTTAAGCATTTTACCAATAAACGGCATCATGGCAATGGTACATAAACCGCCGGGGAACAGCAGTTCGCCGGTTTGCTGCGCATTAAACCCGAGCAGGTTTTGACAAAATACCGGGAACACAAATACCGACCCATACAGGCCAAAGCCTAACACAAACGAGGTGAACATCCCCACGGCAAAACTGCGGTGCCGCAGTATGCTGAAATTTACAATAGGATGGTCTGTACTCATTTCCCTCCAGATAAATAACAGCGTACCCAAAATGGCAGTAATGGTTAGCACTAAAATGTAAGTTTTAGCAAACCAATCTTCGCTTTCGCCTTTTTCAAGTATAGTTTGCAAACTGCCTACCGCCACAGCCAGCAGGGCAATGCCCCACCAGTCTACAGGTTTGCCGCTATCCTTAGGCGTTTCCCTGATATAGGTAATGGTAAAAAATGCCGCCAGTGCGCCTACAGGGATATTTACATAAAATATCCAGGGCCAGTCGTAATGCTCCACTATCCAGCCGCCTATGGTAGGGCCTACTGTGGGGCCTACTACCGCGC
The DNA here is from genome assembly GCA_964657585.1 of uncultured Mucilaginibacter sp. Classification (GTDB taxonomy): domain Bacteria; phylum Bacteroidota; class Bacteroidia; order Sphingobacteriales; family Sphingobacteriaceae; genus Mucilaginibacter. The sequence continues at coordinate 3,104 of CAZZVY010000083.1, read as the reverse complement.
CTAAGCCAAAAAGCGCAGTTGCCGTGCCTATCTGCTCACGCGGCCAAGTCTCTATCAGGATGGCCTGTGCAGTTGATATCAGCCCGCCGCCTGCAAAACCCTGTAAAACCCTGAACAGGATCAGCTCCGTCATACTATGTGCGTTACCGCACAGGAATGACACCACCGTAAAAACGATGATGGAGGTAAGAAAATAATTTTTACGGCCAAACCGGCTGCCAAGCCAGCCCGACATAGGCAGCACAATTACGTTTGCCACGGCGTATCCCGTAACTACCCAGGCCACATCCTCCAGGGTAGCGCCCAGGTTGCCCTGTATGTGCGGCAGGGCAACGTTTACAATGGTGGTATCAATCAGCTCCAGCAAGGATGCTGTGATCACTGTAACGGTGATGATCCACTTCTTAAAGCCTACTTCAGCCATGATAATTAGTTTTTATAAATAACAGAAACATTTACGCTCATACCTGGGCGCAGTTTGTCCATCACTTCTTTACTTGCGTTAATCTTAATTTTAACAGGTACGCGCTGCACAACCTTTACAAAGTTACCGGTAGCATTATCGGGCGGCAGCAGCGAAAATTTGGCACCTGTAGCAGGCGAAAAATTATATACGGTGCCCTCTACTTTCAGGTCAGGGTAGGCATCAACTTCAATATCCACCTTTTCGCCATTGCGCAGGTTGGTTAACTGTGTTTCCTTAAAGTTGGCGGTAACATATATGCTGTTATCGTTCACAACCGAAAACAATGTTTGGCCCGGCTGTACCAGCTGGCCTACCTGTATGGCCTTTTTTGAGGTAATGCCGCTGGCAGGCGCCTTAATGGTGGTATAGCTTAACTGCAGTTTGGCATAATCAACATCAACCTGCCTTTGGGTAATGCCGGTGTTGGTTACCGTTAACTGGCTGCGGGTAGTGCCAATTTGCTCAAGCGCAGCCTTATACTGATCCTGGGCGGCTTTGTAGGTAGCTTCGGCTACGTCGCGGTCGGCCTTGGCCTGGTCAAACTGCTGCTGTGTTATTGATCCGTCCTTTACCAGGTTGGCGTAACGGGCATAATCCTTATTTGCCTTTTCCAGGCGGGCAGCGGCAGATTCGGCCTGCGCCCGCGCGCTTGCCGAGTTAGCGGTTGAGGCCAGTATCTGTGATTGGTTAACGCTTGTGCCAGAACTTGCGCCCTGTTTGGCGGCAATGGCCTGTTCAAGCTTTACCTTGTAATCGCGGTCATCTATCTTAACCAGCACCTGGCCTTTGGTTACGTGCTGGTTCTCTTCAAAAAAGATACTGTCCACATAACCACCAACACGGGCTACAACCGGACTTATATCGCCATCTATCTGAGCGTCATCGGTATCAATATGCTTGCTGTAATAAATATATTCCTTAACCCCGAATATAATGCCCACTATCAGGACTATAGCCAAAATGATGGGGACCACTTTGCTCTTCTTCTTTGGTTCCTGCGGGGTAGTTTGTTCGTTTGCCATTGTAAATTTGTTTTGTATTATTTAATAAGTTTTCCGGTTGATTTTAATAAAGTATAATAAGCCAAACCTGCATCGGCCTTTGCCAGTTCAAGGTTTATCTGCGCCTGATAAAGCAAGGTTTCGGCATCGGCACGGTCAGTTGCCGAGGCCACATTGCTCTGATATTTTGATTCCAGTATCTTGTTGTTCTCGCCCGCCTGCTCAATGGATGTTTGCAGCAAATTAATGCGGTTAACTGCCGAGATGTAATTCTGGTAATCCCTGTTCACTTCGGTTTTGATGTTATCCATAGTAACCCCTTTGCTGATGATGGTCTGATCGCGCTGTATGCGTGCTTCAGCCAGTCTGTTTTTGTTGGTCCATAAGCTGCCGAAGTTCCAGCCAAGTGTAACACCTGCGGTAAGCGGCGTAATAAAACTGCCGGTTTTAGGTATGGGGTTGGCCGATACGTCAACATAATAGCCGCCTAAGCTTGCCGATAGCGTGGGCGATTGATTGGCATGGATGGATTTGATATTTGTTTCGGCAGATTTGGCTTGCAGGTCGGCCTGTTGCAGCTCTTTGCGGTTTGTCATGGCCGTATCAAGGTAACTGTTCAACGGGGCAATGGCCCTGTCTGTCTCGGTTATCTGCGCAATGTTCAGCTGCGTGGTTTCAGGCAGGCCCAACAAAATATCAAGGTTGTAATTAATTATCTTGCGGTTGTTTTCCAGGTCAATACCGTTCAGCTCAATATTGGCACGCTGCAGCTGGAAACGCAGTACATCGTTTTTAGTTACCAGGCCCTGCTCAAAAAAGCGCTGCGCCTGCTTAATCTGCACATCAATGGTGTTAAGGTTTTGAGCAACCACCTTTTTGCTTTGCAATACTTTGTAAAGGTTATAATAGGCGTTGATAATATCATAACCTATCTGTTCCTTATCCTTATCAATATCCAGTTTGGCTACCTGCACCAGCAGATCAGTTGATTGCTGGGCATATCTGAGCTTACCGCCGGCAAAAATGGTTTCGTTTACCGATGCTATACCTAATATTGCATTAGCGCTTGTAGGCAAATGGATAGTTGAGCTGCCAAAATCAAGGGTGTTGGCCGGTATCTGGGCCCGGTCGTAAGTTAAACTTACATTGCCGGATGGCAGCACCCGGTCTTTAGCCTGGTTGTACTGTGAAACTGCCTGGTCAATTTTTGATTGCGATAGCTTTAATGTTTTACTATTGGCCAGGCCCAGCTTTAAGGCCTCATCAATGGTAATGGTCCTGTCCTGAGCGTTTGCAGATGTTAAGATAACTGCCGGTAAAAATAGCAGGCCGGCAAAAATGCGGCCAGCGGTTCTAAATAAACTGTGTTTGTAAGGTATATTAATTTGTGTGTTCATGTTCATTTTGTAAATACGATTTTAGCAGGCTCTTCATGTAGGATTTTAATCTTGGTTTAAATTTTTCCTCCAGTAATTTTTCGTCTTCTATATCATAACCCAGCATGGCATTGGTCATTAAAGGCATATTGAGTACATAGTTTTTAGTACCGTAAAGGCTTGCAATAACCATTTCGGCATCTACATCCGGGTTAAACTCGCCCTTATCAATGCCTTCCTGCAATATCTTTTTCAGTTTAA
>CAZZVY010000082.1:829-11960 GCA_964657585.1 uncultured Mucilaginibacter sp. | reverse complement strand
ATACAAAAAATTTACCTGCAAAAGCAAAACGGGCTGGTGCTTTGGGTAGTGCCCTCTACCCAAATTTACAGGCAAACCATACTGGCTTTAAAAGACCGTAACCACGCTTACCGCCAGCTGTTAGATGTAGCTACCGGCGGCCGCTTATTAATTAAAGAAAAAGGCGAAAGGTTTACCCGGCAGGATACCGAAGAAAATTTAGTTATCCTTTTATTAATGCTGCCATCGGCCAACCGCAAAAATAAGGAAACATTAAAAGTATTTAGAGATGCAGGCGGTTTTTCAGATTTTTTCCCTGCCGAGGATAATTACACGGCCCAAAAGGAACTGCTGGAAAAAATACCCAACCTGGATTATTTTGGTTCAACAGATGAAGTTTTTCAACGACAGGTTAAGACATCGCTGGGAAATGTATTGCGTGTAATTAAACCATTAATTATTATTGATGAGGGGCATAAGGCTTACAGTGCCGGTGCGCGTGATACTATTAATAACTTTAACCCATCGTTCATTTTAGAACTTTCGGCAACACCGCCGCCGGATAGTAACCTGCTGGTGCAAATAGGCGGGCGTGAACTGCACGAGGAAGAAATGATAAAACTGGATATCCATCTGGTAAATAAAAGCGCCTCGACCTGGCAGGATACCATGCTGGCCTCGCTCGAAAGATTAAACAATTTGGATGAGCAGGCTAAGGCTTACAGCGCAAATACCGGTCAATACATCCGCCCGGCTATGCTGATACAGGTAGAACGTACCGGTAAAGACCAGCGGGTGAAAGATTTTATTCATGCAGAAACTGTTAAAGAATTTTTGATTAAACAATGTAACATTACAGAAACTGAAGTTGCCATTAAGAGCAGCGAAAAAGATGATATTGAGGGAATAGACTTAATGTCAGATGATTGCCCTATCAGGTTTATCATTACGAAAAGCGCCTTACAGGAAGGCTGGGATTTCCCTTTTGCCTATGTACTTACTATATTAACAAACCCGGCTTCGGCAACAGGTATTACGCAGTTGGTTGGGCGTATTTTGAGGCAGCCTTACGCCAAAAAAACGCAGGTAAAACAGCTGGACGAATGTTATATATACACGTTTAAGCCTAACGCCGGTAACCTTGTACGCGATATAAAAGCAGGATTGTATAATGAAGGCCTGGGTGATATTGCCGGCAGGATAGCCGCTGATGAAGAAGTTGCAGGTACGCTTAAAGAAACGGAAGTTAGCTACAGTGCCGGCTTTAAAAAGTTTGAGGGCAAAATTTTCCTGCCGAGGTTTGTGCTACAGGAAGAAAATTCCTGGCGCGAACTAAATTTTGAAGCCGATATTTTAAGTAAGATAGATTTTGAACAGCTTGACCTTTCGGAACTGGAAAAAATTAATCTAAACGCCGAACAGACTATTGGCGAGCAAGATCTGGCCATTGGTTACGCCGATGAACACCTTAATGAGATCATGATGCTTGGGCAGGTTTTAAATAAAGGAACCTTAAAGGTTGATGAAGCTTTGCTGGCACAGCAAATAGGTCATTTGATACCTAACCCATGGATAGCCTATTTAAAAGGTAATGAGGCTATGCAGCGGTTAAGGGCGAAATTCAGTACACATGAAAACCCCACCATTGTAGAATCGAACTTTGTTTTTATCACCCAGGAAATTAAAAAGATCATACAGCAGCAAGCTGATAAACTGGCTGAAAATATTTTTAAAAAGCTGATTGATGATAATAAATTATTCTTTTTCCTAACCGAAGAAACCGGAAGTTATAAATTACCATCCCGTATAAAAATTAAAGGCAATGCCAATTTGGTTAGGGAAGATAATTCACCAATCCAAAAATCGTTATTCGATCCTGTTTACGAAGAAGAATTTAATGAAATGGAAAAAAGCGTTGCGATATATCTGGACAAACAGGAGAAATTATTGTGGTGGTACCGTAACCGCGCAAAACAAGACTATCGCATACAAGGCTGGCGCAAGAATAAAATATATCCGGATTTTATAGCAGCCGACAAAGACAGATCGCATCCCGACGAATACGATAAAGTATTTGTTTTGGAAACAAAGGGTGATCACTTAATTGGCAATAACGACACCCGGTATAAGCAAAACGTTTTTGAATTGTGTAACCAACTCGGTGCAAAAAAAGATTGGAAGGAGCTATCTCACGAATTTCCCGATCATAATTTTGAGTTTCAGATCATATTTCAGGACGAGTGGCAAAACGAAATAAATAAGTTGTTTAACTAATTGGTCATTTATCAAATGCTAACCAATGGTGACAAAGCCTGTCAGCGGTCCGAATGTTCCAAAGTGTTTCACCTTTTAGTAGAACACAATGGGCTTTCACGCCTTGTGCTACAACACCTTCTCATAACAGTAAAACCTTAACCCCTCCCTGAAAGCCAGACTGATCTCGCCGGCGTAAACGTAGCCCATCTTAGGGAAAAGTTTTTGGGTGGCCTGGTTCTTGGAGTTGGTATCAATGCGCAGCAGCGTTATGCTGCGGCGTACGGCTTCGTCTTCAGCCTTTTGCATCAGGGCGGCGGCCACGCCTCGGCCCTGGTAACGCGGACTTACGGCCAGCCGGTGCACCACAATGGCCGGTTGTGTAATATCCCAACCGGCATCCGCGTACTCTGGCGATTGATCGGTAGTAATGGCGGCTACGCCGGCTACCTCATTATCCAGTTCGGCTACCCAAAGCTGGCCCATGCTGATATCCTTTCCAAAAACCTGCGGGTTGGGATAGGTATCATCCCATTGAAAATTACCCGTGGCCTGCATTACCGGTACAACTTCTTTTATCAGTTGCATAATTGCGGGTATATCATCTAATTCGGCAAGGCGTAACTGCATGGCCGCAAATTAATAAAATATTTACCGGCCATGCTTGCGCTGCCAAAGTTTCCAAAGGCTTTAACACTGCCGGGGCATTCAGCAACATCGCTATGATTACAGTCAGTATTCGGCTGCTTCAAAAGCAACTTTTAAAAGATTAAATAATCCTGCCTGATTAATTGTTTAAGCCGGGTTTATGTAGTTGTTTGCAGCCATCATTTTATGATGATACGTATACGATAGCGCCAGTACCGCAAAAAATATCAGCAGGGGTAACGTTTGTATTACGGCCGCGCCCAACGCCGTGCCCGAGTTTACGCCGGTGGCTATTGCCGAGTAAGCCGCACCAATAAGATCAAATGTAAAACCGGCGTAGGCCCATTCTTTTAGTTTATTAAAACCCGGCACCAGAAGGGCTACACAGGCTAAAATTTTAGCAATGCCTATAAAAACTACAAAGTAAACCGGGTAGCCTAACTGGTTATGCACCATTTTAACGGCAGCAGGTGTGGCAATGGCATCCATTACAGCGCCTGCGCCCATAGCCAGGCATAACAGGCCGGTTGATACCCAGTATATAACAGTTATTTTTTTCATACGGAAGTTTTGTTAAGGTTAAGCCGGTAATATTGAAGGGTAAAATAACGCACTGCCAGCATAAACGCCAGAAAGATGAGCGGCATTAAGGTTTGAAACACTTTATCGGCCGCGCAAAGGTGAGATACCGCAGCGCCAATGAATATGAACGCCAGGCCGGCAAAAACCCATTCCTTTATCCGCAGGTATACCGGCTGCAACAGCGCAATTACGCCCAGCACTTTCAGCCAGCCCATTAACGGCATTATGTAAATGGGATACCCTAAATGGTTGAGCATGGCCACCCCGGCTTTTTGCCTGGTGATGCCGCCGTAAGCATCGGCCAGCATAAATAAGCATAACAGCAATAGCAGTATCCAATAAATTACTTTTATGGTTTTTAGTTGCATATAAATAAGTGTTTAATGTAAACCGGTTACTGCTTATTGTAATTGAGCATCCAGCTTATCCCGAATTTATCCTTAACAGCGCCAAAAATGGCGCCCCAGAATTGCGTTTTAAGACCGTCGAGCACTATGCCGCCATCAGCCAGCTTGTTAAAAAGACTATTAATTTCTTCTTCGCTTGTACAGGCTATGGCTAACTGAATATTATTGCCAATATGGTATCCGTTAGGCCCCTGCATGTCTGTCCCCATAATAATGGCATCGCCATTATTAGTTAAGGCCGAGTGGTACAGCGCACCTTCGGGCGCAGATGGCCAGTGTTGTTCCATCGGCGAACCTTTTACATCCAGCAGTTCAAGGTCGCCGCCAAAAACATTCTGATAAAAGGTCATAGCTTCGCGGGTTTTACCGTTAAAAGCTACATAAGGACTAATTTTGCTCATAATTTTAAATTTAATTGCTTAAGATAGGTATTTACAGGGTTAATTCTTTAAAAAGTTCATTTGCTTCATTATCGTGCATCAATACTATACATAATAATTCGTTCGGGCTTTTATACCACTCTATGCAATGTGCCGATGGGGCCAGCCGTTCATCGGTTAACAGGCTGTCAAAAATCGTCATGATCATTTGTTCGTTCTGTTGCCAGTCTGTTAACGTTTGGCCAAGGTAAAAGCCTTTCTGTATGGTAAAGGCCGGGCAACCCAGCTGTACTGCTTCACCATCAAAATTCACAGATGCCGCCGCCCGGTATTTAATTAACCCGTTTACCGGTTTGGAGATGCCGAAGATATTACGGCCATTGGTGCCGGCTATGCTTTCCAGTTTATTGAAGGCAGCTTTTATGCCGTCGGGAAAAGATATTGCCTCTACGCATAGCACTTCAATATCGTGTGATAATTTGTACAAATCCATTATCTAAATTTAACGTTGCAATTTAAATATCGGTAAATAAAATAACGCATAGGGTACAGCATTCCCGGATAATCGGGCCAGCCGGATAACCGCCAATATTATTTATATCAATGAGATAACTGGCCCTGGGTATTTACGTCGGCCGTATCAAATATATGTTTAAAGGCATTGGCGCTTAATTCATTTTCGCGTATTATTTTTGCCATATCATATAAAAGTTGCTTATGTAATTGCGGGTGGCCGTCAAGATAGCGCTGCTGGGTAAGGATGATGTCTGATATATACAACCGCGCAAGTTTGTTCCCGGCCTCTTTGGCTACTACGTCAAGGCATTTCAATTCGTTAAATATATATTTTTCATCAGGGGTATTAAATAACGTTGTTATTTTAAAGCTGATGAATAACGTTTTCATAAAAGGCGTCAGCAATTCTTCGGTATTGTACAGGCGGGCAACCACAAAATATAACGCCGATACCTTGTCATGCCTGCCTAACCTGAAATTGGCATCGGCCAGCAAGGTCTGCAAAAAAAAGTTATAATGCGAGGGCTGCCTGTCGGTTTTATCAGGCTTATAACGGGTTTTGAAAAGGTGGATGATACGGATGGTTTTTTTCGGGTTGGCGGCAAGTACCAGGGTGTGCAGCCCCAGCAGATATATCATATCATTTGCTGCAGATTGCTGAATGTAGCTTTCATCTTCCGGAAAATAGAACGAAAGTTTGGTTAACTGAATAAGTGCATCTTTTTTAACAACGCCATACCTGAAGAAGTTATAAAAGGTATCAAGGCAGTTTAACGGGTCAACAATAAAAGACTGGTAATTCTCTTTCGGGTAGCTTTTTAACAGGAGCAGGCAGGTATACAGTTCGTCCAGATCAAGCTGTATGATTGCTATAACCCCAAGGGCCGAATACACCAATATCTTTTCACGTACCGAAAGCTCAAATTTTAATAGGGTATCCAGCGTTTTTTTATAGTGAGGGCCAATAAGTTCGAGCCCGAAAAAATAATTGAACATTTTTTGGTCGGGCTTATAATTATGCTGTTTTTTTAACGGGCCGTCCTTTTTTAATAAGCGGGCCTCCCGTTCCAGCAAATCGCTCAAAAAAATCACCAGGTCCGATTTTTCATTAGCGCATAGCAATGTATTTGTCAAACAATTAAAATTTCCCCATTGGTTATCCTTTACAGCATGTATTAGGCACCACTTCAGCACCGGCAGCTTATGCCGGTTGCCGTTAAGCAGCGTATTGATGTGATGGATGAGCGACAGATTAAATAAATCCTGGTTTTTGTTAAGCAGGCATTTGGCAATGCTGTGCGCTAAAAAATGATCGTCCCCAAATTCAATAAAAGCCCGGTGCTGGTAATCGCTGCTATCATTCAGTTCGCGCAGTATGCCGCTGTTCAGCAGGTCCTGGTAGGCCTGGTTATATTGTTTTATATTGCCGTTAATTTTTATCTTATCTACATAATATTGATGGTGTTTAATATCCATCCCGTTAACGATGATATTGATAAGCAGCACCTTCTCTACCGATAGTTTGCCTAAGTAAACATGATTATAGATGTAGGACGACAGCAACTCATAAATAACGATATGGTCTATATGATCAAATGAAAACTCATCTTTATACTTTTTATAATAGAACTGAAAATACAACGGGTGGTTAAAGCTCTCAACTACATTATCAGCATCGAGGCTTTTGGCCGACGGGTTTATTTTAGAACACAGTTCAAGTATCTCCGCCATGTTAAACAGCGGAACGTTGGTATACGTACTGGTATTTTTTTTAAACCCGGTATACCATATGTTATCTATGCTTTCCATTTCGTGCCGGTAATTAATCCAGGTGGAGGGGCGCATGGTTAATATCACCTTCAACCATTTGTTGCCTAAATGCAAAGCCAGTATATCAATAAGCTGCTTCAAAGTAATATTAAAGCGTTCGTTCTTGAACCTGAATTCATCAAACCCGTCAACTATCAGGTAAAAATTGCCATCGTGCTGCTGCACATGGTTCAGCAGGGTCATCAAATCGCCTTCGGTACTGTACCCCAGCAGGGCCAGCATCCAGTCGTTAATATCCCTGCCGCTTAACAAAACACTCATTAATGCGCTGCTGCTGAAAAAAAGTATGATGTCCTTACTCCCGTTATTATGGCTTTGAGCCATTTTTTCTTCAACCCAGTGGCAAAGCGCAATGGTTTTACCATAACCTGAAGGGGCACAAAACACCGTACCAACACACCCGGAGCTTAGATATTTTTCAAAATGCTGGTCTATAAACTGTCGTTTTATGGTTTGATGGTAGGGTATGCCCGAGCGGTTTTTTAAGGCGGTGATGGTAAAGGCGGTTATTTTATCAGCGTTTTGCTTAATGGCACACCAGTTAATATCAGCATCGTGAGCGCTCGAATTGAGCGGGTCGTGTTTGTCGCAAAAATCAGCCCAGCCAATGTAGCCGCAAAACGCCGATAATACGTCGACCGTGAATAATGAGGGTTTAAAACTGCTCAAAGCAAAACCATAGATACGTTTCAAGGTGGTTTCGCTAATACGCTGTTTAGTTTTTCCGGTGATCAGGGAAGATAATGTTCGGCAATCTGCCGAGGTTAAATGTGTAAATCCGGCGGCTTTAAGAACACATTTTTTTAATAAGTCCAGATAATATGTTGAATACGATGTCATGGTTACATAAGGTTAGGTTTCTTAATGTAAGTAATTAATATTAGGTCTCTTTAAAATTTAATCAGGCAGTTAAAAATTTTTAGGTTAATTTTAACAATTAGGCACCATTCATTATACGGAAAGATTATCAGTATAGGTTATTAAGGTATACTACAGTTTCAAATGTTTTAAGTGTTAAATTTTAATAAAATGAACAGAATGAACAGCTATATCCATAAATGAACAAAACCTGAAGTTGTATTGCAAATGAACAAAAAGTTTTCGGTCATTTTTTACTGCTTCCCGTAAAGAGGGAAAATATGGTAAAAATAAGCGCCTATGAAAACTCTTTACATATGCAAACAGTACCTTTTCCTGATTATTTGTTTGCTCCTTATCACCTTTGTTAATGCTTTCGCACAGCGTAACTATGCTACTGCCAGCCGCACAGGCAACTCCGGCGTTTTATGTATCGGCTGTTCGGTAACCAGTGCAGCTAATGCTGCCGATGGCAACCTCCAAACCTATGCTACATTAAATGTTGTAGCCGGGGTTGGCGCACAATCCTGGGAAGAAGTTATATTTCCGGCAAGCGGCGGTGTGCCTGCAAACACACCGGTCATTGTAAAAATTGGTACAGGGAACAACCTGATAGACGCTACCTTGTTAGGCGGTATTTATTTACAGGCCTATAACGGCAACAACCCTATAAGCACCAAAGTAGCTGCCAGCACATTGGTTAGTGCCTTAAGCGGCAATAACCAAATAGAAGCAGGCCTGACGCCTGCCCAAACCTTCGACCGCATACGGGTTACGCTTGACGGCGGTATACTTGGCGTGGCCAGCAGTATTTATTTATATGATGCATTTTATGGTTCGGGTTCAGGCTGTATTGCCCCGGTTGACGAACTGCATGGCATATCATCGGCATTATTAGGCTTGGGCCTTAGCGTAGGCGGTGTTGTTAACCCGCAGTTAGCTATTGACGGCGACCTGAACACGGCATCAACATTAAATGCAGGCGTTGGCCTGGCAGGTGCATATGCGCAGCAAACCATTATTTTTCAATCGCCCTCTAACGTGGGCGATTCTGTCCGTTTAACCGTGGCCCTGCCACAAACATTGCTTACGGCAGGTGTATTGGCCAACATCCAGGTATCAACTTTTAATGGTAATACCAGCAATAACGATACACAATCATCAAACGGATCATTAGTAAGTGTACGCCTGCTTGATGCTGGCGGCGGCATTAGCAAAGGCACCATCACTTTTGCGCCAACTGCCGTGTTTGACAGGGTGCAGATCCGTTTAGGCGGCGGCATAGCCAGCGTGTTATCTACCTTAAATTTATATGAAGGCCAGGTAATTATACCTGCACCCTTAATAAAATTTAATAATACTGTAGTATCTAACCTGCAGTTATGCGCCGGCAGCGCCGCTACGCTTACTGCCGCCGCTGGTACAAATACTACGTTTAACTGGTATACGCAAGCTACGGGTGGCACAGCCGTAGCTACCGGCAGCAGCTTCACTACCCCGGCGCTAACCTCAACCACCACCTATTATGTGGCTGCCGCACATCCGGGTTGTGCTGCAGAATCGGCAAGGACGCCGGTAATTATTACCGTTAATCAAATACCAGCTGCACCGGTTGTTGCCAATAGCAATGTTACTATCTGTCCCGGTCAGCAGGCTACTTTTGTGGCCACACCTTTAAACGGCGTTACTGTAAACTGGTATGCCACCGCTACCGGCGGTACTCCGGTTGGCAGCGGTAACAGTTTTACCACAGCAGCGTTAACTGGTACTGCAAACTATTATGCCGAGGCCGTAAGCGGCGGCACCTGTGTTAGTCCAACCCGCACCCTGGTTACTGCGGTTGTAAGCCCCTTGCCTGCAACGCCTAACTTAACTGCTACCAACGTAACTATTTGCGATGGTGATATTGCCATTTTATCTATCGCGTCGCCGGTGCAGGGTGTTACTTACAATTGGTATGCAACCAACACAGGCGGTACCATTTTATATACTGGCGTTAACTTTACTACCCCGGCGCTGCATGCTACCACAAGTTATTATGCCGAAGCCGTTAATGGTAACAGCTGCAGCAGCAGCCAGCGCGTAACAGGTACGGTAACCGTTGTCCCCAAACCATCAGATCCGGTGCTTAACACAAGTAACGCTACTGTTGTTGCCGGGCAAACAGCTTCCATAACCGTAAGTAACGCCGAAACAGGGGTTACTTATAACTGGTATACTACGGCAAGCACAGCTACACCAATATTTACCGGTACAACCTATCAAACACCGGCTTTGTATACAACCACTACCTGGTATGTAAGCGGGGTCAATTCATCGTCATGTACATCGGCTAACAGGGTTCCGGTTACTATTAATGTTACTATAAACAATAATTCGCCCTGTACCTTTGCCAATACGCAAATAAGTAATGTAAGCGGCGGGCTATGCGTATTATGCAGCGTTAGCAACAATGCACTGGCAACGGATGCGGATACCACCACTGCATCAACCTTAAACGTTACCGCCGGCCTTATTGGGGCGTATGCCGAGCAGCAACTGGTTTTCCAGCAGCCGGGCATTGCAGGCGATACCATTAAAATTGGTTTACAATCGCCTGTTTCCCTGGCCAGCGCCGCTGTTGCAGGGTTAATACAGGTTACCTTATATAATGGCACTACCCAGGTTTCGCAATATACGCTGGATAACAGCCAGATCAAGTTAAATTTATTAGGCGGCGGCAATAACCGTTACGATGTTTATATCCCGGCTACCGGCGCTTATGACAGGGTAACCATCAGGCTGATGTCGGGCACAGCATCATTGCTCACAACCCTGCAAATCTATTACGCATTACAACAATTTCCGAAACCAACATACACACCTGCCAATCCTGAAATTTGCAGCGGCGGCAGCACGCAGATCAATGTCACATCGCCTGTAGCAGGTACCTTTAACTGGTACAGCGCCCCAACCGGCGGTACATCTTTGTACACAGGCACCAACTTTACTACCCCGGCTTTAACTGCAAACACCACTTATTATATTGAATACAGCCGTAATGGTTGCTTAAGCCCGGTAAGGTACCCGGTTACCATTTTAATAAATTCGGCGCCGGCAAATGCAACGGTAACCCCTGTAACCGCTACCATTTACAGCGGCCAAACGGCTACCTTTAATGCTGCCGCGCCCAATAATGCTACAGTTAACTGGTATGTATCAGCCACCGGGGGCACACCAGTGTTTACAGGTAATACGTTTACCACACCGGCCCTGACTGCTAACACCGATTATTATGCCGAAACAGCTTTAGGCACCTGCGTATCGCCGGGCCGCACCCATGTTAATGTGGTGGTAAACCCGGTTGTTATACCAGATGTTGCAGTTAACCCGCCAACTCAAACGGTTAACGCAGGTACCGTGGCTGTCTTAACCGCCTCATCAGCCACACCAGGTACGGTATTTAACTGGTATACCACACCAACCGGCGGCACAAGTATATATACAGGCCCAACATTTACCAGTCCGGCAATATTTGCTAATACCACTTATTACGCTCAGGCAACGGTTACCGCCACAGGCGCAGTTTCGGCAGCCAGGGCGCCGGGTGTTATTAATGTAAATACGTTGGCTACCAATCCCACTGCCTGTAATTCAGCAACAGACCAAACCAACGGAAACAGCGGCGTACTGTGTGTA
>CAZZVY010000082.1:0-819 GCA_964657585.1 uncultured Mucilaginibacter sp. | reverse complement strand
CGCAGTAGATAACGACCGCAATACCTTCTCGCAACTGAATGTATCAGCGGGAGTAGTCAATGCCTATACTCAGCAAACCCTGCGCTTTACCAATACCGGCCACGCCGGCGATAGCGTAATAGTAGACTTAGGGATACCCGGCAGCCTGGCCAGCGTGGGTGTATTATCGCAGATAAGCCTGGCTACCTATAATGGCGCTGCCTATAATAACGACAGGTTCAATATAAACGGATCATTGCTGAATGTTACCCTGTTGAACGGTACCAGCACGTTCCGTGTAGCCTTTGCCGCCACTGCTGATTTTGACCGGGTGGAAATCAGGTTAAATTCGTCACTTGCCGGTGTTTTAAATTCATTAAATGTATATGATGCGGCTCAGGAAGTTGCGTCGCCTGTGGTCAGCTCTTCAATAGTTACCGCATGTCAGGGATCGCAGGCTACGCTTACTGCAACCGTACCTACGTATGTCACCGTAAAATGGTATACTATGCCAACAGGCGGTGCGCCTGTATTTACCGGATCGGTATTTAATACCCCTGCCCTTACATCAAATACAACCTACTATGCCGAGGCCAGCCTTACTGCTGATGGCTGCGCCCAAGCAGTACGTACCCCTGTTAATGTAATGGTTACCCCCATACCTGCCGCGCCGGTAGTTAATACGCCTACCGTAACCATATGTGCCGGCCAGCCCGCCAATTTTACCGTACAACCGGTAACCGGCATAACTTATAACTGGTATAGCGCAGCAAGCGGCGGCACAGCATTATTTACCGGTAACAGCTTCGCTACCGGCCCGCTTAGTGCAACCACCTCTTA
>CAZZVY010000081.1:0-12215 GCA_964657585.1 uncultured Mucilaginibacter sp. | reverse complement strand
ATACTACCATGGTTAGTTTTTTCATGATTGTTAGTTAATTATTTAGTTTGTTAATTTGTGTGCGTTAGTATATTTTATTGTCGCCATCAGCCTGACTTAAGTTTTCGCTTAAGTTAAACTCATTTGATTTCTTAAAGTTGTGATTAACCAATGTTTTAGGCACGGTGTTTACTGAATTAACTTTAGGGTTATTAAAATCTATGTAAAGTGCTAAAACAGTTACCCCACCTATAATTACCGATGATAAAGCTAATTTTTTCATATTTCTATATATTTCTAAATGATTCATTCATACAAAAGGAGTAGAAACACTCAAACTATAATTGTAACAATTTCGTTACTTTTAATAATTCTTCATAATTTTGTTGCTTTTACAGCAATTTACTCTCAATGATAGTTAATTTAACCTTTAAATTTTATGTTTATTCATTAAAACAAACAACATTAACGCAATTAGTTTATTCTAAATAATTTATTGAAAAAACAATAAATCACTTTTTTTAAATTTTAAATAACAGATTGTTAAAGTAAAATTTATAAAACTGATTTTCAATCAATTAAACAAATAACATAAACTTAAAGTAGAGGCTTAAATGTGTTTATTATATAATAGGATATTAAGATTTCTTTTTTAAATTCTTTTTATCTAATATTACATAGTAGGCACATATAATTGGCACAACAACTCTATAAACAGATGCAATATAATATTTTTTTATAATAGCATGAAAAAAATTTTCACGATAGTTGCTTTTTCGTTAATATACTTAACTTCATTTCAAGCATTTAGTTTTAAAAAGTTGAATGCACAGGACACTAATGAAGTAATAAGGCTAACCAAAATAGCTTATGACGCACGACTGGATGATGCCGTTAAAACAGAAAATATTGCAGAAAAAGCGATTGAGATGGCTAAAAACTTGGGTAATAACAGAATACTGGGCGAGGCTTACCGCACTAAAGGTATAGGACAAGGATACCAGTTAAAATATAAAGACGCATACGAAAGTTATTTAGCAGCGCTTCATTATTTTGAAATTGAAGATTATAAAACAGGTATAGCAAGGGTGAACATGAATTTGGGAAACTTATTCAGGGAAGATGATTATGACAAAGCGTTATCCTATTATAATAAAACGTTGGCTGCTGCATTATTATTAAAAGATGACGAATTGATAGCATCGGTAAACGTAAATATGGGTACCGTTTATTTACGAAAAAAAATGTATAATGAAGCCTTATCTAATTTTTCCAGGTCACAACAAATTTTTGAGAAGCGAAACGATAAAAAGAACATCATACTGTGTAATCAAAACACCGGTGTGATATATTACAAATTAGGGAAATATGATAAGGCTAAAGCCCTATTGATCAGTGCTATTGAGGGCGCGATAGAAAATGATATGAAAACTACGGTAGCCAGTATCGGTATTACTTTAACATATATGAGTATTGCTACCAACAACTTTAATGAAGCGGAGAAATATATTAAGGAAGGTTTACAATATGCGCCAAATACTAAAACAGTACATGATTATAACTACGCTAACTATTTGTTAGAATTAAAACGGAAAGACTATGAAAAAGCAGTGAAAATATTGGCTGCTGTTTATAAAGCAGATAGTACGGAAACTGAGAAATTTGTTACGCAACAATTAGAAATTGCAGATAAAGCTACTACTATTAAGGCCAATGAACTAACTATTGCCAAAGAAAGGAATACGCGGTCGATTGCAATTGGCGTAGGTGTAGCCGCTGTATTGTTGATGATAGTTGTTGTTTTGTTGGTGATTAACGTGAAACGTAAAAACGAATCAAACAGGCAGTTAACCGAATTGAACGCTGAAGTATCACGGCAGAAAGATAATGTAGACCGGATAAACCGTCACTTGGAAGAAATAATTGATGAGCGCACAAAAGACCTGCAGATTAAAAACAAAAAACTTGCAGAACACTCGTCATACCTGTCACATCAAATACGCGGGCCGATAGCTACCTTAAAGGGTTTGATGAATTTAGAACGGGAGGGGCTTGTTGATAAACAGGAATGTATTAATATGATGAATAAGTGTGTATCAGAAATTGATGATAAGATAATTGATATGAGTGATATGCTGCACAACCCTGGCCGCACCGGGCTTTAAAGATCGGGCAGCATATCTTGTATAATAGTTTAAAATATCATTATCAATTATCATGGTAAAGATTAAACGGCTATGTTGTTTTTATAATGTAACTGCTCATATAAGCTAATTACCTTACGTTGTAATTCAACCACTTCTTCTTCAGACTCTTCTAATTTTTTACGTATAGCCTGTAAATGTGATGATTTGTACTCCTCGCGCGACTCGCCAAAAGATAATAACTGTACCAGGCTAATCCCAAATATCTCGGCAATTTGCTGTAGCCTTGATAAATTAATATCGGTAATACCGGTTTCAATTTTTGAAAACGCGGGTATAGATATACCAAGTTGGTTAGCAACGTCTTCCTGGCTCCAGTTGTGCTGATGTCTTACGGCGCGGATGTTTTTTCCAACAATTTCGTTGGATTGTGTTTTGAAATTTTCGTTCATCTTTTTTAATAATTAATAATTATAACCTTGTTTTCAACCAAAGCTTATGCCATACGCACTTATACGTTACTTGCATATAAAAAAGATACGTTTTAGATGAATTTTTTTCAAAATGAGGGAACCGATGCTTATTAGTGAGTAAAAAAGCTTTCTTTTTTAACTATAACTAATAATTGAAATGTAAGTGTTAGCTGTAGATTAACAGATGCGAAGCTTTGCAAATTTTAAAAGCAATTGTTTTTGCCCTATCTCTTTAAAAAATATAGTAGCTTTAATATCAGGCTTGTTGCCTTCTAACTGCAATACCTTGCCAAATCCAAAGCGTTCGTGCTCAACCTCCATACCGGCTTGCAGTTTGGAAATATCAGATGGTGCGAAACCGGGTGAGGGCACATGTGCCTTGGCCAGTATTGAGGTGGTTTTAGGCTGCGTGGTACCGGTTGAGGCTTTTTGTGTTGTGTAATTATCAGGCTTACGGCTCCATGCAGCACGTTCATTATCAAAAAATGAACTGCCGGTATTTACTGGTTTGGCAGTAAAATCAAGTTCAAGGTATTTGGCATCAATTTCATCTAAAAAGCGGCTGGGCTCACAACTTATCAGGGTGCCAAACTTAAACCTGGATGTTGCATAACTGATATTAAGTTTGGTTTTAGCCCTTGTTACCGCTACGTAGAATAGCCGCCGTTCTTCTTCAAGATCGCTGCGCGAGTTAAGCGACATTTGCGAAGGAAATAAATTTTCTTCCAGCCCAACTACATAAACCTGTGGAAACTCCAGTCCTTTTGATGAATGGATGGTCATTAATGATACCGTGTCGGCATTGGGGTTTTTATCATTATCGTCGTTTGTTAGCAAGGCAATGTCTTGCATATAAACATCCA
Organism: uncultured Mucilaginibacter sp.; assembly: GCA_964657585.1. Taxonomy (GTDB): domain Bacteria; phylum Bacteroidota; class Bacteroidia; order Sphingobacteriales; family Sphingobacteriaceae; genus Mucilaginibacter. The sequence continues at coordinate 8,756 of CAZZVY010000081.1, read as the reverse complement.
GGCCTTTATCTTCAATATCTTCACGTTCCGAAAACTCTTTTATACCGTTAAGTAATTCCTGTATATTTTCATAACGATTTAATCCCTCTACAGATTTATCCTCATACAAATCCTTCAACAAACCAGAATGCTGGGCAATATGCAGGGCGGCATCATAAGCGTTTAAATTTTTAGTGACCACCTGAAAACTTTGAATTAATGTACCAAACGCCGATACCTGGCCGGAACTGCGCCCATCCAGGTATTGTGAAGTATTAGTAATCACCTCCCAGTTGGTTACCTTATGCTTATCGGCACTGATAATAATGTTATCTACCGTAGTATCGCCGATTCCTCGTTTGGGGTAATTAATTACACGCTTCAGTGATACCTCGTCATTAGGGTTAAACGTTAACCTGAAATAGGCTATCAGGTCTTTAATTTCCTTACGCTGGTAAAAGGATAAACCGCCGTATATTTTATAAGGGATATTAAGCTTGCGCAAGCCCTCTTCCATAGAGCGCGATTGGGCATTGGTGCGGTACAGTATGGCAAAATCATTCCATTTTATGCCTTTGCTGCTGCGGTCGTACATAATGGCTTCAGCAATAATTTTGCCTTCTTCATTATCGCTAAAGGCCCGCATCACCTTTATTTTGTCACCAATCTCATTTTCGCTGAATACGTTCTTTTTAAGCTGCTCTTTATTATTGGCAATAATGCTGTTGGCAATATTTACGATGTTTTGGGTAGAGCGGTAGTTTTGCTCCAACTTGAATACTTTAACATCCGGGTAATCCTTTTCAAAGTTCAGGATATTCTGGATGTTAGCTCCGCGAAAGGCGTAGATACTTTGCGCATCATCGCCAACTACACAAATATTTTCGGTAACGGCTGCCAGTTTTTTAACAATAAGGTATTGCGAAAAGTTAGTATCCTGATACTCGTCTACCATTATGTATTTAAACTTATGCTGGTATTTGTTCAGTACGTCAGGGTAGCGTTTAAGTAGTTCGTTGGTTTTAAATAAAAGGTCGTCAAAATCCATGGCACCGGCCTTGTAACACCTTTGCGCATAGGTTTCATAAATTTTACCCAAATGCTGGCGCCCGCTGGAGAAATCATCGGCTTGAATTTGCTCATTTTGCGCATACTCCTGCCAGCTGATGAGATTATTCTTTGCAGCAGAGATACGGTTATATACAAAATTAGCGCTATACAACTTATCATCCAGGTTCATTTCTTTCAGGATGGCGCGCAGCACGCTTTTACTGTCGTCTGTATCGTATATAGTGAAGTTGTTGGGATAACCCAGCTTATCAGCCTCCACACGCAGTATCTTGGCAAATACCGAGTGGAAGGTACCCATCCATATATTTTTAGCCTCGCCGCCTACTACGTGGGTAATACGCTCGCGCATTTCTTTGGCCGCCTTGTTGGTAAATGTTAAAACCAGTATGTTAAATGCATCTACACCATTACGCACCAGGTGCGCCACCCGCATGGTGATTACCCGGGTTTTACCCGAGCCTGCGCCGGCAATGATCATTACCGGGCCTTGTGTTTGTTGTACCGCTGCTTTTTGTTCGGGGTTTAACCCATGTAAATAATCCAATGCTTCCGCCCTCATTTCTATAGCTGCGAAATTAATCTTTTTGAGGCGAAAGGTAAAAAACGAAAGGTTAAAGGTTATTAACAGTGTTGATAAGTAATTATAGTGAAGGTATCATCCTCAATGGTGCATTTCAGGAATACCACCCCCCCTTCTGGTCAAGTGGCCGGCCTGGGCCAGCTGGCCCCCCTTTAATATGGTGTTTAGCTTATATAATTTCTTTTTAGATTAAATTTTGTGAAGGCTGGTTATGTAATCAGTATAACTTGTCCAGTTAGGAGTAGTTTATATAATAGCTAATGTCAAATAAATAGAATTGACCGTCCGGTTTTAAGTCCTTATCGATTCTATTTCTTATTGGTGTAAATAAAGGGACGGTTATTTATTCTCGTCATGCATTATCATCATTTATTTGAACCCCTAACTTTTTCTTTAACCATCTTGTCGATTCTTGACTCTTAATTCAGTAGTTCTATTTCTTCCAAACATTATTAACCCGGTTTATATCCGGTAACTGGTGGTCGGGGTCAAGTTCTATACTTTTAATATCGCCGCTTGCGGTGTATTTAAATACCCACACGCCGCCGCCGCGCTGCCATATATTAACAGGCAGGTGCACCATATCGGTCTTACCGTCGGCGGTGGTAACTTTCATATCTACCGGCATGGCCATTTTTTCTTTATTCACCAGTGTTATGCGGTAAACATTTTCAGGGTCGCGTTTATCATGCGTCACGGTCTGCACGGTTTGGTCCAGGCTCCAGGTGGTAAAGAACCAGGGTTTAAAGAACCAGTTAAGGTCTTCGCCCGCGGCATCGTTCATGGCCCGGAAAAAATCATAAGGCGTAGGGTGCTTTTCGGCCCAGTGCTTAATATACTCCCTGAATGCATAATCAAAACGCTGGGGCCCTAATACCACACTGCGCAGCATATCCAGCCCTAACGAGGTTTTGTTATAATACATGCCGTAATCATTTAATCCCATAGCTTCGGATGGGGTCATCAGCGGGTCTTTCATGCGCTGCATGGCACGGGCCAGGCCCAATGCCGGGCGGGCAGTGCTGTCATTATATTCGCCATTATTAAAATATTTAGTGGAGTATTCGTTAATAAAGGTGTTAAAGCCTTCATCCTGCCACATGTATTTGCGCTCGTTGGAGCCAACTATCATCGGGAACCAGTTATGGCCTATCTCGTGCGTTACATCGTTCCACAAGCCACCGCTTCGCAGCCCGTCCTGGCAAAAAATGATACCCGGATACTCCATACCCAAGGCTACGCCAGCAACATTCACTGCCGAATTCCAGGGATATTCGATATATAATTTTGAATAGATCTCGATGCTGTTTTTCAGATATTCGGTCGAGCGGCCGTAACGCTGGTCGCCTGCGCTCTCTGCCGGATAAACCGACATGGCAACAGCCTTACGTCCGGACGGTAAGTTTACCCTGGCGCCATCCCATATAAATGCGGTTGATGCCGCCCAGGATACATCGCGTGTGTTCAGCATTTTAAAATGCCAGGTTAACTGGTTTTTGGCAACGTGGGCTGCGCCAGTGGCCACTTCTTCGGGTTTGATAATAGCTACAGTCTTGTCGCTTGCCCGCATTTGTGCCATCCGGCTTTGCTGTGAAGGGGTAAGCACTTCCAGTGGGTTTTGCAGATCGCCTGAGCCAACCACGGTCATGTTACCGGGTGCGGTGATAAAGTAATCAAAATCGCCGTATTCGCAGTAAAACTCCCCTAAGCCCATATAAGGCAAAGTATTCCAGCCCTCTACATCATCGTAAACGCACATGCGCGGGTACCATTGCGCAATTTCATAAACAATGCCCTGCTTAAATTTTTTGCGGCCCATGCGGTCGGCGCCGTAAAAGGGGATGGAAAAATCATAGTTAACCGTTACCTGTACCTTATCGCCGTTGGCACTCAGCGGGGTCCTTAAACGTACCTGCATACGGGCGTCGGTAATAACCGGTACAACGGTATAGCTCTGATTCTTATAGGTAACGGTAACCGAACCTATGTGATAACCGCCCCGGCTAAAGCCCTTTACATCAAAGCGGTCGCCGCTGATAGGGGTGGTAGCCGCCCCGCGCGAATCGGGCTTAAACAGGTTCTGATCTAACTGCAGCCACAGGTAATCCATATTGTCCGGACTATTATTAGTGTAGGCTATACTTACCTGTCCGCTAATAGTGGTGTCCTTAGCCAGTTCATTAAGCGTAACATGAATGTTGTAATCAGCACGGTTTTGCCAGTACTTCGGGCCGGGCTTGCCGCTGGCCGAGCGTAACTCCGAACCGGTAGTTGGCCAGGTCATCGGGCCAAAAAGTTCATTGTGGTCATATTTAATGGAATCGGGCTGGGTTTGGGCCGAAGCGCTGACAACTGCAGCAAACACACCGAATGCAGCAAGCAAATAATTTTTAAGGCGGGTCATTATCATCATGTTAAATTGCAAGCCAAATAAAGTAAAATTATCCCTTATTGCCTAATGTTATGCAAATTGAACAAAGCAGCTATCAGCGCAGGATGAGCAAGCGTTAATTTAACAGGCAATGATGTTACTTTGTATAAAACACCGGCTTTAAACCGGCAGCGCTAAACTTAAAGTTAAACTTAACCGGGTTTTGAGGTAAGATATAAGCTATCAGTTTACCATGGTATGCTTTACGTCTATTGGCCTTGTAATCCTCATGGCTGTTATGGTCACCGCTTTCCAAACCTAACAGCGTGCCCTGGCCGTACGTGTCTACCGTTATTTCATTATCAGCACCGTAAACGGTGTTGCCATTCTTATCAACTATAGCTAAGGTAACCTGCAGCAGGCCATCTTTATTGGTATATCTATCTTTAAACAGGGTTAATGCATATGGCTGGGCCGTTGTAGTCAGCTTATCTTCTGTTACAACCACACCATTATTATAACCTTTTACCGATAATTGCCCCGGCTCATAAGCAACATCCCAGGTTAAGATATGGTTTACAGCCTCGCTTTCGTTCTTTTTACCTAACGATTTGCCGTTTAAAAACAGTTCGGCCCCGTCGCAATTGGTAAAACAGCTTACCCTAACCTGTTTGCCGTCGGGCCAGTTCCATAAGGGCTGGGCGTTATGGTTTTCAGCATCCTTTTTTGCGGGAACCTCGCCTGTGCCTATGTATATCATTGGTTTATTGTTCCATAAGCTTTGCCTGAAATAAAACTCCGGTTTTTTGAAGCCAGCCAGGTCCAGCAGGCCTGGGCTGCTGCTGCGTGCCGGCCATTTATGCGCCTCGCCCAGGTAATCGATCCCCGTCCAAAGGTATTGGCCGGATATGTAATCCTTATCCTTCACATCATTCCATGCACTGCTGGTCATGCCGTTCTCACTGCCATATATTACCCGGGCAGGGTACCTGGCATGATCGTCCGGGTAGCGAAACTCCTGATAATTATAGCCCACTACATCCAGCACATCCGGGTAGCCTACTTCGTTTGACATTACCACGCCTGCCAGCGCCGCTGTTACCGGCCGGCTAACATCATTTTGTTTCACTATGGCTACCAGCTTTTTAGCTATTTCGGTTAACCGGCTGGCGGGGGGGTGGCCTTCCACATATCCCTTGCCGTATATCTGCGGGTTACGGCCGGTGTTTAACACCTCATGCGTGTAGGGGTCATTTGGATAATCAATTTCATTGCCTATGCTCCATAAAATAACCGAAGGGTGGTTACGGTCGCGCTTAACCATATCTGCAAGGTCACGGTCAGCCCATTCTTTAAAATATTCATGATAACCATCATTGCCGGGTGTACCTGCATTCCAGCCGGTTATCCACTTGTTTTTACCTGTTTCCCATTCGTCAAATGCCTCATCCATTACCAGCAGCCCCATTTTATCGCACAGGTCATATAAATAATCGGCATGGGGGTTGTGGCTAAGGCGCAGCGAGTTTACCCCGGCCTCTTTTAATGTTGCAAGCCTCCTTTCCCAAACAACTGCCGGTACGGCAACGCCCAGCGCACCGGCATCATCATGCACACAAACACCCTTCAGTTTAATGTTCTTGCCATTAAGAAAGAAGCCTTTATCCTTATCAAATACAGCCGAGCGGATGCCTACATTTTGTACAAGTTCATCAACAATTTTTCCGTCGGCATACAATTCAATCTTCAACCGGTATAGTTCGGGGTTATCAGTTGACCAGAGTTTTGGGTTGGCCACCTTAAATGCAAGGGTTGCATAGTTTTGCAGATTAGCGCTTAGCCTTACAGTTTGCTGTGCCGAAGCTACCACCATGTTTTGCAGAGACTGCAAAGTGGCTTTAACAATCACATTAGCCGGTTTATCCATTTGGTTTTTAAGGCTAACATTAACTTCAGCATCAGCGCTTAGGGCAGTAACATGCGGGGTTGTAAAGCTTACTCCCCAATTATTAATACTTATTGCATTGGCAGCTATTAAGTAAACATTACGGTAAATGCCTGAACCGGTATACCATCTCGAGTCTGCGAACTGGCTATGATCAACCTTAACCGCTATTACATTTTCGCCTGTTTTGTTTAAATAATCGCCTATTTCGTATTCAAACGGGATAAAGCCATTAGGCCTTTTACCCAGGTAATGCTGGTTAACCCATACTTCGCTGTTGTTGTATACGCCGTCAAAATAAATGTTTATATGTTTTCCTTGCATAGCCTGCGGCAGGGCAAATGTTTTACGGTACCAGCCAATGCCTGTAGGTAAATAGGCCGTACTGCTTGCCCATTTCTGGTCAAAAGGGCCTTCAATGCTCCAATCGTGCGGCAGTGTTAACTTGCGCCAGTCATTATCATTAAAGGCAATACGCTCGGCCCCCGGCGCATCGCCTTTATTAAACTTCCAGCCGGTATTGAATAATATGGTTTGCCTTGGGCTTTGTTCTGATGAATTAAAGCTTAAAAATATACAGGCAAGCAGTGTAATCAGTAAACGCGGTAATTTCATTATGGGTTTATTAATTGTGCACCTAAACTACAAAATAAGTACGTCTATTAAAATAGCGGCCAATGGTGTTAAACCTTACCTCAAACAAAACTTTATTTGCTCACGTATACAGGGAACTTTTAACTAAGCTTTACAGGTTAATAACTACAGGCTAAACTTTTTTGATTATCCTGTTCATAATTAACCAGGGCTTACTAAAATTAACCACATAATAAACTGATGCTTGTTCAAATAACTAAGGAAGAGTTTTCAAAGGAGGTAAATAAGAAAGCCTGGTTCCATACTAATAATGTGATATGGAGCATTATTTTCCTTTACCCTATATTGAGCATCATTGATTTTATTTATTCGCCTGACATATGGACACAATTTTTTATAGTGCGCATATGTACGGTTTTAGTTATCTTAGGTTTATACACTTTATTCCAAAGCCGCAAGTACGATTTCCGCATCCTGCTTCATATCAGTTTTCTGCTGCTTTCGGCAACATCTGCGGTATTATGCAATGTAGTTAACGAGCAAAGGCTTACCATCTATTTTCTCACCTATTCGGCCATTGTGCTGTTTTTTAATCTTCAGGTATTTTGGGAGCCGTTTAATTCCATTATACAGGCCATGCTGGCCATACTGCTGCTGGCCATATTTTTTAATATGCTGAATGTTTATACGTTTGATTTGATGGTAAACAACGGCGGACAGTATTTTTTGATCATCCTGTTCATGTCGTGCCTGATACCTAACGCCCGTTATAAAGTAATTGAACGCGAAGTGCGCTCACAGATACTGATCGAAAAATCAAACGAGCAGTTAAAAATGCAGAACCATGATATTGCCGAAAAGAACAATATTATTGATATGCAGTATGACAGGTTACGCCGGCTGGACGAGCAAAAGAACAGCTTTATCAATATTGCCGGGCACGACCTGAAAAACCTTGTAGGCACTATTATTATGAGCAATAATATGGTGAAGGATGAGGATTACCGCCTGAGCGGCGACCAGCGCGAGTTTGTACAATACATCAGCGAATCGGCAGATAAAATGCAGTATATGCTCAACAAGCTGATGGATGTAAAGGAGATCGAATCGACTGAACTAAAATTCAATCCGGAAATATTTGACATTAACGCAGAGGTGCAAACCGTTTTTAAGGGCTTGGCAGAAACTGCGATGATGAAAAATATCCACCTTATTGATAACATTTTAAAACTGCCACTTACTGTTAAACTGGACAAGGTATTTACCGGGCAGGTTTTCCAGAATTTATTATCAAACGCCATCAAATTTTCTCAAACCAATAATAATATCAAGGTTGTAACCAGCCTGCAGCGGCAGCGCTTTGTATTTGAAATAATTGATGAAGGCGTGGCGATAGGCCAGGAAGAACTGGATATGATGTTTAATAAACTGAAGACCCTTAACGAGGCCACAGGGCACATGGAGAGCAAACTGGGCCTGGGCTTGTCGATAGCTAAACTAATAACGCGTGAACTTGGCGGCGACCTTACCTACCGCAGCGATGATAAAGGAAATTATTTCAGGGTAGAATTTTACGTAATAAACTAATTTTTGAAAAGTATAAAGATGAATAGATTTTTAACCGCACTGGCGTTTATATTGCTGTTAGCCAAATTGCCGTCAACCGCCCAGGTAATTGCATCGTTCAGATCATACGGGCATGATGATGACGCTATCAGTGGCATGAGCTCATCAAACACCTATTTTTTCAAGATAGACCCGCTTACAGACCTGAACGGTAGTAAAATGGTGCTTTATTTTGAGCCCTCGCGGGCGCTTAACTATAGTAATTCTTTTATTAATATTATAGTGGGCGATAAACCCGCCTATAGCGGCCGTTTAACCAAAGATTCTATTCAGCGACTTTCAATAGACCTGAGCCGCAACGATCTGTCAGCCGACGGCAGATACCTTAAAGTACAGATCAAAACGTTGCTAAATATATCAACTGATATTTGCCGCGACCTGGATAACCCTGCCATGTGGCTAAAGGTTAAAAGCTACTCATACCTGGCGCTGAACCGCAGTAACAAGGCTTTTTTCACTAACGTGAACATTGCTAATTGTTTTGATTCTAAACGGGCTATTGTTTACCCGGTTAACCCAACCTTATATGATTTGAAGGCCGTAGCCTGGGCCTATGCCCGGATGAAAAAGAGCGATATTAAGAACATACA
>CAZZVY010000080.1:0-12360 GCA_964657585.1 uncultured Mucilaginibacter sp. | reverse complement strand
CAAAGGTTGAATTACTGACATTAAATGTTCCTGAGTTGCTGAACAATATATTAGTGCCCGCGCCATTAAGTGTAAGATAGTTAGCTGTAAATATACCACTGTTTGTTATTGTTTCGGGGTTGCCATTAAAGGTTAAAGTACAGCCAGAGCCAGAAGTCCCTAAAAAATTTAAAGTACCGCTGTTAGTTATGGCGGTGGTATTATACATAGATAAAGTTGCGCCTGCATTAAACTTCAGGGTTGCGGTACCGCTGTTGGTAAAAGTAGTGTTTTGATTCATAGTAGTGGTTCCGCTGATGCTGCAGGTGCCCGAACCTGACATGGCAAAACTTGATGTTGAGAATGAGCCTATGGTTAACCCCCCAGTAAGCGTTAGGGTATAACCGCTGCCTATACTGATTGATGGTGTAACTGCATTGTTAACAGTAGTTAACCCGGAAATGGATATATTTGAATTGATAGTTGAGGCTGATGATGTTGTAAAATTTAATGTAGCGCCTGACAAGGTACTTGCGCCGGTTATAGTTACGGCTGCGCCAATATTGATAGTGCCTGAAACCGTTAGCGCCGATGTCATGGTTAAAGTAGTTGCCCCTGTAAAATTTAGAGTAGCACACGCCGAAGCAACGTTTACGGTAGGCTTGTTTGTAGTGTTAGGGATGTTTGCAATATCACCCGCCACCGGATAACCGGAGCCCCCCCAGTTAGCTGCAACGTTCCAATTGCTGTTAGTGGCGCCTGTCCAGGTGTAGGTGGCTGCTTCCGCTATATTAGCGCCGAAAGTCAAGGTAATTAATATGACCCAGCAAAAAATCCGTTTTATATAATAAAAAAATGGTTTTATTAAAATACCCGGAAATGTTACATAAGCCATTGATAGGAACACAAGTTAAGTGATACAGTATCATCGCTTATACGTATTTGTTTGATAAAAGGTTACGCCTGAAATAAATAGGCACTTAAGGATATAATTTACTGAATACGGAAAAATTCTGGTTCAATACACAGCGTTAAGCGTAATAGTAAAATTTTTTTGTGTAGTAGTATTTGCGGGTATTAAAACCGGGTTTAAAACACCTTTACCATCGCTTTCCGCTGCAAAAAAACCGGCATCTTCTTTTATAAATATAGAATATTTGCCAGTTGGTAAATTTAAGGAGTAATGCCCAGTACTATCGCTTTTAGTTTGTGCTATCAAGCGGGTTTTTACTTGCACAAATAACGGGCCTGTACCTGCTGCTGAACTGGTAGTTGTGGGCTCATAAACATAAATATCCCGGCTTACCCCGTGGCCTTTGCTTACCGGCCGTCCTGGCGATGGCATCTGGTTGCCCTTTAACAAATAAATGTAACCGCTTACTTCCCCTTTTTCCTGTGCAGGTTTTAACGCCGTGCAAGCTATTAAGGAGAAAATAATAAAAGGAAAAATAAATTTACCGGGCATAGCAGTTTCTTTGCTTAAACTAACGTAATACTTAGGCAATAATATTTATTTATTCGTTTATTTACCTTAATAATTGCTCAAACCCCTGATTGATAAGTATGGGATTAAATTTTTTACGCTTTAGTTTTAATGTATTAATAATATTATTGTTAAATGCAGCGGCTGCAAAGGCGCAGCAATCCCTGGTTAGTGAGGCAAAACGTTCCGAACTGCATGATAATGCAATTAAGCTGGGCGGTATTTATAAAACCAGCCATCAATCGGCGCTTGTGTCTGCCCGGCGTTACGGCTGGCCGCTTCAACAAGCAAAGCGTGATGGTGCCATTATTACCCTGCAGGGGCTAAATGATGCGGGTTTTCCATTTTATCTCAAAACACATAATAACATTATCGCAGCTGCTACAACAGGCACTAATACCGTGCAGCCCGGTGGCTTGCTCGGACTTAATTTATCAGGATCGAGCGTCAATTTAAATAATAAACTGGCTATGTGGGATGGAGGCTGGGTGCTTAATACCCATCAGGAGTTTGCGGGTAAAACCATCACATTTGGCGATGCTGGCGCTACCGTTATCGATCATACCACGCATGTGGCCGGTACCATGCTGGCCAGGGGCGTTTACGCCCCGGCTAAAGGAATGGCCTTCGGAGCAACTACCTTATCCTCATACGATTTTAATAACGATGTGTCTGAAATGACCGCAGCCTCGGCTAATCTGTTGTTGTCTAATCACTCCTATGGCGGAATATCAGGCTGGAATTTCAATGATACGCAAAACCGCTGGGAGTGGTACGGTCTGCCCGGAGATACTGAAGATTATACCTTCGGGTTCTATGACACCCGCACACAATCATGGGACAAGATTGCTTACAACGCACCTTATTACCTGATCGTAGAATCAGCCGGTAATAGTCATAGTGAAACAGGCCCGGCTGTCGGCGCTGATTATTGGGGCTACCGCAGCCGCACCGACCCGACTTTGGTTGATAAAGGTGCACGGCCCGCAGGCATCAGCAATAACGATGCTTATGATGTACTTAACAGTACGGCCAATGCCAAGAATATTTTAACGGTTGGTGCCGTAAACGGCCTGCCTTACGGCCCGGTTAATTCATCTGATATTACTATAGCCTCCTTCAGCAGTTGGGGGCCAACGGATGATGGCCGGGTTAAACCCGATATAGTAGGGGATGGCGTGAACATATTATCTACCGGAAGCAGCAGCAATACTTCTTATATTACACTTTCGGGTACCTCTATGTCATCGCCAAATGTTACGGGATCATTATACCTCCTGCAGGAATATTACTCACAGAAAAACTCCGGCGCTTTTATGCGGGCGGCTACGCTTAAGGGGCTGGCTTGCCATACCGCGTTTGATGCAGGTAACGCAGGGCCAGATTATATTTATGGCTGGGGGCTTTTGGATATGAAAAAAGCTGCCCAGGCTATAACCGATAACGGCAATAAAAGTATGATCAAAGAAAATACGCTGTCGCAAGGCCAAACGCAAACCTTTAATGTGGTTGCATCAGGTAACGGCGTTCTTTCAGCAAGCATATCATGGACGGACCCTGCCGGTGCGCCAACAACAGGTACTACCATCAATGACCGGACGCCTAAACTGGTAAATGACCTGGATATCCGTATCAGCGATGGTACCAATACTTATAAACCCTGGGTACTTGACCCCAACAACCCTTCGGTTGCAGCTACTACCGGCGATAATATAAGGGATAACCTGGAGCAGGTGTATGTAGCGGGCGCTGTTCCCGGAAAGGTGTACACCATCATGGTGTCGCATAAAAACATGTTGTTGGGCGGCACAGCGCAGGCCTATTCGCTCATTGTTACAGGCATTGGTGGTACAGCTTACTGCACTTCCGCCCCGGCATCAAGCGCCGATTCGCGGATAAACAATATTACCATATCAAACTTAAATAATACACTGGCAGCCGGTTGTACTTCTTATAGCGACTACACCAGCCAGACGGTTAACCTGGAGCAGGGTAAAACTTACCCGTTCAGCCTTACAGCAGGTACCTGCGGCAGCAATTTTAATAAAACAGCTAAAATTTTTATTGATTATAACGGCGATGGCACTTTTGACCCAGTTACAGAGCTGGCCGCAACAACCGCTGTTATCAGCGCTACGGGTACTTATACCGGCAATATCACTATACCTGGTTCTGCAACAGCAGGCAATTATAGTTTAATGCGCATAGTTTTATCCGAGACAAACGATCCTGCCACCATTTTGCCCTGCGGTATTTATGCCAAGGGCGAAACGCAGGACTACCGCGTACTGTTCACTAAAACCAGCGTTGATGCAGGGGTAAGCGCAGTTAACGCCAGTACCCCCGGGGGAGCATGCGCAGGAAAAACCAATCTGACGGTAAGGTTGAAAAATTTTGGAAGTACAACTATTACCAGCATCCCTGTAACCGTAGTAATTACTAATCCGGATGGATCTACAGTTACCTTAAATGAAACTTACACGGGCACGTTGGCTCCTGCAGCCGAGGATGATTTTATGTTGCAGGGTACATTCAATACACTTTCGGCATCAACTTATAAAGTAACGGCTACCACCAGTTTACTGGCCGATCCGGTGGCTTCCAATAACGCTTTAACCACTAACATTACCACCGGGTCGCCCTCTACAGCTACCGCTCTTCAAGCCTATTATTGTGATGATGTTAAAAAATATATTTTAACCGGTACGAGTGATGGCGGCATCCTGTGGTATAAAAATATAACTGATAACTCACCTTTTACTGCTGGTTCGCCTGCGTATACTACTCAAACTCCGGTAAATAACACATTCTATGCGGGGGTTAATGATTTTAGCGGAACGGTAGGCCCGGCCACCAAGAATATTTTTACAGCAGGGGGCTATAACCAGTTCACGCCATCTGTATATGTAAAAACTACAGTGCCGGTAACTTTGACCAGTGCGCGGTTGTACATCGGCAATTCCGGAAAAATAACGTTTACCGTGACTAATGCCAATGGGCAAACCGTATCAAGCGCTACCATAAATGCAACGGCTACACGTACTACGCCCGGCCCTGGCGCCCAGGCTGATGACCCTACCGATCAGGGTAAGGTGTATACTTTAAACCTGCTGTTCCCGGCGGCTGGCGCTTATACCATTAACATCGCATATGACAATACGGCCACCATTTACCGCAATAATGGCGGCGTAACCGGGTATCCCTTTAACACAGGCGGCGTATTTAGTATAACGGGCGACAATGCCACATCCGCCACCGCGCCAACCGATACTACCTACAATAAAGGCTTTTATTATTATCTTTATAATATACAGTTGGCCAGTGCCGGCTGCGCGTCTGCTTCGAGGCAGGCGGTTGTAATAGCTAAACCCGTAATTACACAGCAGGATACCTTATTAACATCCAATTTTACTACTGGCAACCAGTGGTATTACGAGGGTAACATTATAGCAGGGGCAACAGCACAAACTTACAAACCAACTGAAAGCGGTAACTACACCGTCAGGGTTACGCTAAATTCAGGCTGTACCCTTGTTTCCGATGTTTACCGCTATGCGCAGACAGCACAGCATCCTGATAACTCGCCCATCGGTTTATCGATATTCCCGGTACCTGCTGCTAACAAAATAAATGTGGTGTTTAAAGCGCCGAACGATGATAACCTTACCTTATCCCTGATTAATAATAAAGGACAGGTTATGTATACACAAACCCGTGCAGTAACTGCAGGTAATTTTAGCACTGTTATGGATGTAAGCAGGCAAATTACAGGCACTTACATTTTAGAAGTGACGTTGGGCGGAAAATCCTACGGGCATAAAATCATAATTGTAAGGTAACCCACTAAAATCTACCAGAGGAGGGATAGCTCCATCCAAAAGCCTTACCAAAAGCGAGGGTCCTCAACTTCAACTTTCTTCGGAAGAGAGGAACTTATAAAATCCCTTGAGGGTATGCTTTCATTGGCGGCTGATTTGGTTGAATCCGGCTACTTAAAAGCGTACTTTAACCCAAGACCCGGCGATAGGTCAAAATATGGTCCGTGGCCCAGTTCAAACCGGGGGTTAAGGTCGACGCTTATGCCAATGGGCGATTCCGGTATAATATACTCAACGCCAACCACACCATCGGCACCAATCAGTACCGAATTATTATAGCGTGGGTTAGTATTATCGCCAACACCGCCTATATGGCCGCCAAAGCCATAATAAAGCTTTAATTTTGGCACATCAAATATGGCCTGGTGCTGTTCCCACAATAAGCTAAAAACTGCTCCATGCGAGCGTAAGCCAAGTTGTGCATCAAGGGCCTGATCTTTAGTTATGAAATATTTGGCAGAAGGCCCATATTCATAACTGAATTTTAAACCCAGGGCGATTGGGTAGTCTTGCGCAACTGATTTTTTAGCGAAAATTAAGCTGGCTGTAATGGTTAATATAAGTAAGGCGCTTTTTTTCATTAGTGATATTTTTTGCAAATAACGCAAGTTTTTACGTTTTATGGCTTTGATTATTAAAAACAGTGCTTATTAGGCAATAATAACTTAATTTAGAGGTAAATAATATTAATAATAAAATACTTTATGCGCGGCCGATCATGCCTGGTTACGGGTGTTCTTTTAATAGTTAGTTTGGTATTTCCGGCTTGTGTACACGGGCAGTTAGGTAAGGATAACAGCGAACAGTATTACAAGGGCATGGTGGTTTGCGCTTATCCTGATGCTGCAAGCGTTGGCTTGAATATTCTTAAAAAAGGCGGCAATGCTATTGATGCAGCAGTGGCGGTGCAGTTTGCCCTTGCTGTAACTTTGCCAGAGGCCGGTAATATTGCAGGGGGCGGGTTTATGGTTTACCGACCCGCAAATGGTTTGGCCAATACGCTTGATTTCAGGGAAAAAGCCCCTGCCGGGGCCAGTACCAATATGTACCTTGATGCCGCTGGAAGTGTGATACCGGATATGAGTTTGTCCACCGCGCAGGCATCGGGCGTGCCGGGTAGTGTAGACGGCATGACAGAGGCCCATAAAAAGTACGGCAAACTAAAATGGCCTGAACTGGTTGAACCGGCTATTGCTTTAGCGCGCGATGGCTTTAAAATAACCAAGCGCCTGGCTGCCGATCTTAACCGAAACGCTGCCGATTTTAAACAGCGTAATCCCGGTAAAAAGTATTTTTTAAAAGATACCCCCTGGCAGGAGGGCGACTTGCTGGTACAGGCCGACCTGGCGAAAACCCTGGAACTGATACGCGACAAAGGCCGCGAAGGCTTTTATGGGGGTGATGTAGCCGCCAAACTGATAGCCGAAATGCAGAGCGGTAGGGGATTGATCACTAAAACTGATCTTAAAAACTATCACTCCGTTTGGCGCAAACCCATTATTGGGGTGTATAAAGGTTATAAGATTATTACTATGCCGCCGCCATCAAGCGGGGGTATTGCATTGCTGCAATTGTTGCATTCAGTGGAGAAATATCCGCTGCATAAGTGGGGTTATAATACTGATTCTACCGTGCAGGTAATAGTGGAGGCTGAGCGCCGCGTATATGCTGACCGCTCAAAATACCTTGGCGACCCTGATTTTTTTAAAGTGCCGGTAGACAGTTTATTGAAACCTGCTTATATAGATGCGCGTATGAAAAATTTTAACTGGGCCGCAGCTACGCCGAGCAGCAATATACAAGCTGGCAGCTTTGTTGGCTATGAAAGTGACCAGACCACCCATTATTCTATTGTAGATGGCGAAGGCAATGCGGTATCAATTACCACTACACTGAACGGATCGTTCGGTTCAAAGATTGTTGTTGGCGGCGCAGGCTTTTTGCTGAACAATGAAATGGATGATTTTAGCGCTAAACCCGGAACTCCGAATATGTACGGGTTAATAGGTGGTAAGGCCAATAGTATACAGCCAGGCAAAAGGATGCTATCATCAATGACACCCACTATTGTAGAAAAGGATGGTCAATTATTTATGGTAGTAGGTACTCCCGGCGGTTCAACCATTATTACTTCGGTTTTCCAAGCCATATTAAATGTAATAGAATTTGATAAAGATATGCAGGAAGCAGTTGCTGCCAGGCGCTTTCATCACCAATGGCTGCCCGATGTAATTGATGCCGAAAAGGATGCGCTTGATACATCGGTGATAAACAATCTGACAAAAAAAGGGTATAAATTTAAGGTTGGAACGGGCATTGGCCGCGTGGATGCCATCCTGAAAACCAAATGGGGCTATTATCAGGGCGGCGCCGACCCGCGCGGGGACGATACTAAGGCAGGATGGTGATTGGTTTAAATTTTTCAGCAACTGTGCCAAATTACAGCAACCTAAACTAACCGTTGCCAACAGGTTTACCTTTTCTCAACCCTGTCATAAAACCCGCCGAAGGAATTCAACCTTACATTTTCCTCCTTAAAGAAATCGCCGGGGAAGCCTAAACTTATGGCGCTTACCTCATCAATTTGTTTTAAGTGTTCATTATTTAATAATAAATCACCGGTTTTTAAATTATCCTGCAGTTGAGGCAACTTGGTTGCGCCTATAATGGGTATGCAGGAAAAGCCTTGCTGTCTTATCCATTGTAAAGCCACATTGCCCGCCGATACACCTAATTCGTCAGCTATAGCCATTACCTGGCGGGTAATACGTTCGCTATTTACATTACGCCGGTTACTTTCAATTTTAATCCGGCCTTGTTCGCCCCTTAAATATTTGCCGGTCAAAGCGCCGCCCCCCAGCGGTGCCCATGGGGTAACCGTCATCCCGAAATGTTTGGCCATAGGTATTAATTCACGCTCCGGGGTGCGCTGCAGCAGGCTGTATTCAACCTGCAAAGCTATAAACTGGCTCCAGCCCATCAGCTCTGCAAGTGTATTGCCTTTGGCTACCATCCAGGCCGGGGTGTCGCTTATAGCGGCATAAATTACTTTTCCTTGCCGTATCAAATCGTCCAGTCCACGCAGTACCTCGTCAATAGGGGTAATATCGTCCCAGATATGCAGGTACAGCACATCAATAAAGTCAGTTTTTAAACGTTTTAGGCTTTCTTCTACACTGCGCATCATGTTTTTGCGGTTATTGCCAGATGCGTTGGGGTTAACCTGATTATCCTTCAGGGTATATTTGGATGCCAGCACAAAAAAGTCGCGATCATGGTTAGCCAGGTAGTCGCCTATTATCTTTTCGCTGCTCCCTTTTTGATAAACGTTCGCGGTATCCAGAAAGTTGCCGCCGGCATTGGCAAATTCGTCCATTATAGCAAAACTTGTTTCCTTATCTGCTCCCCAGCCGTTATCTGTACCGAAACCCATAGTGCCCAGGCAAAACTCCGACACTTTAAGGCCAGAGCGGCCTAACAATTTATATTTCATTGATCTGATCTTTTAACTCAAACGCAGGCATAGCCATGCTGTTTGATATTTAGCATTTATACCGTTGCCAAACATAATTATAATGGAATGGTTGTACGTTATAAACATTGTTTATTCATGAAAATCATTACCGCTAACCGTCCTTGGGATATCCATAAACTAACGGAAACGCTGAAAAACGAACTTAATCCTTTGTTCAAAGAACACCGGCATACCGATATTGATTTTAATATTACACAGCAAGGGAATATTATTATAATAGATCAGCCTGTGTATTACGATGACTATTTATTTAAGATAACGGTGGAAGGCAACAAACTTTATGTGGCTAAATCTGAGCATTATGTAGATGATATAAACTTTATTACCCTGCAAAGTATTATCGATACCCTGCAAATGGATAATAAGGATGGGGTTGATATTATTTATATAAGCGGCGAATGAGATAAAAAAGGTACGGGATTTGAAGGGTCAAAGGTTAAAAAAAGACAAGATAGCACCCGCTCTTTATTCCCGGCACTTGATTTGCGTATCTTAAATCTTACTGCTGTTATCCGGCTATCCAACTGAATTTATAATCGAGCATGGGGTTCTTCATACGTTCGGCAACGCGCAGCAGCCGGTCGGGCAGGTTCATTACATAATCACGGGCTTTTTCACCTGCTTCGTTAAGGTCGGGGATGCTGTCGATGTGCCAGGCATCAATCAAGTACTTTAAAATATCCACGTAATCAACGGCAGTATAAATACCTAAACGCTGGGCAGCATCTGTGAAATGACCGAAGGTTTGGCCAATCTTTAGCCCGATTTCGCGGAGGAAGTGTGCCGGCATTACAATTTTTTTGCGCATCATATCTTCAAAGGCTATCATGGCTTCGCTTGCATCAACCTCAAACGCCTTGGATATAAAACTGATATAAGCCTTGGCATGACGTGCCTCATCTGAGGCAATGACGCCACACATTTTAGATAATAAGGTGTCGCCGTCCCTTTTGGCCTGGCTGGCTACCCGGCGGTGCGATATGTTGGTAGCCAGTTCCTGAAAACTGGTATAAATAAAGTTACGATATGGGTCGGTACCGGTGCCAATATCAAAACCGTCGGCAATCAGATACTGTGTTGATACTTCCATCATGCGCATGTTAACGCGGCCAGATAGGTACAAATATTTGTTAAGCAGGTCGCCGTGGCGGTTTTCCTCGGCGGTCCAGGCGCGTGTCCATTTCATCCACCCGCCTTCTTCAGCCATATTAACGCCCTCTACCATGGTCAGCCATGATTCATATGTGGGCAGGGCTTCTTCAGTAATGGTATCACCAACAAGAACAGCCACCAGATCATACGATAAGCCTTTAGAACTTTCCTGTAATTCTTTAATTTCTTGAAAAAAAGTGTCCCTGGTAGAATCAGGCAAAAAATCAGAAGGTTGCCAGTTGGTTTCAATCGGCTTTAAGTACTCGCTCATCTTTTCCAGCATATATATTTCAATATGCTTCATCACCTCACGTCTCTTTTCTTCAAAAAATCTCATTACAAATTATTTGGGTGCAAAGGTAATTAAAATTACAGTTCAATGTTCATGATAACAACCTGTACTAAATTAACTGTTTAATAAAGGAATTGTTAGTTATAGGGATATATTTAGGGAAATGCAGTTAAGATAAGTAAAAAGCATATTTAAATATTAGTTTTCAGGTCGGTATGGTGTGGGTTAATGATATATTCAAATTCTTCGTACCCATTTTTAATGATAAGCTTTAAGGGCTGTTTAGGTTCCTCAATATCCAATGAAAGCTGTGCAATTATCTGCGGTAAATTATCCCTGACAACTTTTAGGTCAGTTACATGTGGCATAACCACCTTAATATCATCGCCTAAAGATGTTAATTCCCAGCCGGGAAGCTTTGCATTATGCAATATATCTAACCATTTTTGTTGGTAAACATTCATTGGTATTATTCAAGGATTAAATGATTTAAATTGATTGTAATTAACAGCTTTGCAGAGAGATGGTTTTATAATATCACGTTTCCATCAACTAAAAAAGGACTGCCGCAATATGGGGACAATCCTTTAATCATTGTATATCCTTAAATGTTATTTTGCTGTAAATTTGTAAATAGATACAGTTCTGTAAGTTTGTCCTGGCGTTAGTTCAGTTGAAGGGAACGACGGTTTGTTAGGCGAATCCGGGTAATGCTGGGTTTCCATGCAAAGGCCGGTACGGTAATCGTTCTTAGCACCGCCTTTAACAGTATATTTCCCGGTCATAAAATTACCACTATAAAACTGTATGCCGGGCTCCTCGGTATATACCTGCATTGTAATACCGCTTTTATCACCCGTGATAGTGGCTATTGGTTTGGCAATGTCATGTTTGTTTAGTACATAGTTATGATCATACCCCTTGCCATTTTTTAATTGATCGTCAGTTTGTTTGATCCGCGCACCTATGGCAGTTGGCGTACGGAAATCAAAAGGGGTGCCTGCAACTGGTGTTATTTTGCCGGTGGGGATCAGTGTACTATCAACGGGGGTATAGTTGTCTGCGTCAATTTGCACCAAATGGTTTAAAATTGTGCCGCTGCCGCAGCCATTCAGGTTCCAGTAAGCATGGTTAGTTAAGTTAACTACGGTAGGTTTATTTGTGGTAGCTTCATAACTAATTTTCAGGCTATTATCATCCTGCAGCGCATAAACAACTTTAACGTTCAGATCGCCCGGAAAGCCCTGGTCGCCGTCCTTTGACAAATAATCTATCTGCAACGTTTGGTTATCCAGCTTTTTGGCATCCCATACGTGCGAGTCAAAACCCACCTTACCGCCGTGCAATGTGTTTGGCCCGTTATTGGCCGGTAGTTTGTACTCCTTTCCGTTTAAAGTGAATCTGGCATTGCCAATGCGGTTACCGTAACGGCCAATTATTGCACCGTAAAAATCGCCGGCCACCTGGTAAGTGCCTACACTGTCAAACCCAATAACTACGTCGGTCATCTTGCCTTGCTTATCTGGCACAAGTAAACTAACCAGCCTGCCGCCAAAACTGGTTATAGCAGCCTGTGCGCCATTTTTATTTTTCAGGAAGTATAAGTCAGTCTTTTTACCGTCAACTTCTTTCTGAAAGTTTGAAGCAATAGGTAAACTGTAAGTGGTTTTTGTAGTAGTACTGATGGTAGTACTATCGGTAGTAGAGGTTGCCGTATTGGTGTGGTTACATGCCGATAGCCCGATGGTGCCTGCTATTAACAGCCCGGCTGTGTAAAGTTTTGCGCTAATGTTGTTCATTTTAACGTTTATATTAAATTGGTTTATAAATGTAAAGCTAACAGTAAATATTTTGATTTACTGATTGAATAAAAGTTTTGAACTGCCAAAGCGGTGAAATTCGTTAATAAAATATTATAATAATAAACTTTACGCCGCCTTAACATTATATATTAAAGCTATTCGCTTAAACATATTACATTTGCAGCAAACTAATAGTAAATAATTTTACAAATAACTATTGTTATTGATTTTTGTTATTG
>CAZZVY010000079.1:0-12437 GCA_964657585.1 uncultured Mucilaginibacter sp. | reverse complement strand
TATAAACAATGGCTTTCTTACCATTATATGTGCGCATCATTTTAAGCGCCAGCCCATCAATGGTATCCTGTATCCAGCTTTCCTCGGCATCAATCATAACGGGGACACCGGCATTAAAGGCTTTATCGCATATTGATTTTACCCTGTCCTGTACTTTTTGCCATTCTTTTTCCTCTTCAACGGCAAGCATTTGTTTAGCATCCAGCTTTTCTAATAAGCCAAACCGCCCAACACCTGTTATTTTGAATACGGTAATTGGTATATCAGCATCTTCCGTAGCGCGGATAATGGTGCGGATGATCTCATCCCGGGTTTCATCAAACACTTGCTCATCGTCTTCCCCTTCCACCGAGTAGTCTAAAATAGTTCCCACACCGCCTGTGGCAAGGTTTTTGACAGTATCATAACAGCCTGCAATTGTTTCGCCGCCGCAAAAGTGTTTAAATATAGTGGCTTTGATAAGTGCTTTTACAGGCAGGCCAACGTGCATTGCAAAATTGGTAATAGGCGGGCCAACTTTTACTAAAAAATTATTATTAATGGCCTTAAAAAGCCAATAGGCCCTTTTAAGATCGGTATTGGAGGCGTGCCTGAAAGCAATTTCAGTATCTTCAAATGATAATTTATTTCCGGTGCGGAGATGGGCGGAACTTGTTGATAACATGAGGTAAAATTATAAAATGCTTTTTAACATAACCCATTATTAACGCTAATAGTTTATTTTTGCAGCAGCTATGATGGAGTTTAAGTTAACCGGCGACTACATCCCGCTGATACAATTATTGAAGGCAGCCAACCTGGTTAGCACCGGGGGCGAAGCGCAAATAGTGGTATCAGAAGGGCTGGTTAAATACAATGGTAATATTGATTACCGCAAGCGCCTTAAAGTAAGGCAACGCGATGTGATAGAATATAATAATGAAAAAATCATAGTGATATAAACATGACAGCTACGTTAGATATTGAAATGCCGCCTATACAAAGCATAAGTTACCCAATATATTTTGATAACAGCCTTACCCAACTTACCCAATTTATTGAAAAAGGCAACTACTCTAAAATATTTATATTAACAGATGAGCATACCGGCAAATACTGCCTGCCTTTAGTACAAAAATATTTTGGCGAAAATATACGTTATGACCTTATCGAAATAAATGCCGGCGAACAAAGTAAAACTATTGATTTCTGTGTAGGGATATGGAAGATGCTGATTGATTTTGGGGCCGACCGTAATAGTTTATTGATCAACTTGGGCGGTGGCGTTATCAGTGATATGGGCGGTTTTGCCGCATCTACTTACAAACGGGGTATCAATTTTGTAAATGTGCCTACTACGCTGCTTTCGCAGGTTGATGCTTCTGTTGGCGGCAAAACAGGTATCGATATTGATAGCATAAAAAATATAGTAGGTACTTTTACTCAGCCTGAGGCAGTTTTTATAGAACACAATTTTATAAAGACGCTTCCTGCAAGGCAGATACTATCAGGCCTGGCCGAAATGCTGAAACATGGCCTTATAGCAGATGCTGATTACTGGAGAGAGTTGAAAATAAGCGATCCAGACTCACCTTCGGCCCGGCTGATCTATCAATCAGTAGCTATTAAGAACGGCTTTGTATTACAAGACCCTAAAGAAAAAGGAATACGCAAAGCTCTTAATTTTGGCCATACCATTGGCCATGCGGTTGAAACATGGTCATTAGAAAATGATGAAGACCATTTAACACACGGTGAAGCCATAGCTATTGGCATGATATGCGAAGCCTGGTTATCCTGGAAAAAAACCGGCTTAACAGCGCATGAACTAAATGAGATTGTGAGTGTACTTACCGGCTTATATCCTGATTATCACATCAGGGCTGATTGCCATACTGAACTTTATAGCCTGATGCAAAAGGATAAAAAGAATCATGGCGATAAGATTAATTGCTCGTTAATAAACAGCATAGGTATGTATAGCATTGACCATATCTGTACCGAAGACGAGCTTTGCAGTAGTCTTCAGTTTTACTCGTCGTTGTAGACAGTATTCAAGTGAACTATCTGCACTAAAAAACTATCAAAAAATGTATTGGAAAACTGAAATAAGGCTCCGGGTTGCGCCTTTATGTTTGAAACTACAGGATGATATAATCAACAAGAGCGGCAACACCTATAACCGCAATAATGATGCCTTGCAATTTTTGTTCAATTGTCAACTTAGAAATAGTGTTCATGATCTGAGTTTATTGTTTTAGTATCTATAATTCTTGGTATAACTCAAAGATACAAACACACCATAAATCAATACAATAGCCAAATTATTTTTAGCAAATTTTTAACAAATAAGCAATATTTTTTGAAAGCTTTTTTATAGCAGGAAGTTGTGGTAATAATTTCTTAACAGATTATTGGGTTTAGTGCAGTTTAAATAATATGTTTTTTTATCATTCTGATAATAAGCCAATCTTTTTTAGGAAAAAAATGCGCAAAATGCTTTTATGAAGATTTAATTATTGAATTGTTATTCTATAATTTTTAACGCTTACTTAATTAGTAATTATAATTGTACTTAATTAATTAATGTCAGTTATTTTGTTAATTAATATGAAATTAAAAGGAAATATCAACCATTCCGTATGCCGATGGTGCTATAATGATCTTACGTTGGATGAACTTTGCATTGCGGCCAAAGCGATAGGTATAACAGCAATAGACTTGGTTGGGCCTGCAGACTGGCCAATATTAAAAAAGCATGGGCTTTATTCGCCGATGTGCAACGGGGCCGAAATCAATCTTACCGATGGATTTAATGATAAAAAGTTCCATGCCCGGCTCTATAAAAATTATTCGGAAATGATACCGCTGGTAGCTGCAGCCGGCTATACCAATTTAATTTGTTTTAGCGGTAACCGCCAAGGAATGAGTGATGAAGAAGGCTGGTATAATTGTGTGGAAGGTTTAAGGCCCTTGCTGCGAGTAGCTGAAAAATATGATATAATATTAGTAATGGAACTACTGAACAGCCGGGTAGACCATCCGGATTATCAATGCGACCGGACAGCCTGGGGCGTTGAACTGGCCAAGCGATTAGATTCTGGAAACTTTAAATTACTGTATGACATATACCACATGCAGATAGACGAAGGGGACGTTATTAACACCATAAACCGTTATCATCAATATATTGCTCATTACCACACCGGCGGTGTACCCGGCCGCAATGAGATAGATGATACCCAGGAGCTTTTTTATCCCGCCATTATGAAGGCAATTGCGGCTACCGGCTTTAGGGGTTATGTAGCGCAGGAGTTTATCCCTGAAAATCCGGATAAACTGGCTTCGTTAAAAAGGGCTGTAGAAATTTGTGACATCTGATAACAATGAATATCAATCGCTTAATATATGCTGCTGTTTTAATAATTAGTGTTACCTGCTCAGAAACGGCCAGTGCCCAACAATTTGGGCCGCCTGATACGTCATTTACTTTATACAGCGCTTATCAAAGCGTAAAAAAAATTCGTCCGGATGCTGCTATACCCAAACTGGTTCTGGGTGACAGCATAAGTTTAATAAAGGATATCATTTACACCACTGTAAATAGCCGGCAGCTAAAGCTGGACGTTTTTTCACCAACAAAATTCAAGGGCAAGCTCCCAGCCGTGCTAATGATATTTGGCGGCGGCTGGCGTTCAGGCAACCGCACTATGCATTACCCCATGGCCAGCGCCCTGGCTGCAAAAGGTTATGTGGTAATTACGGCGGACTACCGCTTGTCTACCGAGGCGCTTTACCCGGCAGCAGTGACCGATTTGAAAACCGCTTTGAAATGGATGCGGGCCAATGCTAAAACCTATCAAATTAATGACGATAAAATTGCTGTGTGGGGATTTTCGGCCGGGGGGCAACTGGCCGCATTAATTGGCACAACAGGCGGTAACCCGTTATTTAAAACCGATAGTTTCCAAAACTACAGCGATAAGGTGCAGGCCGTTGTTGACGTGGATGGCATACTTGCATTTATCCACCCCGAATCGGGCGAGGGCGACGATAGCAAACACACGTCGTCCGCAACTTACTGGTTCGGTTTCTCAAAGGCAGCCCGGCCTGACCTGTGGCAGCAGGCATCGGCATTGAGTTATGTGGATAAGCACACGCCGCCAATATTATTCCTGAATAGCGGGGTTGACCGTATGCACGCCGGCCGCAATGATGTGATCAAAAAGCTTGATTCTCTGCTCATTTACCATGAGGTACATATCTTTGACGGCGCACCGCACCCTTTCATCTTGTTTGAGCTCTGGTTTACGCCATCGTTAAACTTCACGGTAGCGTTTTTAAATAAAGTGCTTAATCCTTAAATTATTAAGGTATCGCTCAACAAGTGATTAGCCAGATGTTTAAAAATTTATATATTTTTAAGCATCTATATATTATGGAAGCGAAGAACAATAAAAAGACCATCTGGGCCTGGTGCATGTTTGATTGGGCCAATCAATCATATAACATGGTGATTACCTCCACCATATTCCCGGCATATTATGTTTTTTATACCACTTACCACAACCCGAATAAAGATGTAGTTACTTTTTTCGGTTATAGCTTTGTGAATACGGTAATTCAAAATTATGTGCTGGGCGCATCATACCTGCTTATAGTTTTGCTGCTGCCTATACTTACCTCTATTGCCGATTACCGGGGCAATAAAAAACGTTATCTGCAATTTTTTACCTGGATGGGCGCCTTGGCTTGCCTGGGTTTATTCTGGTTTAAACCTGCTGCACACGGCATTCCTGCTTTAGAGTTGCCGCTAATATTTTATGCATTAGCCTGCGTTGGTTATTGCGGCGGGTTTGTATTTTATAATTCTTACCTCCCTCAAATAGCAACGGACGACCAGATGGACAGCGTAAGCGCCAAAGGTTTTATATACGGTTATGTAGGAAGTTTAATATCACAGTTAATATGTCTGCTGGTTATACAATATCCCGGCTGGTTTGGTTTAAAGGAAGAAGTATTGGTAGCCCTTCCAGAACGTTTGGCCTTTTTACTGGTATGTGTTTGGTGGCTTGGCTTTTCTATTATACCGTTTAAGTTATTGCCTAAGAGCGCACCAAGCCTGAAAAAGCAGAACTACAACGTATTTACCGGCGGTTTTAAAGAGTTAATGCGCGTTTTTAAACAGGTACGCAACATGCCTTTATTAAAACGTTTCCTGTCATCATTCTTTTTTTATTCGGTAGGGGTACAAACCATTATGCTGGTAGCTGCCAACTTTGCTGCTAAAGAACTTAAAATGCCGGATGATACACTTATCGAGATCATTCTGTCTATCCAGATTGTTGGGGTAATAGGGGCCTGGCTTACCTCTATCGTATCGGGCAAAATAGGTAACGTAAGGACGTTAGTAGGTTTGGTAAGTATATGGACGGCTATTTGCCTGTCGGTTTATTTTGTAACTACAACTGCGCAGTTTTTTTTAGCAGCGGCAGTAGTGGGTGCTGTAATGGGAGGTGTGCAATCATTGTCGCGTTCAACTTACTCAAAGTACCTGCCACCGGATATTCCGGATACAGCATCATTCTTTAGTTTTTATGACGTCACCGAAAAATTTGCGATTGTTGTAGGCCTGTTTACTTTTGGGTTGGTTGAGTCGCTCACAGGCCAAATGCGCGACTCGGCGCTGGCCTTGGATGGGTTTTTTGCCGTTGGCCTGATATTGATGATCATTTTACTTATAACAGAAAACCGTGTCAAAAAGAATACTGCCATAGCAACCTTGCCAAGCTGATCAGGCAGATTTTAATTTCTGTTTAACTTCTTTTTCGCTGTAGATGGTAACTACATGCTCATGGGTCTTGATTGCATTTACTAAAGCAGGTATTAAATGCGGATCAATTTGTTCCCCCATAATTACTTTCCATTGGTCGTTGTTTTTAGATACCCAGCATTGCTGCACATCAGCCACTGCCGACGGTAAAGCAATTTTGTACAGCAACTCGTGCTTGCCTGCATATTTTAATGCCTTTGTTTCAAATCCCACCCCGTTAAAAATAAACTTGATAGGAAACATGGTGTACTGCTGGTTGATTATCATATCAAATTAACAGTGCCGGCGGCATAATGTTTGCCGGTTTATGCTTAAAAGTTAAATTAAAAATAAAACAACGGTAAATAGTTGCATTACATAAATGCCCTGCAGCTGCAACACTCAATAGTTACATTTGCAGGGCACTATAATAAATGGGTTAGCTGTGTGTCTATTTTTTTACAGTGTCAGCCGCTGCGGTTTGTGCTGTACTTTGCATCTTTGCAATCCTTGTACCGCCTGATCCGCTATTATCTGTCATAGTTGCCTCTCCCATAGTGTTGGTAGTAGCAAAGGTATCTCGGTAAGGATTAGTAGCTGTCCAATGACCGGAAGTATCTTTTCCCTGGTTACTGGCATGGTCGCCGCTGCACGCGCTCATTAATCCTGCGCTTAATAAAAATGAGAAAATGATGATCTTATTTTTCATATTTGTTTAATATATTTTATCTGCAGCTATAAATCTTCGCCTTTCGGCCCTTTGCCTTTGTTTGAGCTTTCCTTTTCCGATGGCGGCCCCGGGTTACCGTTGTCATAATCAGGAGTAACCGTTTTTACTTTATCCTGTTCATTTTTATCAGATACCGCCTGCTGCTTTTCATTTGAGGTATCGCTGCTATTTTGCATTGATGAAGTTTCCATAATTTTTATAATTAATGTTTATATAACTAATGGATTGACCGGCAAAAATGTTTCCAAAAATAGTATTTTTAGATCAAGCCTGCCATATAAACTGTAAATACCTATAATCGCTGATTGTTGTAAACAGACAAGTTGATTTAACTGGAGTATCAAAATAAGTATCTTTGAAAACAATGATAAAGGTTAGTTTACACGGCGCCGAATTTTTTGCCTATCATGGGTTTTATCCCGAAGAACAATTATTGGGTAACAGGTTTATAGTGAATATTGAGGTGGAAGTTGAACCGGCCGGCAACCTTACCAGCGACCACATAGCCGATACTATAAACTATGAACACCTTTACGCCATAGCCGATAAAGAAATGAAGTATACCCGTAAACTGCTGGAGGCGGTGGCGCAATCCATAGCTAACGTGATAAGGGACTGCTATCCCCATGTAAATAACATACATGTCGAACTAAAAAAATTGAACCCGCCGTTGCAGGGCAGCATCGCCTGGTCGTCGGTTACGGTTACTGATAATAACATAAAGCATGTCTTATAATAACATCACAGCCGGTATGTTAGCGGCAATAACCAATATTGTTGGTGCAACAAATGTAATAAGCCGGCGTAATGAGCTGGAGCGGTACAGCCATGATGAGACCGAGGACCTGCATTATTATCCGGAAGTAGCAGCAAAACCTGATACCACGCAACAGGTAGCCGCATTATTAAAACTATGCAATGATAACCTTATACCGGTTACCCCTCGGGGTGCAGGTACAGGTTTAAGCGGCGGCGCATTGCCGGTAATGGGCGGCCTGGTAATCAGCATGGAGCGCTTTAAAAGCATTATTAAGATTGATGAGGATAACCTGCAGGCCACTGTGGAGCCTGGCGTGGTAACCGAGGTATTTATGGATGCTGTGGCCAAAAAGGGACTGTTGTACCCGGTTGATCCGGCCAGCAAAGGCAGTTGCTACATCGGCGGCAATGTGTCGCACGGCTCAGGCGGCCCAAGGGTAGTAAAATATGGCACCATACGCGAGTACATTTTGAACCTGGAAGTTGCCCTGCCCAATGGCGATATTATATGGACGGGCGCTAATACCTTAAAATACGCATCGGGTTATAATTTAACGCAGTTGTTCATAGGTGCAGAAGGGACGCTGGGCATTGTCACTAAAATTGTGGTTAAACTGGTACCAGCCCCAACCCATGATGCCTTGTTACTTGCCTCGTTTAACACTAACGAAGAAGCCTGCGCCGCAGTGTCGGCAATATTTAGGGCAGGCATTGTACCATCGGCATTGGAGTTTATGGAACGCCGGGGCATAGAATGGGTAATTGCCCATGATAATATTATATTTAACTTAAAGGACGGCATAGGCGCCTTTTTACTGATAGAAGTGGACGGTACTAACCCTGATGTAATATTTGACGCCTGCGAAAAAATAAACACGGTACTGGAACAATATCATTGTCAGGATGTACTTTTTGCCGATACCTCGGCACAAAAAGAAGAGCTATGGCGCCTGCGCCGTACCATGGCGGTATCAGTGAAATCAAACTCGGTATATAAGGAGGAAGATACCGTAGTGCCGCGCGCGGCGCTGCCGCAACTGATAAGCGGGATAAAGGAAACAGGCTTACGCTATGGCTTTGAATCGGTTTGCTATGGTCATGCCGGCGATGGTAACCTGCATGTCAACATCATTAAAGGCAGCATGAGCGACGAGGACTGGAATACTAAATTAAAACCTGGCATTCGCGAAATATTTGAGCTTACCATATCCCTTGGCGGCACCCTTAGCGGTGAACATGGGATAGGCCTGGTGCAAAAGGAGTATATGCCGCTAAAATACACCGAGGTGCATATAAACCTTATGCGTGGTATTAAGGCAGTGTTTGATCCGAAAGGAATTATGAACCCCGGGAAGATATTTTAAATAGCCAGATTATAGAAACTTGGGGTAGTTTACATATGCCGTGCCGAAGCTTAATAAAAAGCAGTTTTACACCTTTACTTGCCAATGAACACCTTTTTCTCAAAGTCAGCCATCGGGAATATTTTGTTGTTTTCAGGATCAATGGCAGGCCAGCCGTCCTTATCTATATATAATGGTTTTATATTCAGTAATGACGCACCATTAAACGCTCTGCTATAGGCATGATATACAATATATGTAGTATCGCCCTGAGCAAAGAACCCGTTGTGCCCCCTACCTGGCTCGTCATAATCGCCTGCTAAAAATACGGTGTAATTATTGTCGGTCCATTTTTTGCCCTCTCTGGTCAGGTACGGTCCCTTAACTGTTTTAGAGCGGCCCATCACTATTTGGTACGTACTTTGCAAACCTGCGCAACATTTACCGCGCGATGCAAAAACATAATAATACTCAGGCCCTTTAATTATATAACTACCTTCGCCCAAACGGGTTGTAATAACAGTAAGTTCGGGCTTATCGCTAAAAGGCTTGCCGGTTTTTGGGTTCAGCTCTATAAGGCGCAAACCACCCTTATATGAACCGTATATCAGGTACTGCTTTCCGTCTTTATCTGCAAAAAAGTTAGGGTCAATACAGTTTACGCTATCGCCCCCATTTTTATAGCTGATCACCTGCCCCCGGTCTT
Source organism: uncultured Mucilaginibacter sp. (assembly GCA_964657585.1). Lineage (GTDB taxonomy): Bacteria > Bacteroidota > Bacteroidia > Sphingobacteriales > Sphingobacteriaceae > Mucilaginibacter. The sequence goes on along the minus strand of CAZZVY010000079.1, from coordinate 3,108 downwards.
CCCATTTGTACCTTGGATCATTAGGGTTAAGCGTAACATTGGTAGCATAACCCACGCTCGATTTAAAGTTCATCCAGGCCGATACTGAATAATACATGTGGTATTTGCCATTGGCGTAATGCACATCCGGCGCCCACAAGCCTACCTTATCAGGTATATCATCATTCCACCATGAAAATTTTGTGCCCTGCGGAAACACCGGTGGCCCGGCTACCCAGTTTATCATGTCCTTTGACGTTTTTGAACCTACTCCTGTAGTAAATACATAATAGGTACCGCCATCCTTAACCATACAGGGATCATGTGCGGCCAAAGCGCCTTTAAGGCCATTATTGCTGATGTTGCTAAGATCGGGCCTCGGCGGTACAGTTGGCGGGGTTGTTTGTGCCAAGGAAAATAAACACAATAACGACAGTAAAACACCCGGGAACATTTTTAAAATATGTTTCATACACATTATCTGTGGCTAAATAACAGTAAAAGGTATCGACTATGACTTTTCAATTACGATTACAAAAACCCGTTCTGCTTTAAAAAGTTAGCGCAGCGGTCGAACCATTGGTCGGTAGTGGTTTTGTTGTTTAAGCCAAAGCCGTGACCGCCGGCCTGGTAAAGGTGCATTTCGGCCTTTACTTTGTTTTTCAGCAGGGCCTCGTAAAACATCAGGCTGTTTTCTACCGGTACGGTATGGTCATCTTCGGCCTGTACCAGAAATGTGATGGGAGTATTGGCAGTTACCTGTTTTTCGTTGCTGTACAGATCTATCATGGCCGGTGTGGCGTCTTTACCAACCAAATTCACTTGCGACCCGCGGTGCGCCAGCTCACCAAAAGTGATTACCGGGTATAGCAGCAGCATAAAATCGGGCCGTACGCTGGTGTTCTTAGGATTATTTATAGCTACCTTATCAAAATGTGTCCCTGCGGTTGATGCAAGGTGGCCGCCCGCCGAAAAGCCTATAATACCTACCTTAACCGGGTTAATGCCCCATTCGGCAGCACGTTCTCTAATGAGTTGTATAGCCCGTTGGGCATCCTGAAGCGGCCCTATGCTTTTGTCAACCATTATCAGGTCGCTCGGCAGGCGGTACTTAAGTACAAATGCTGTTACACCTATTTTATTGAACTCCTGTGCCACCGCCGTACCCTCCTTATCAATGGACAGGTTGCTGTAGCCACCGCCGGGGCACACAATTACCGCCGTTCCATTGGCCTGCCCTTTTGCAGGGAAATACAGTGTTAGGGTAGGTATGGTAACTTTTGCTGCATGGCCGTTGCCATCGTTTTCGACATAGGTATCAGGGGCTTTTTTTGAATTGGGGACACCATTGGTATAAAGAGGGATCTCATTGTTCTGCGCAAATGAAAATACGGAAGCAAACAGCATCACCGGCAGCAATAATTTATTCATAACAAATTGGTTTTACTTGTTGGTTAGTAATTGCCTCTAAGGTAAATATTACAATAGGTTTTTGGAAAGATATGCTGTAAAAATTTGGTAGATTGATTGTTTGCAGGCGCGGCAGTGTCCTGTCCCAACCCCGGCCGAGCCCGGGCCAGCCATCCGGTCATTTTACTTTTTGTACAAACTGCTGGAAGTTCGGTTAGCACAAATTCCCCATCGTAACTTTCGATATTTATTATATTTGCGCCAGTTATTAATCTCTGATCACCGCTTAACCGGTCGCTGACTAAAAAATGATCCAACTCCTTACGCCTGCCCACTGGAAAGACTACGAACTGATAGATTGCGGCGATTTTGAAAAGCTGGAGCGTTTTGGGAATGTGGTACTGATACGCCCGGAACCCCAGGCCGTATGGAAAAAGGTGTTACCCGAGGCCGAGTGGCAAAAGCGGCATCATATTAAATTTAAGGGGCGTTCGGCAACTTCAGGCGAGTGGGTAAAGAAAAACCCGGCCACGCCCGACCGCTGGCATATCAGCTATAAAAATAATGATGCCGAAATTAAGTTCCGGCTGGCTTTAACCTCGTTTAAGCATGTAGGCATCTTTCCCGAGCAGGCGGTGAACTGGGATTATATATCGTACAATATCAGTCAGTTTAAAACGCCCGGACCGAAGGTACTCAACTTATTTGCTTACACTGGCGGCGCTTCATTAATGGCACGTGCGGCAGCCGCCGATACCACCCATGTGGACTCAATTAAACAAGTTGTAACCTGGGCCAACGAGAACCAGGAGTTGTCCGGCTTAAACAATATCCGCTGGATGGTGGAAGATGCGCTTAAATTTGTAAAACGTGAACTGAAGCGTGAAAAAAAGTATAACGGTATCATCCTTGACCCGCCTGCCTACGGCCACGGCCCCAATGGCGAAAAATGGAAGCTGGAAGACCATATACAGGAAATGATGCAGGATGTAGTGCAGTTGCTTGACCCGCAGGAGCACTTTCTGATACTGAACACCTATTCGCTCGGCTTTTCATCGGTCATTGTAGAAAATCTGATCCGGGGCGCATATCCGAAAGTACAAAATCTGGAAACCGGCGAACTTTACCTGCAGGCTGCATCAGGGGTAAAATTACCGCTCGGGGTATTCGGAAAATTTTATAAAAACAGCCGGCTAACCAACGTACAAGGATAAAAAGCAAGTTAACCGCTAACTAACTGTTGATAACTTTAAGGATATCGATAACATAAATGGTGCTAATTTGCAAGGCCTCTTGTACAAACAAGATCAAAAATATTAACTGATGAAAATAAAGAATATACTGTTATCTACTTCCCTGTTATTATCGCTGGCGCTATTTACCAATTGCAAAAACGGTACCGCCACAAAAACTGTTACGCCGGGTGTGGCAGCAGCCAAACCGTCTGAGGCATCGGCTGCACCGGGCGATACCACCCCAGCAAAATTGGTTTATCCGCCGCTTAATAAAAAGCTGTATGATTCATTAATGAAACGGATGGCCAATGGCGATACAACAGGCAAATGGCCGGTTAAGAATACGCCCTACCCCATCCCCGGCGCTATACTGCCCTTTAAGCGCATAGTTGCCTTTTATGGTAACCTGTATGCTAAAAAAATGGGGATATTAGGCGAATTGCCGCCTAATGAAATGCTGGCAAAACTGAAAGGCGAGGTAAAG
>CAZZVY010000078.1:9221-12597 GCA_964657585.1 uncultured Mucilaginibacter sp. | reverse complement strand
CCGTAAACTAAACAATATAAAAGTCAATCTTTGCTAAATGCACAACAGGTATTAAATATATTATATTGTAATGCCTAATAATATATAACCACTACAGTAACATTAAGGTATAGGCAATGTTAAGGTGCTAAACGTGTGAAAAACTTAAACCTAAATTGTTGCATTAATTAAAATTACTTACATTTAAAGCGTGCAAACTTTAAAAATAAATTTCCCGGAAGGCGTAAATTTGTCTGAGAACGAGGTATTGGTTGCCCTTGCCACCCGTTTGTATGATACCGGCAGGATCACTATTGAACAGGCCGCCGAACTGGCAAAATGTGATATGGCTCCGTTTATTGAGGAGTTAATGGCCCAAAGCCTCAATGAATTGGCTGGTGTGCGCTATTGATCAGTCGGTTTTTCACAAATAACTATGAAATTAAAATACAGCATTGCGGCTGTAACATTTTGGCTGGCTATAAACACGCCCTTGCTGGCGCAAAACTTGTCGGCAGTAAACAGCGGCAAGGTTTGGGCTTCACTCTGGCAGCAGCGTGCGGCAGAATACAAGGCGCTTTGCTTTCAGGCTTACAATATTGCCAGACTGCGTGTTGCCCAAGCGGTTAAACATAAAAGAGCCAAACCTTGGGCTGTGATAACCGATATTGATGAAACCCTGCTGGATAACAGCCCCGAGGATGCCCGCGCTGCAATAAACAACCAGGATTTTGACAGCAAAGCGTGGAAACGCTGGACCAGTAAAGGTATTGCGGATACTGTACCGGGCGCCCCTGCATTTTTTAAGTTTGCCGCTTTAAAAGGTGTTGCCGTTTTCTACATCACCAATCGCGATGAGGATGAACGCGATGGCACACTAAAAAATCTGCGGCTTTATCACTTACCTAATGCTGATAAAGCTCACCTGCTTTTAAAACAATCATCCGCATCAAGCAAGGAAAGCAGGAGGCTGGAAGTATTGAAAAAGTATAACGTAATATTATTATGCGGCGATAACCTGGCCGATTTTGATGCTTTATATGATAATCATCCCGATGAGCAAACCCGCGAAGCTAGTACAAAAAAATTGGTAAAGCAATTCGGCAACAGATATATTATATTGCCTAACCCCTCCTATGGCGATTTTGAAGGCGCATTGTTTCACTATAATTATAAGTTGACACAGGGGCAAAAGGATTCAGTAGTTGAAGCGCTCCTTAAAACCAACCATGACTGACCGCTGGATCATCTTAATTAAATGATTGCATCATACAACCTTGGGTAGTTTACATATTTTTTTTATCCGCTTACCTTGCAATTCCTCTCTAACAAGTTCAAGATTAAGTTTTTGTTAAGTCCGTTTCTGTGCTGTTTTAATAAGTAGCTTTGTATAATTTATTTGTAATATGATAAAAAGTACTTATTGCGCAGCTATATGTGCATTGTTGATATTTAAGTTAGGTTATGCCCAAACGCCGGGTAAAATAAGCAGTACTAACCAGGTTTTACTGCCAAATGGCTGGAAACTTAGCCCTGCCGGACATGCCTCCCTCCAGCTTGGCGATCTTCCCCTTAACATACAAGTATCTTCATCGGGCAAATTAATGGCTGTAACTAATAATGGCGAAAGCACGCAATCGGTACAATTGATAGATGTGCGCAACCAAAAGCTGTTAGATACAAGGGTGATCAATAAATCCTGGTATGGTATTGCCTTCAGCAATGATGAGCATACGCTTTATGCATCAGGCGGCAATAACAACTGCATTGTTGTTTACCCAATCAATGATAATAAATTCGGCAACGCCGATACTATAAAATTAGGCGCTCCATGGCCTAAAAACAAAATATGTACAACCGGCATTGCAATAACCCGCGATAACAAAGTACTATATACCGTAACCAAAGAGGATAATACCCTGTATACTATTAACCCGGCAAGTAAACAGATCATCAGCCGCACACCATTAGCGGCCGAGGCTTATAGCTGCCTGTTATCGCCGGATGAAAAAACGCTTTATATATCTTTATGGGGCGGCGAGGGGGTGGCACTTTATAACACTATAACTAAAAAAATAACAGCCACTATTAGAACCGGCAGCCACCCTAACGAGTTACTGCTGAATAAAAAAGGCACATTGTTATTTGCCGCCAACGCTAACGACAACAGCGTATCTATTATTAATACCTTAACCAATAAGGTGATAGAAACGGTTTCTACAGCGCTCTATCCCACTAAACTAACGGGGTCTACCACCAACGGGCTGGCTTTATCGCCTAACGAGAAAACGCTTTATATAGCCAATGCCGACAATAATTGCCTGGCTGTTTTTGATGTGAGCAAGGCAGGCAACAGCCAAAGCCTGGGCTTTATACCGGTGGGCTGGTACCCAACAAACGTTAAAACTTTAGGCAACCAGGTTGTAGTTTCTAATGGTAAAGGTTTTACCAGTATGGCCAACCCCAACGGTCCGCAGCCGCTAAGTAAAACAGATAACAGCGGCCACCACATCGGCTCATCCAACAGCCGGGAGCAATACATCGGCGGTTTGTTTAAGGGCACCATGTCGTTTATTGATGTGCCAACGCCTGAGTTATTAAAAACCTACACCAAACAGGTTTATGCCAACGCCCTGTTTACCAACGATAAGGCTATGCTGGCCGAAGGCCTGGAGGGCAACCCTATACCGCGAAAGGTAGGTGATAAATCTCCCATTAAGCATGTGTTTTATATTATTAAGGAAAACCGCACATACGACCAGGTTTTAGGCGATATGCCGCAGGGCAATGGCGATAGCGCCTTATGTATATTTGGTAAAAGGGTTACGCCTAACCTGCATGCCATATCCGCTCAATTTGCCCTAATGGATAATTTTTATGTAGATGCTGAGGTAAGCTGCGACGGGCACAACTGGAGCATGGCTGCTTATGCTACCGATTTTATTGAGAAAACCTGGCCTACAAGCTACGGTGGCCGCGGAGGTAACTATGATGGCGAAGGCGAGCGGAAGATTGGCGACCCTAAAGACGGTTATATCTGGGATTATTGCAAACGCGCCGGCGTTAGCTACCGTACCTATGGCGAATTTGCTGCGGACGGTAAGGCCAATATCAAATCGCTGCAAAACCACCTTTGCCCGCAATCGCCGGGGTTTGACCTGGATATTAAAGATGTTAAGCGCGAAAAAATATGGGAGCATGATTTTGATTCGCTGGCAGCCATTAACGCTGTACCGCAGTTTAACACGGTACGTTTAGGTAACGACCATACCAGCGGACAGAAAAAGGGCAAAATTTCACCTACGGCAGCTGTGGCTGATAATGACCTGTCTGTAGGTATGTTCATCGAACATTTGTCCAAAAGCCCGTTATGGAAGGAGTCTGTAGTGTTTGTGCT
>CAZZVY010000078.1:0-9211 GCA_964657585.1 uncultured Mucilaginibacter sp. | reverse complement strand
GATTCTCGTTACCGAAGACGATGCCCAAAACGGCCCTGACCATATTGATGCGCACCGCTCGCCTTTATATATAGCCGGGCCGTATATAAAACACAATGCGGTGATACACGGCATGTACTCCACTTCGGGCGTACTACGTACCATAGAGCTGATACTCGGCCTGCCGCCAATGAGCCAGTACGATGCGGCGGCCATGCCCCTGTTTGATTGTTTTACCGATAAGCCTGATCTTAGTATGTATACAGCCAAGCCTGCACAGGTTGACCTGGAACAACGCAACATGGCGGTTAACGAAAGCAGCCGCCGGTCAAACCTGTTCAATTTCGCCAAGGAAGACCAGGTGCCCGACCTTGACCTGAACGATGTGATATGGAAATATGTAAAAGGCGAAAACTCGGTGATGCCCGCCCCTAAACGCAGCGCCTTTGTGATTTTGGAAAAGAAAAAGAAACTTGATGATGATTAAAATGTTGTAATTGGTATATTGGCGCAAACCTTGCAATGTAAATATATGACCAGTATTGAGAACGACTACCTGAAAGCCGCCATAAACAGCAACGGTGCACAGTTATCATCACTTATCAATAAAACTACCGGCGTTCAGCACATGTGGCAGGGCGGCGAAGCGTGGCCCTGGCATTCGCCTAACCTGTTCCCGGTTATTGGTACGCTGATCAATAACCAGATCATTGTAGATGGAAAGGCTTATGAAATAGCGCAGCGCCATGGATTTGCCCGCCATTCAGATTTTTTACTTTTAGATGCTACAAGCCTGCATGCTAAATTTTCGCTGCCATATAACAGCCACACCCTGGCAATGTACCCGTTTAAATTTGAACTGCAGATTATCTATGATCTGATAGACAATGCGCTGCGGGTAACTTTTAAAGTGATAAACCTGGATGATAAGGCCATTTATTTTTCGGTTGGCGGCCACCCGGCATTCAGTGTGCCATTCCATAACGGCGAGCAATACGAGGATTACTACCTTGAATTTGAGACCGAGGAACCGCTGGTAGAGCATCTTTTATCTGCCGATGGATTGTTAAGCGGCGAAACACGGACTGTAAAACTTGATGGGAAAAACCTTCAGTTAACCCGCGAACTTTTTTTGAATGATGCGCTGATATTCAAACATTTAAAGTCGCGTCAGGTAACTATCAGGAGCCATAAGCACGAGGAAAGCATTTCGGTACAATTCCCGCATTTCTTATATCTGGGTATCTGGGCCAAAACCGGATCGGACTTTGTATGTATAGAACCCTGGCTTGGCCATGCCGATTTAGCCGGGCCGCCCGTAGAGTTTAAAAATAAGGAAGGCATTCAAAAGCTGGAATATGGGCACGTTTTTGAAGCCTGTTATTACATCAGTATATAATCTTTGGTTAATTATGATTCCCTGCCGCAGCGCTAATTCAGAGTTGGGCTGACAATGCCGCAAGTTAACCTTTAAGTAAACACTACAAATCTTTATACCTTACGCCAACGTTTTAATACTTTAATTGCTCTTAAGGTATGTTCTGGCTTAAGCCATTTTTGCTGCATGTATTAGGAAAGTTACATTCAGGACACTACAGGATGGTTATAGCTATAATTAACTATAAGTTCGCACGTTCGTTTAGAACACAGTAACCAATTACTTCCAATTATTGATTTTTATGAAAAAAACATTTTTTTTGCATTTATGCAGAATGTTATTGCCGTCGCTTTTTTTTGTAGCGGCCGGCAACAATGTTTTTGCACAGCAACTGACAGTTACCGGCACAATAACCGATACTAAGGGTGTTACCATACCGGCAGTCTCAGTACAAATTAAAGGTACCACCACCGGTACGGTAGCCGATATAAATGGTAAGTACACCATCAAAGCTTCTGCAGGGCAGGTGCTTACTTTTAAATCCATCGGTTATACGGATAAGGAGGTTACCGTTGGCACGTCAGCGGTCATTAACGTTACCCTTGCCGATGCCAATGCACAGTTGAATGAGGTTGTGGTGATTGGGTATGGTACCCAAAAACGCGCTGATGTAACCGGTGCAGTATCAGGTATGAAGAATGAAAACCTGGACGAGCGGGCCATTACCCGGGTAGACCAGGCGCTTGTAGGCCAATTGGCCGGCGTTGATGTGAAGCAAACTTCAGGTTTGCCGGGCAGGGCCTTCAGCATTAACATACGCGGCGCAGGCTCCTTAAGCGGCGGAAATGAGCCGTTGTATGTGATTGATGGATTCCCGTTATCTGTTGCTTCGCCAAGCGGCAGCGGCGGTTTTTCAGCAGGCAGCAATCCCCTGGACAACCTTAATCCGAACGATATCGAAAGCATCCAGATACTTAAAGATGCCGCCTCGGCTGCTATTTATGGGTCAAGGGCATCAAACGGGGTTGTGCTGATCACTACCAAACACGGACAGACAGGTAAACCCAAGATAAGTTATAACGGTTATGCTGGTTACAATGCTGCTTCAAAATACCTGCAGATGCTTACCGGCCCGCAATGGATACAGCGCGCTACAGAAATGATCAACGCCGCTTATGTACTTAAATTCGGCGCATCGGGAGCAACCGCTAATGATGATGCCGCTACACGTACCGCTATGAATGCCGGTGCTTTTAGCACAGCCTATCAGCTTGATCCCGCCTGGTCTCAGGCAGGCTATCCCGGCTTAGAGTTTGTAGACTGGCAAAAAGCCATTGAAAGGAACGGTTTGATGCAAAATCACGAACTTTCTGCAAGCGGCGGTACCGACAATGTAAAATACTTTATATCAGGAAATTATGCCAACCAGGATGGTTTTATTATCAACACCGGTTTTAAAAATTACAATGCGCGCGCCAATGTGGAAACCCAGGTATCAAAAAATCTTAAGTTAGGCTTAAACCTGGCCCCAAGCTACTCAATATCTGAAGATCCTGGAGTTGAAGGCAAGGATAATATATTCCACCAGGCACTGAGCATGACACCAGTGCAACTGGCATCATCCGGATTATATGCCAACACCTTCAACAACCCGCAGTATTCCTGGAGCAATACTACAAACAGCCCTGTAGCCAAACTGCAGAACAAGATAGGCGAATCAAAGGTTTACCGTACTCTGGCTACCATTTATGCCGAATATCAGATCATCAAAGGCTTGAACTTCAGGTCATCCATTAACTTTGACAATGCAGATAATACTACGGCATCGTATACCCCCTACACCGTATCCGGCACATTGGCTAACCGTACATTTGACCCTGCATCAAACACTAACCTTTATGCCAATACCTCTGGTTCATACACTACATTTCGTAAGCAAACGTTTGTAAATGAAAATACGCTGACCTATAATGTAACCCTGAACCATGACCATGACCTGACCGTGTTGTTAGGACAATCCTACAATACCGACCGGCTTTATAATTCATCGCTGTCATCATCAGGCGGTTATACCAACGGCGTTATTCAAACGCTTAATGCTGCGGCAGCCACTACCGGCAGCAGTACTGATACCAAAGATGTGCTGGTATCTTACTTCAGCCGTGTGCAATATTCATACAAGTCTAAATACTTGTTGTCTGCCAGTATCCGTGAGGATGGTTCATCCCGGTTTGGCATGAATACTAAATATGGGGTTTTCCCATCAGCATCTGCAGGCTGGCGGATCACCGAAGAAAGCTTCATGAAAAAAATGCCTGTGATAAGCGATCTGAAATTGAGGGCAAGCTTTGGCATTAATGGCAACAATAATATCGGCAACTACGCCAGTATAGCTACCTTGGGCTCATATGGCTACGTACTTGGCGCTACCCAGGTATTGGCTACAGGCTCTGCCCCTAACGTACTGGCCGACCCGAACCTGCAATGGGAAAAATCAAAAACTTATGATCTCGGCCTTGATTTTGGCTTATTTGCCAACCGGCTTACAGGTTCGTTTGAATACTATAACAAACTCAATTCCGACCTGTTATTTAGCACGCCCATCCCGGAAACAAGCGGTTTTAGCAGTTACTTAACCAACGCAGCATCGGTACGCAATACAGGTGTAGAGCTGGAACTGACCAGCCGTAACCTTACCGGCAAGTTCCAATGGTCAACTACCGTAAACATCAGCCATGATGCCAACAAGGTGGTATCGCTTTACGGCAACCAGGATCAGATTATTATACCTAATGCCTACGATGTAAGTGATGCCATCCTTAAGGTAGGTTATCCTATCAACAGTATCTATGTAGTTAAACAAAACGGCTTTTTATCTGCCGCAGATATTGCTAACCATGCAGCCACTTACGGTACGGGCGAAACGGTAGGCGACCCGAAATATGTTGACCTGAACGGCGACGGTGTGATAACAGAGGCAGATAAACAAATTGTTGGCCACCCCAACCCCAACATTACCTGGGGCGTTAATAATACCTTTCGCTATAAGGGCTTTGATTTAAGTGTTTTAGTACAAGGACAAAATGGCGGTAGTATCTATTCGCAGTTAGGCCGGGCCATTACCCGTACCGGGCAGGGCTATACCGATAATGCGCCTTATTTTTATAACAGCCGCTGGGAATCGCCTACGGACCAGGGTGCCGGGCGCGTAAGTAAAGCATATTCAACATTCGGTTTTGTGGCTAATACAGATTGGCTGTATTCGTCAGACTATTACCGCATCAGAGATATAACTTTGGGTTATAATCTTAAAAACCTGGTAAAATCAAACAAAGTATTTTCTGCATTCCGCGTTTATGCTACTGCCGAAAACTTTTTTGGTCATGATAAGTACTATGGCGGTTTAAACCCTCAGGCTCAAAACACCACTATCACATCCAGCGGTTCCCTGCCAGAAGCGGGCGACTATGGCGGTTTGCCTCTGGCTAAATCCTTGATTTTTGGTGTCAACGTTACTTTTTAACATATACAATATTATCAGAAATGAAAAAGATACATCTGCTATCAATTATAGGTTCGGTGCTGCTAATGGCTTCGTGCAGTAAGGACCTTAACCAAGTGCCGCTTTCAAGCGCTACCACGGCCACCTTTTACGCTTCGCCCAGCGATTTTTACCAGGCTATTAATTCGGTTTACCAATCATTGCACAACTACCCCATCAGGCTGGCTAACCTGTCTGAAATACGGTCGGATAATATTTATGGAGTATCAGTGACCGTGCGGGATTGGGACCCTGTTAATGATTTTTCATCAGGTATCAGCGCAAATACCTACGTTGAAGAAGGCTGGAGCGCCGATTTTAACGGCATTTTTAAAGCCAACACGCTGCTTGACCAGTTAAAAAAGAACGGCACAAATGTTGGGAATACCGCATTAGCTACCCGATACCAGGCCGAAGCACAGTTTTTGCGCGCGTTTTATTATTTTGACCTGGTGAGGTATTACGGGGGGGTACCGCTGGTAGACCATCCGCTAACGCCTGATGAAGCAACCAGCATTGGCCGCAGTACGCCGGCACAGGTGTATAGCCTTATCATATCAGATCTGCAGTATGCCATTGCCAACCTGCCTGCAAGTTACAGCGGGGTAGATGTGGGCCGTGCAACAAAGTACGCTGCCGAGGCCGAACTTGCACTGGTGTACATGACCCGTTCTGGCCCAACTTATGGAATTGCCGGCCCGGGGTTAGGCTTGAACGAATGGAGCCTGGCGCTGCCATTGTTAAATGATATTATTACCAATGGTGGTTTTACATTTAATACCAATTATGCCAGTATATTCTCTTACAGCAATCAAAACCCTACAGTTAACAAAGAGGCCATTTTTGATGTGATGTATGTAAGCGGCATCAGCGGCAGCTCTGACCTGTACGGGGCTTCGTTCCCATGGACACTGGCGCCTAATACATACTTTCTGTCTATTAAAGATACAAAGTCGAACGGTTCATTGGAGATCATTCCGGTGTCAAATGATCTTTTGAATGATTATAGTCCGACCGATGTAAGAAAGGCCCAAAACCTTTATACTGCCGGTTATACTTATTCCGGAAGCACAGAAAACCGCCCGTTCTTTAAAAAATGGCTTGATGTAACTAAGATACCTACTGCAAGCCGGTTTGACTGGGGCATTAACTTTATTGCCATACGGTATACGGACGTATTATTGCAAAAGGCCGAATGTATATTGCACGGCGCAGCAGGTTCACAAAGCGATGTTGATGCCATTGTAAACCAGGTGCGCACCCGTGCCGGCATTGCGCCGTTAACTAACGTTACCCTTGCCCAGCTGTTTGACGAGCGCCGCCGCGAATTTGCCGACGAAGGCAACCGCTGGTTTGACTTGCAGCGCAGCGGTAATTTGCTTACCATTATGAATGCCTGGATTAATACAGAAGATACCCAAAAGCGCATAAACCAGGTAACATCCAACTACATTATTTATCCGGTCCCTCAATCGCAATTAAATGCCGCACCGGGTTTGTACACTCAAAATCCGGGGTATAATTAATATCTAATTAAACCAAACAACAAAGGCGCCGTAAAAGGCGCCTTTATTGTTTAAAGAAACAGAAGGATTATAAACCAAAGCCATAGGCTAAACGTAAACCCACAAGGCCATAGTTATTGCCCTGGCCTGAAAAGTTTTCATAACGTACGCCAAAATCCCATGATTTATCTGAATAACCAAGGCCAGGCGCAAGGTCGAGTTTAGTGCTACCGCCTGAAACTGTTTCAAAAGCAGCGCCTACTTCTGCACCAAAGTATATCTTTTCAGCAAAATATGCTTTGATACCTGCCTTTAATGGTACTATTCCCAAAGACTGGTATTTGGTGCTGGTACCAGGGATTGTTTTGCCGAACATGTTGTAATACCCTGATGTTAATGTGTAGGCTAAGCCCTTATCTGCGCCATATTGCAAACGTGCAGTACCGCCCAGTTCAAAACTTGAAATATTGTTTGCGTTACCGGTAGGTATACCGCCTTCTAAACCGATACCTAAGCGCCAGGGGCTTGAATCTTTGGATTGCGCTTTTACGTTTGTTCCGAATAATACTGCAACTGCTGTTACTGCTGCTGCCATTAATTTAATTGAAGTTTTCATTTTCTATTTGTTTTTAGTGAACAACTTTAGGATTGTTGTTTGCACTATTTACAAATAGTTTGCCAAGCAAAGCTGATAACTGTTATGTCCTTACCATCTTAATATAGCAAAGTACCTGGCTTGTGTTAAATAACTGTTAAGTACTGCAAATCAAACATTAAAACAAGTTTGATTTAGACATTACACAATATCATTAAATGGTCAGCTTTATTAAATAGAATTGTGGCATAGCAGAGTATTACTTATAGTGTTTAGTTTCAATGTCAGTTCTGTATAGATTATTAGACTATTTCAATTCTTTTAACTTGATATTGCGGTAACTTACTGTAAATCCATGGTCTTGCAATAGGATGTGGCCTTTATCGGCTTCCCCAAAATCCTTCCATATCTTATATTTACTAATGGCTACCAGTGCGCGGTATTCGGGCGATTTACGTACATATCCCAATACTTTAACACCATTCAGGTAATGCTCTACCCGGTTATCAGGATGTACTATTATGCGCCCGGTATTCCAGGCACCTATGGGGTGTATACAACTCGCTGGTTTGTTGGCAGGTATCAGGTCATATAATGATGCGAGCGTACGGTCGCCGCTGCGGCCTAATTTGGCATCAGGGTGCACCGCGTCATCCAATATCTGATATTCCAGCCCAATAGCCGATTCATTGGTTTTCTCATTAAGCGTTACAAAATATTTCACACCGCTGTTAGCGCCCCGGCTCATCCTGAAATCAAATGATAGGTCAAATGCGCTGTATTCGTTCGTGGTCACAATATCACCCACATTAGCCGCTTCACCACCTGCCGACCCTAAAATTGTTAACATACCATCCTTAATAATCCATCCGTCAGGTTTATCCGGAAATTTGTCTGACTTGGCCCCTATCCAACCGTTGGATGTTTTCCCATCAAATAGTAACTTATAGCCTTCTGCTTTTTCTTTAGCACTCAGCACGTTCATTTTTTGTGCAATGGCTGCCGCACAGCTCAATATCCCCAGTAAGGCAATTATAACTGCCGTTTGAATGACGTTTTTTGATTTCATAATGATTTGATAAATATTTGGTATTAGCAATATGCTTCCGTGCCGGGCTATTTAACCTTTTTCAAACTGTTCAAATACTTAATGCTTTCCGGCACCTGTGTTACAGCTGCACTGCTTTCATCTTCAATGTAATAATGTTTAACCCCGGCCTTTTGTGCTTCTTTAATAACTGATGGTATATTGATTTGCCCTGTGCCTAACACTACATCGTTATCCTGCGGCGTACTGCCAGATCTGCTCCCGGTAGCTACCCCTTTGCGCAGATCCTTTAAATGCAGCGCCTTGTACCTGCTGCCGTACCTGGCAAGCAGCGCGGCAGGGTCCTGCCCGGGGAAATAAGCCCAAAGTATATCCAGTTCAAAACTCATATATCTGGCATCGGTATTTTTTACCAGGTAATCATACAGGGTACCATCCTCATAGGGCTCAAACTCAAAACCATGGTTATGATAAATGTAAGTGAGGCCATACTGTTCCTTTAACATTTTACCGTATTTGTTAAAATCGGTAGCGGCTTGTTTAGCATTGGCTAAGGTAAATACACCGCTGTGCGGTATACCAGCTACCCTTACATAAGTGGCGCCAAGTATTTTAGCTGCATTGGCTACCTCGGTTGTTTTATTCACCACATCATCATAACTTACTCCGTATGATGAGCATTTGATGCCGCGCTCGTCAAGCATCCGGCGCAGATCAGCCGGTGTTTGGTTGAACAGATTGGAAAATTCAATATCAGTGATACCGTTTGCCTTTACCATATCCAGCGTGGCAGGCACATCTTTAGCAAAATTATCTCGGTAAGTATAAGATACTATGCCCGGGCCTTCAGGAAAAAGCAATGCCTGCTTTTGTGCAAAGGCATCGGATAATCCTAACATAAATAATAAAGCAATTAACAAAGACAGCTTAAGTTCATTCATCATCAGGCGGATATCAATTGGTGATACTAACTTAGTAATAATCAGTTTATATTTGCGTTTATGTTTATTATTTAACCTCATAGGTAATCTCTGCCCAACCATACCGATATTTATAGTAATATGAAATTAACCCGATTATTGTTATTTGGCGTAATTTGTTTTAATGCCGTATCGTGCAGTAAAGGAAATAACGATGCTGCGCCTGCTGCTACCACTACTACTAC
>CAZZVY010000077.1:0-12648 GCA_964657585.1 uncultured Mucilaginibacter sp. | reverse complement strand
AAATTTACCATCCTTGCCGGTTATGGCTGCTTGTTTATTGTTAAGGTTGCGCACCCTTATATCGGGCAGCGCAATACGTGTTTTATTTTCATATACCGTTGCTTTCAATATTTGCTGGGCATAACCGGTGGTAAAAAACAAAGCTGAAATTATTATTGCAAACAGGCGGCGAAACATAGTTTAAAGATAGTGAGTGAGTATGTATTGAAAGCGTTAAATAGTGTTAAAAAAATCCGACCAGGGTTGTAGCGTAATAACTTCCATATGTTAATGTTTAGTTTTAATGTGTCTTATTAAACAATCTGATTCGGATAGTGATTTTACATCCGCTCCGGCACCTCGATCCCTAACAAGCCCATACCGGCTTTGATAACGTTGGCCGATGCTGCTGATAATTGCAAACGGAAAAGTTTCAAGGTTTCATCTTCAGCCTGAAGTATCGATTTTTCGTGATAGAACTTGTTGAAAGCCTTAGCCAGTTCGTATACATAATTTGCCACCAGGGCGGGGTTGTAACCCTCGGCGGCTAACCTTACCGTTTCCGGGTATCGTGCCAGTATGATTACCAGGTCACGCTCCACAGCTGATAGTTCTTTAAGCGGCATCATATCTTCCAGTTGCAGGCTGGCCCGGCTGATGACCGAACGTATGCGTGCATGCGTATACTGTATGAAGGGCCCGGTATGCCCCTGGAAGTCAATAGACTCGTTAGGGTCAAATAGTAAACGTTTTTTAGGTTCAACCTTAAGCAAAAAATATTTAAGCGCCCCCATACCTATGGTGTGGTATAACACTGTTTTTTCTGCTTCATCAAAGCTATCTACTTTGCCTAAAGCTTCGGTATGTTGCTTGGCAGTACCCTCCATTTCACGGATCAGGTCATCGGCATCCACCACCGTACCCTCGCGCGATTTCATTTTACCTGAAGGCAGATCGACCATGCCGTAGGAGAGGTGATAAAGTCCCTTTGCCCAGCTTTTGCCCAATTTGTCCAGTATCAGGAACAAAACCTTAAAGTGATAGTCCTGCTCATTGCCCACCACATATAACGATTGGTCCATGTGGTAATCATTATACTTTAACTGTGCTGTCCCTAAATCCTGCGTTATGTAAACCGACGTACCATCGGCCCGTAAAACCAGTTTTTGATCCAGGCCATCCCGGGTAAGGTCAATCCAGACCGATCCATCCTCTTTTTTAAAGAAAACCCCTTTTTCAAGTCCTTCCTCAATAATATCCTTGCCTAACAGGTAAGTGTTAGATTCATAATAAAATTTATCAAAGCCAACACCCAGCGCTTTATAGGTTTCATCAAAACCGGCATACACCCAGCCGTTCATTGTAGCCCACAGGTCAATAACTTCCTTATCGCCGGCTTCCCATTTTTGCAGCATTTGCTGCGCTTCTATAATAAGCGGGGCATTCTTTTTAGCTTCATCTTCGGTTTGCCCGGCGTTTTTAAGTTCCTCTATTTGTTTTTTGTATTCCTTGTCGAATATCACGTAATATTTACCAACCAGGTGATCGCCCTTTATATCAGACGCTTCCGGCGTTTCGTTGTTGCCAAACAATTGCCAGGCCAGCATGGATTTGCAGATGTGTATGCCCCTGTCATTCACCAGATTGGTTTTCACTACTTCATAACCGGCAGCCTCCAGTATCTGCGCTACCGAATAGCCTAAAAGGTTATTACGTACATGCCCCAAATGCAAAGGCTTGTTAGTGTTTGGCGATGAATACTCCACCATTACTTTTTTGCCATTTGGCAGGGCTGCATTGCTGCCCTCAGGCAAAATATGTTTATAGAACCTGTAAAGCCAATAGTTGTCTGTAAGCGATATATTAAGGAAGCCTTTAATTACGTTAAAACCGGCAACTTCAGCCAGTTCATTTTTTAAATATTCGCCAATATCATTCCCGGTTTGTTCAGGCGGTTTGCGGGATAGCTTGGTGAACGGAAAAATGACAATAGTAACCTGACCTTCAAATTCTTTGCGTGTATCCTGCAGGGTTACATCGGCATTAGTTAAATCAACATTATATAAGTGCTTAATTGCTTTAAGTGTGGCGGCAATAATAAAATCCATTGGGCAAAATTAACTAAAAAAGACTATGATGAAATGAATTTTGGAACGGCATGATTTTAATCTGTTAAAAACAAAATGAATGCTTCTTGTATTCATAACTGAAATTTAACCTTATTATGAAACCAAGTGTGCAGAAAGCCATGATGCGGGTATATAACGGCGATAAGAGACTGGATAATGATGCATTGAGCCGGCTGTTTATTAAGCAGGTTGACAATGTTTACTGCATAAAAAAAAACCTGGTAACTATTTTGCCGGCCCTGGCCGAACAAGCTTCGTTCGCTGATCTTAAAACGGCAATACTTGAAAACGCTGATCAGCTTAAAGTGCAGATATTGCGTATGGAAGTAATATACAAGTTGCTGAGTGCCAGCTATGTTGATAACGACTGTATTGGATTGAAAACCATATCCTTAGAAGCATATATGGCTGCACGGTCAGATGGGCATTTGGCCATAGAACATGACCTTTTATTGTTGATACATCTCCAAATTATTGAAAGTGTAGAGACGGCTTATTTCAGTGTATTGAGAAATATCGCTGCAAGGGTTGATAACCCGGAAATAGAAACACTGCTTGATCAGAACCTTGAAAGTTCAATTAATAATAAAAAGCTATATGAACTGATAGCAAAAGAATATATTGATTAATGCGCATCTGTTATGGTAATATCACTTTGCATGTAAACCGGCATTACCAGGCCGCCGGGCAGTTGGGGGTTATCCTTAATTTCGGTGATGCCATTAATAGTTTGCATTATGGTTGATTGCTTTAACCAGCCGGTAGTTTTATCAACAACAATGTCCGCCGTCATTATCCCGTTCAGGTTATTTTTTACCGGCATGCCGTTAGTTGTTTTAAACACATCCCTATCAGGATAGTTAATTACCGAGTTTGCCCTGATGTGGTAAAAATCATCAGCTATATCTTTCAATTCATATATGGTGTGCACTTCGGTTATGGCCGGTCCGGCTAACTGCGAATCACTTACCCATAGCACACCTTTTTTTACAGGTATGGCCGGGAAGATGGCCGCCCCCATTTCGTAATTGCTGCGGAACGCCTGTTCGCCAAATGACTGCTCCATCGTGCTCCTGATCTGTGATTTTTGATCGGTATCCAAACCCGGGTATTGCGCTATCATCTTGTCAAATATGGCGCTGATGCCACTTATTGAGACTAAATTGCCGCTTTTGGTCATCACAGCAGTTAAGGGCTGGTTTTTAAATGCGGCTAAAATGGCAGACGAAGGGTCCCGGAAATCTGCATTGTCCGAACTGTAGGTCAGATCGCCGGAGGGGAACTTCATTTTAAGGATAAGGCTTTCGTATCTTACCTCCATATCATACAGGGTATCGCGTATGCCGGTTACTTTAAATGATATGCGGCTGCTGATTACTGTATTAGTGCTATTTTTTTGTCCGTTAACAGTTTGGGTAACAGCCGCATTAGATGTGCTGGTGCGATAGTATGTTTCGCCTTTGGCCAGGTTAAGCGCAAGCGATACCAGTTGTGCCTGGCATAATGTAGCTGTTATAAACAGCAGGAAAGTGCAGGCTAAGTTTTTAGTCATGTGCAAATTTAAAGGTTTGCTTAGTAGATAAACGGTACAATTTAGTCTTAATTATAAAATGCCTTAGATATTAACATAAATTCAGAACTTAGCAGTCACATTCGGTTATGGCTACAGAAGTTAAATGTCCATCATGCGGTACGGGCTTCCCGTTAGAGGAGGTGATGGCAGAAGAATATAAAAAAGACCTGCGCTTAAAAATGCAGGAATATACCACAAAGAAAGAGCAGGAATATCACAGCAAGCTGCAGGAGTTTAGTTTGAGGGAGCAGCAGCAGCAACAAACATTTGAGCAGCGTTTACAAAACGAAAAAAAGCAATTGCAATTGATAGTTGAGGAAAGCCTGCGCAAGTCCATCGCATCAGATTACGAAAACCAGTTGCTGCTGCTGCAAAAAAGCAAGGAAGATGCGGACGAAAAGCTAAAGCTATCGCGCCGGAAAGAGCTTGAATTTTTGCAGAAAGAACAGGCCCTCCAACAAAAGGAAGCGGAATTAGCCTTAGAGCTGCAGCGCAAGTTACAGGAACAGCGGGAAATATTAGCCCAGGAGATAAGGAAGCAGGAGGCCGAAAAATCCCAGCTGAAAGACACCGAGCACCTGATGCGCCAGCGTGAACTGGAAAAGCAGCTGGACGACCAGAAAAAACTGGTTGACGAAATGAAGCGCAAAGCCGAACAAGGCTCCATGCAATTGCAGGGCGAAGTACAGGAACTGATACTGGAAGAACACTTGCGCAATTTTTTTCCATTTGATCTGATTGGCGAAGTGGGCAAAGGCGTGCGGGGTGCGGATTGTGTGCAAACCGTGCGTAATCAATTTGGGCAGGAGTGCGGACGGATAATATACGAGAGTAAACGCACTAAGACCTTCAGCACGGAATGGATAGAAAAGCTGAAGCGCGATATGCGCAGCATGGGTGTAGATGTTGCTGTGATTGTTACCCAGTGTTACCCGAACGGGATGGATTGCTTTGGGCAGGTGGATGGGATTTGGATATGCTCGTTTGATGAGGTAAAGGCCGTAGCCTATGTACTGCGCGATGGCATTATTAAGCTGGCCAATCAAAGCCGGTCGCAGGAAAACAAGGGCGACAAAATGCACCTGCTGTATGATTACCTTACGGGTACCGAATTTTCAGAACAATGGAAAGCTATTGTTGAAGGTTATATGGGCATGAAAAATTCTATCCAGATTGAACGTAACGCCATGGAAAAAATGTGGAAGGCACGCGAAAAGCAATTAGAAAAAGTCCTTTTGAACGCAAACTATATTAAAGGTTCTGTTGAAGGCATTGCCGGCAAAGATTCCATACATTTAAGTTTGACTGATGATGATGCCTTGTTGTTGGAATAACGTTTTGCGCCATCGGTTACGGATAAATTTTTAGTTCTATTACACTTTAGCGCTATCTTTATACTATAACCACAATGACCATACAAGTTCCGGAGAGCTTGAAAAAGACATGCTGGAACTGTACCTTTTATTGCAGCTAAATGATATGAGGCTGAAAGTTAACCTTAGGACGGGCGGCAGAAATATGCGGCATGCGAAAGTGGGATTTTAACAGAGATACTGATCAATTATAATATTCATTATCTCAACACAGGTATCCTTGCAGATTTAGAAGACTATAAAAGAGCGAAATCATAATTGTTATTACAGACATCGCCTGTTTTTCTTGTTGCCGATTAACCATCTTAATTAATCACCATCACATCAGCAATATATCAATTCTGTGCGCATGTACCATATTTAATGCTGCCGACCAGGCAAATAAGGTAAAATGCCCGTCAACCGAGGCTACCATAGCCTGGGCATTCCGCTGGTCAAACACAAACTGGGCCGCCGCAAGGTGCCGGGTGCCCCCGTTTTGGGCAGGGTGCATGTAAACGGGTTGGCTATCAGTTACCGGTTCTGTGGCAATCATACGCTCTACCGGTACACTTATTTCTGCCCGGGCAACTTTGGCGCCAAATGCCAGCAATTCATTATCACGGTTAATTATAGTAGCCCCGTCCACAGCGGTAAAGCCACCAATAATATCAATGGCATTGCGCAGGTTTTGCTTCCACTCCGCGTTGCGTTTACCTTTATCTTCTTTAAGCAGATCAGCAATTACTGTATAGGATGGATTAACCGGATAGGATATAGGCTGTATGACCGAATTGCGCCAGGCCGTTGTACCTGTTGGTACAATAAGCACCAATCCACCGCGATTGTGGGCCCGCATGGCAGTAGCCAGTTCAACTAAAATATTAAAAGCGCCGCCCGGGGCCGAGGGTAGGGGCATATCCAGCAACGATTCAATGATGGCAGGGCTGCTATCCAGGCTGATATTATGCTCATCCACCATTTTGATCTCGTCACCGCGAAGCACGCAGATATTTACAAATTTACCAAAGCCATCTGTACGCCGGTGCTTAATTACAAGTAAGCCGGGCTCAACCACTTCCAGCACTAAGCAAATGCCCGGGATATGGTGGGTAGTCCCCCAGATGTTAAGCGAATCACCATCGTACCAAACCCCCAGGTGTATGCCGGGTTCCTCAACGGCAGGGGCAAGTTTGGTCAGGTTTTTTGGGGTAAGCCGTAATTTATTTTCAAATACAAGGGGTTTCACTGCCTGTTGGGGAGATAGGTAGGCTATAGATATCTTAGGCGGGTGTCCTTCCTCACGTTGCAAACTGGCCCAGAAACCTATATCAATAACAGCTTCGATAACCGGCACCGAAGGCACAATGGCCAGTTCTGGCACATCCAGTTGCCGGGCTATATCCCGGTGCTTAACTAAATGTGCCTCAATTTTTGTGGCTACCATTCGGGCAGCCAGGTATGTCGGTTCGGATAGCATATAGCGCAAGTTAACTTATACGTATGCTATAAAAAGTATAGGTTTTGTAAAGTTTATTATTGTTGGTGTTAAATTTAAGATTAACTTTGTATTACAAAGTACTTTTATACATGAAAGCCAAGTTCTCATTATTTTATTTTCTGTTTGCTGTGCTATTGTTTGCAGCAGAGGTAGGTATTGCCGCTTATTTGCACGATGCCATTATACGGCCTTACGGCGGAGATTTTTTAGTGGTAATAATGCTTTATTGCATGGTAAAAAGCATTATTGATGCAAAAATAATAAAAACAGCCTTGTGCGTTTTGATATTTGCATATGGCATTGAAATAGCGCAATACCTTAAGCTGGTTAACGCATTGGGCTTAAAAAATTGCCGGCTTGTTGTGGTTGTTTTAGGCAGCCAGTTCTCATGGGGGGATATGCTGGCTTATACCCTGGGCATAGCATCGGTACTGGTATTTGAACAGTTTAGGTTAAGGCCACAGATCAATAATATATAGGTAGTTTGATATGGCAGTATTTGTAAGTAAGGATTCCATAGTCAGAAAAATTTGGGGTAAGGCAGACACCATACTTTTTATATTTGCCGGCTCGGCGGCTGAATTTGCTTTAAATAAAGCGGTAGACTGGCTCTATTTTACCGGTAAGCTGCCGGCAGACCCATTGGGCCGGCTGTTTTCAACCGTTGCCTATGCCAGGCAAATCATATTTTCAAATGAAGAAGAAGCCCTTGCAGCCATTAACAGGATAACCGCTATCCACCGTGATGTTGAACAGGCGCGAGGTGCGCAGATACCCGACTGGGCTTACCGCGATGTATTGTTTATGCTGATTGATTATTCCATACGGTCGTTTGAGGTGCTGGAACGGAAGCTCACATTAAACGAAAAGGCCGAGGTATTTGATGTATTTTACCGGGTTGGCCTCCAAATGCAATTAAATGGTTTACCGCATGGCTATTTGCAATGGGTACTTATGCGCGAAAGGCATTTGGATAAAGACCTGATAAAAAGCGAACTGACTACAGATTTATACAAACAGTACCGCCTACACTTGGGCTGGTTACGTTATTTCCTGTTGAAACAGGTGCAGGCAATGGTTACCCCGCTTATTGTAAAACGTATGCTCAAACTGCAAAAGGTTTTTTTAATCAGCTTAGCGCTGTCAGTTTATAAGTTATTCAGGACTATAGGGCTTGCCGGTTTTTTTAAAAACGCATTACTGCCTTTAAAATATAAGGAGCAGATAAGGGCGATGGATGTAAGAACAAAGCGAAACAAAAGCTAATGTGCTATATTTGCCCAGCTATGTTAAACCCACCGCTGCAATTACGTACTGTTAATGTAACCCGTTATGTTACCCCGCTGCGTGAAGGAGGTTCGCTGCCCGCTATTGCCGAGGGCGACGATGGCTTTTTATACGTAGTAAAATTTCGCGGCGCCGGACAGGGCGTAAAGGCATTGATAGCTGAACTTATAGGCGGCGAAATAGCCCGCAAAATAGGACTCAAAGTCCCCGAAATTGTTTTCGCCACCCTTGACACTGCTTTTGGCCGTACCGAACCGGATGAAGAAATCCAGGATTTGTTGAAAGCCAGCGTTGGGCTTAACTTAGCCCTGCATTATTTATCGGGCGCAATAACTTTTGACCGTTCCGTTACCCCGGTTGATGCCGTACTGGCCTCTAAAATAGTGTGGCTGGATTGTTTGCTGACCAATGTTGACCGCACACCTCGTAATACTAACATGCTTACCTGGCACCGCGAATTATGGGTGATAGATCATGGCGCTGCCTTGTATTTTCATCACTCGTGGCACAACTGGCAGCAGCAGGCGGTAAAACCGTTTGTACAGGTTAAAGAGCATGTGCTGCTGGCTTATGCATCAGAACTTGAAAGCGTAAATACCCAACTCAGAAGTATATTAACGCCTGAAGTGATCCGTTCCGTTGTTAATTTAATACCTGACGAATGGCTGGCCGAGGAATGGGACGAAACACCGGAAGAGGTACGGGATATTTACGCTGGATTTTTAGATACACGTATAGCTTTATCTCAAATTTTTGTAAAGGAAGCGCAAAATGCAAGATAAACATATATTTGAGTATGCAATTATCCGGGTGGTGCCCCGGGTTGAGCGCGAAGAATTTATTAATGTTGGTGTAATATTGTATTGCAGTAAACTGAATTTTTTACAGGTTAAATATACGCTTAATGCCCCGCGCCTGCATTGTTTTCCTGAACGGCCGGATATGCAGGAACTTCACGAGCACCTGGCCTTGTTTAAAAAAATATGCGCAGGCAGCAAGCAGGGCGGCCCCATTGCTTTACTGGATACGCCCTCACGGTTTAGGTGGCTTACTGCCACCCGCAGTACAGTGGTGCAATGCTCAAGTGTACACCCTGGCTTTTCTACAGATCCGGATGAGACATTGGCAAAACTTCACCGGCAATTAGTGCTTTAACCGGTTGTATAAATAAGTTAATAAGTATTGTATACGTTTTTATTATAACGTATTTATATCCTGTTTATTAAGCTGCAAAAAGATAACTTTTACGCAGTGCATTTCGTTTAAAAAGGAATTTGTACTAAAATGCCTCACCATCACAATAAAAATTTATTTGAAGACGCGGTTGCTGGTTATTGGGAATGGGATATGACCGGGGCCGTTCCCTTTAACAATGCCGCACTGATGCAATCTTTAGGTTATGCAGAATGTGACGAAGACCACCATACGTTCTGGACAGGGAAGGTTACCAAAGAAGGCCTGCAACTGGCCCGGGAAAAAATGAGACAGCATATAGAAAATAAAGGCAAATATCCCTTTATACATGAAGTAAGCTGCCTCCACAAAAACGGCTCAACTGTATCGTTTCTATTTACGGGGCACAGCAGCTGGTCGGCCGAAGGCAAGCCGCTCCATATGTCGGGCACGTTCATTAACATTACCAGGCAAAAGGAAACAGAAATGGAATTGCGGCTGGTGAAAGATTTTTTAAATAAGACCAACGAGGCCGCTGTTGTAGGCGGCTGGCAACTTGACCTGGCTACTAATCACGTAATATGGTCTGACGTTACCCGTAAGATTTTTGGCGTTCCCAACAATTTTATACCTAATGCCGGCAGCGCCGGCCTTTTTTTTAAGGAGGGGTATGACCGGGAAAAATTGCGCCAGAGTTTCCGCGAAGCGGTAAAACACGGTATACCGTATGATCTGGAACTGCGGGTGATAAATACGGCTGGTAAGCAATTATGGACACGCACCATAGGTACCCCCGAATTTGAGAACGGGGTATGTGTACGGTTGCATGGCATATTCCAGGATATTACCGCCCGCAAGGAAAACGAGGAGGCGCTGGTACGCGCCAAAGAAGCTGCCGAGACGGCGGCGATTGCCAAATCGCGGTTTTTATCGGTAATGAGCCATGAGATACGCACGCCTATGAATGCGGTAATAGGCTTTACCAATTTGCTGCAGCATAACGCCCGCCCCGATCAGCAGGAATACCTGAATGTGTTAAAGTTCTCGGCTGATAACCTGATGGTAATTATTAATGATATACTTGATATCAGTAAAATAGAGGCTGGTAAAATTGAGTTTGAACAGGATAAATTTGACCTGAAAGTACTGCTTGATAATATCTACGCCGCCCAGCAACAAGCGGCTGATGAAAAGGATATTTTATTTGATTTGAACTTTGACCAGGGCATCCCGGTTCAGATAGAAGGTGATAGGGTACGGTTAGGGCAGATTTTGAATAATCTGATAAGTAATGCCATTAAATTTACGCAACGTGGCAAAGTATCAGTAGTGTGCAAATTATTAAAGGAAACCGCCCGTACCGTAAAAGTTTACTTTGAAATAAAGGATACGGGTATTGGTATACCCATAGACAAGCTGGAACACATATTCGACGTTTTTTCGCAGGCAAGCAGTTCAACCACACGCATGTTTGGCGGCACCGGCCTGGGGCTTGCTATAAGCAGGCGGCTTGTTGGTTTAATGGGCGGCGAAATTAAGGTGGAGAGCGAAGTGGGTAAAGGCTCGTGTTTTTATTTCGAACTTAACTTGAAAAAGAGTAAAAGCACCCTTGCCGTACCGGTTAAAAAGTACGATATAAAAGATGCTTACAACGAGCTGAATGGCCTGCAAATTCTGCTGGTGGAGGATAACCCGATAAATGTAATGGTGGCCAGGCGTTTCCTGGAGCGTTGGGGAATAACATGTGATGTGGCCGAAAATGGCAAGATAGGCCTGGAAATGATTGTTTTAACCGATTATGATATGGTGTTGATGGATATACAGATGCCGGTAATGGATGGTTATGAAGCAACTATAGCCATCAGAAAGATGGGTGGCAAATATGCTGAACTGCCAATTATTGCTTTAACCGCTTCTGCCTTGCTTGAAATACGTAACCAGGTAATAGCCAGTGGTATGAGCGATTATGTTACCAAACCATTTAAACCCGAAGAACTTTACGAGAAAATAAGCCATTATGCTGGCCGCCTGCTAAGCCGGTAACCGCTGGCCTGTACCGGGTTACTGATGTTCATTTTATAAAACAATTAGCACGGAGATTGCTTTAATTGATAAATGATTAGTTAAAAGCCAATATCAATGAAGGCCCTCATTATTAATTGTACCCTCAAATCATCCCCCGAATTTTCAAACACAGGCGCGCTTGCACAAAAGGCGGCATCGCAGCTTGCAGCTGAGGGGATACAAACCGAAGTAATCCGTCTGTTAGATTATGAGATAAAACCGGGCACAGAATCAGACATGGGCAATGGTGACGAGTGGCCGATTCTGTTACGTAAAATTAAGGCCTGTGATATTTTTATTATCGCCACGCCGATATGGATGGGCCATGTGGCATCAACAACCCAGCGGCTTATTGAACGTTTGGATGCCATTTTTCATGATAAAGACCTGAGCGACCCTGCTACCGGGCAATTTTTTACTTATAACAAGGTAGCCGGCTGCCTTATAACCGGCAACGAAGACGGCGCACATTCTTGTGCAGCACAAGTGCTGTGGGCCATGCAGGAATCGGGCTTTACCATACCGCCAAATGTAAATGCCTATTGGGTAGGTATGGCCGGTGCCGGAAAAGATTATGTTGAAGCAGGAGGGGAGCAATGGTATTATACCAATTACACCCTGCGCTATACGACGGCTAACCTGGCCTGGTTTGCCCGGCTGCTTAAGGCTAACCCGATCAGCACTAACCTAAATGACTTAAAGGAATTGGCTAAAAAAGAAAGCCCGAGATAATACCAGCAATCCTGAGTTTAAGAATTTGTCGGATAACTCTAAACGAAGCGAGATTCAATCGGCACTTCGGAAAAGGCTTGACGATATACCAGGCTTTGCCAGTGGTATCCAAAATGTGTATCCTTGGTTCTGATGGCTTCTGGGAAATGCCCCGTGCGTTATTAAACATTTCAATATGAAGAACGATCACGGTACTGTCCCCGGCAGTTTGTCGCTCTGCTTTTACAACGGTAGCACACCAATCATCAAAACAAACCTGCGTGCCCAAAGGAATCGGCAACAATTTTTGGCTTAGTTTAAATACTGTCCAGGTTAATCCATAGCCCACAATGATTAAACCCATCGCTATTAAGGCACCCTTGATGATTTTCCGCCGGGTCAGTTTGATGAGCATGCGTATAAGTAATACGAGCAACGTTAAAACGGTCAATAAAAAAAGGAGGGATGTCATTATCTTTTAATTAAGGTTGAGTACGCGATAAAGGAATAAACAGCCGCAATTATCAGCAAGCTGAATACCAGGTTCATCAAAAAATCGCTTACGGAATGTGCGATATTCAACTGCACACCATTATAGATGGCATATATGATAGCAGCGGCAAAAATCAGCCAGCCCCCGAAATTAACCGGTACAAATAGGATGCTTTTTCTTTCAAACATAGCAAGTCAGGATATAAATGAATAAAACAATGGATGATAAAATAATGAGCGCAGTACTAATGCAGGAGCGTTTCGCCGAAAAGAAAGCATTTAAGATAATGATCAAACCTGGCAACACCACAAATAACAGTGCAGATGTGCGATCATACAGATCGTTTCCATAACTTTATGTTAAATTGATGGAAAAACCGTTGGTTT
>CAZZVY010000076.1:0-12727 GCA_964657585.1 uncultured Mucilaginibacter sp. | reverse complement strand
TTTGATAATCAATGAAATTGTGAGCGTTTCACCAACTATTTTTGACCACATTATCTAAGATAAATGCATCCAATCAAATACCTTTTACCTTTATCTTTTCCGCTTTGACTGTCTTAAGCAGATATCGCATTTATAATATCATACTGAGTAATGATCTCGATCTTACCCTGCTCATCTTCCACCAATACCGCTATGTTATCTTTATTTATCATAGCGGATATTTTATCAATGGAAGTGTTCAGATCAACAAAAGGGAACGAATTTGATGAGATAGTACCGATTGGCTGAGATTTTAATGATGGGTTTTCCAGTAGTGCACTCAAAATGGCGCTTTCGGTAATTTTACCTACTATCATTCCTTTTTGCGTTACCGGTATTTGGGATATATTCAGTGATTTAATGATGCCGATAGCCTCCAGCACGGTTTTCTCTATATCAATGGTAACAATTTCCTGTTTTTCCTTTTTGCTGATGATATGGCGGGCGGTCAGCTTTTCTTCCTTAATGAAGCCACGGTCTCGCAGCCAGTCGTCGTTATACATTTTACCCAGGTAACGGGTGCCGTGGTCTGGAAATATTACTACCACCACATCGCCTTGTTTAAACCTGTCTTTCATTTGAAGCACCCCTGCAACAGCTGAGCCGGTAGAGTTACCGGCAAAAATACCTTCCTTGCGGGCAATCTCTCGCGTCATTAAAGCGGCATCCTTATCAGTCACTTTTTCAAAGTGGTCTATTAGGTTAAAGTCTACATTTTGCGGCAGAAAATCTTCACCTATGCCTTCGGTGATGTAGGGGTATATTTCGTTTTTATCAAATATACCGGTTTCCTTATATTTCTTAAACACCGAGCCATAGGTATCAATACCTAACACCTGTACGTTTGGATTTTTTTCCTTTAAATATTTCGCCGTGCCTGATATGGTACCACCCGTGCCTACACCTACTACCAGGTGCGTGATCTTGCCCTCCGTTTGCGCCCATATCTCGGGGCCGGTACTTTCATAATGTGCCTGCGAATTTGAAAGGTTGTCGTACTGATTAGGCTTCCATGAGTTAGGCACCTCGCGTTCCAGACGGGAAGATACGGAATAATAAGACCGGGGGTCTTCAGGTTCAACATTGGTAGGGCAAACAATTACCTCAGCGCCAAACGCACGCAAGGCATCAAACTTTTCCTTAGATTGCTTATCGGTACTGGTAAAAATACATTTATAACCTTTAATAACCGCTGCAATAGCCAGCCCCATACCTGTATTGCCGGATGTACCTTCAATTATCGTTCCGCCGGGTTTCAGCTTACCACTACGTTCCGCATCTGCGATCATTTTTATGGCCATGCGGTCTTTAATAGAGTTACCAGGATTGGTTACTTCTATTTTAGCCAATATGGTTGCCGGTATGTCCGCCGTTACCTTGTTCAGCTTAACCATTGGCGTATTGCCTATCGTTTCCAGGATATTATTATACCACATTCTCGCAAAAATTATTAACGGACAATTAAAGCCGTCCTTTTACGAAGGTCAGCAATTTATCTATCAGTTTGGTTGCGAATTTGTAAATAAGAAGGGGCCCGCTTCAGTGTTGCAAAGTATTCGGTCAACAACCGGATTATCTGCCCTACCTCCACTTAAGCAATAGATGCAAAAGTCAGTATTCCAGCGGCACAATAGGTTCCTTCTTACTGGTCGACATGATCATCATGGTCTGAAAGGTTTTTACCACAGGGATACGGCTTATTTTTTCCATGATGAGTTGCTCATAGGCTTTGATATTACGTACGTATACTTTTAGTAAAAAATCGCACTGGCCGGTTACATGGTGGCATTCTGTAACTTCTTTAATATTTTGTACCTCATCCAAAAATACCTGGATAGTGTTTTTTTGGTGAAAGTCTAATGATATCTGTATGAATGTTTTTATGCCAAGGCCCAGCTTCTCCTCGTCAACCAGGGCATGGTAACTTTTAATATATTCATTATTTTCAAGCTTGCGCACACGTTCAAGCGTTGGTGCCGGCGAAAGGCCTATCTCGTTCGATAGCTGCAGGTTGGTGATCCTGCCGTTCTCCTGTAAAATTTTCAGGATCTGTAAATCCGTTTTATCCAGTTCTGATGCCATAGGCCGCAAATATAAGCGTAAACAAAATTAAATTTTTTATAATGTATATTCCACAAAAAATAATTGTTTAAAAAATTTAAACTTGCCGCTATGTTTGTTAATTAAATACATAGCAAGGTAATCAGTCAGCCTTTGGATGCTTGCTCATATATTGGTACATTTGCGTACCGCTCAACAAAAATGCCCCTACCCCGTATACTTCGGTACTATTTTCAGTTACCTTATCAGGATTAGCGCCTATGGGTTGTACATTGCCCAGCATACCATCTGGATGCACGGCGGTTACTAATGCTTGCCAGGCTTTTTTAGCTACCGGCCAATAGTTTTTTTCATCTAACAGGCCGTGGTTTAATCCCCATAAAATAGAGTAGCAGTAAAAGCCGGTGCCACTGGTTTCTTTTACAGGGTAGCTATCCGGGTCAAGCAACGAAGCATGCCAGCTGCCGTCGGGCTGTTGTATAGAGGCTATCTTAGCTTCCATTTCCTTGTACAGATTTTCAAACTTGTTACGGTCGGGGTAATTGGCGGGCATATTTTCCATCACCCTTACCAATCCACCCAATACCCAACCATTCCCCCTGGACCAAAATACTTTTTTACCGTTCTTCTCTATTTTCTGCAAAAAACTGCCATCACGAAAATATAGGTGCTCGTTGGTATCATACAAATAGTCGGTCGTCTTCCACCATAGTTTAGCGGCAGCTGCCAGGTATTTAGGATCGCCGGTGGCTGTACTAAGGTAGCTTAAAGCAGTCGGCCCCATATAAAGGGCATCGCACCAGGCCCATTCGCGCGATTGTATTCTGTTTTTCCAGTCAAGCGGTTCATCATGCGGCTTACTGACGATGCTATCTGCCAACTGGATAAACGGCGTGATCATCTTTTTGTCTTTGTACTTAACATACAACAACGAGTACATTTGCCCTATGCAATAATCATCGGCCATAAAGCGGTCTTTGCCGGTGTTCCAGTTCAGGTCGTTACCAATTTTTACCAATTCGGTTAAATACTTCTCATTACCTTTCATAGCCCCAAAGGCGTAAAGCCCTGTATAACATGCGGCATTTGTCCAGTCGCCTTTAGGATGCATAAACCCAATAGTATTCCAGGCATTTAGTTGCCAGTCGGCCACCTTGTGCATGATATTTAAAATATAATCACGGTTTAGCAAGGAGTCCTTAGCTATTCCGTTATTAAATTCAGCGGCAGATGTAGTTGACCATATGTTTAAAAAAAACACAGCGGCCATAACCATTGTAAATACTTTACCCTTTGAAGCTGACATAAAAAGTATAATTGTTAACGGTTTAAATATATATAATTATGTTAAAATGTAAAATAATTGGCTAATCAGTTACTTTTGTTAACAATAATTACCGGTTATGAGCAACAAGATACGCTGGGGCATTTTAAGCACTGCCAAAATCGGGCGCTTACAGGTTATCCCCGCTATACAAAAAAGTCAGTTTGGTATTGTAACAGCCATATCATCAAATGATAAGGCCAAAGCTAAACAAACCGCAACGGAATTAGCCATTCCAAAAGCTTACGACAGTTATGAAGCCCTGCTGGCGGACCCTCATATTGATGCCATATATAACCCTTTGCCCAACCATTTGCATGTGCCTTATACCTTAAAGGCACTGGCTGCTGGAAAACATGTGTTGTGCGAAAAGCCAATTGCCATGAACGTTAAAGAGGCCGCCGGTTTAATTGCAGCCGCTAAGCAGTACCCCCATTTAAAGGTAATGGAGGCATTTATGTACCGTTTTCATCCGCAATGGTTAAAGGCTAAAAAGATAATTAACGAAAGGCTTTTAGGCGAAGTTAAACATGTGCAGGCTTTCTTCTCTTACTACAATGTAGATGCCGCCAACATTCGTAACAAGCCCGAAACCGGCGGCGGTGCGTTGATGGATATTGGTTGTTATTGTATCTCGTTCCCCCGCTTTATTTTTAACCGTGAACCCCAACGGGTGATGGGACTTATCAGCCGTGACCCAATATTTAAAACGGATACGATTACCTCGGGATTAATAGATTTTGGTGATGGATTGAGCGCAACTTTAACCTGCTCAACACAGTTAGAACCATATCAGCGGGTAAATATTATAGGCAGCAAAGGCAGGCTGGAAGTGGAAATACCTGTAAATGCACCCAACGACCAGCCTTGTAAATTATGGCTGCAGTGCAATAAGGCAGTGAAAGAGATTGTGGTTGATGCTGCCAATCAGTACACTTTACAGGCGGATGAATTTTCAAAGTCGATAATGTTTAATACACTGGTACCTACTCCGCTTACAGATGCCTTGTGCAATATGCAGGTTATTGAAGCGCTTGTTAAGAGCGCAGATAAAAACGAATGGATCAGGAACCATTAAGCTAAATCCTTAATAGTTAATCTCTATAACTTATAATAAAAAAACTAATTGTTTCCCTGCTTATTTCAGGTAAATGCAATAATTGCCAGCGCACAAACCGCCAGGCTGATCAATATCAATACCAATAACTTTAGCCTGGTATTTGCTGTTGGCACCAATGGGCGGCTATACCAAACTTATATCGGCAAAAAACTGATTAACCCGGCAGATTATGCCGTAATAACCGGTATGCGCCATGAAGCCTATATTACAGGGAGTATGGAAGATCAGTTTCAGCCTGCTATAAAGGTAACACATGCCGATGCCAACCCTTCGCTGGAGTTGAAATATATCAGCGATACGCAAACAGACCAGGATGATAATGTTAACGAAACCGTTATCCGGTTAAAAGACCCTCAGTACCCGGTGGAGGTTAATTTACACTATCAAGCCTTTAAACTGGAAAATGTTATAAAAACCTGGACGGAGATAAAGAATGACGAAAAAGGTGCACTTGTGCTAACCAACTACGCATCGTCAATGCTGCATTTTGATGCGGCCAAATACAGGCTTACACAATTTCACGGCGATTGGGCAACTGAAATGAAAATGCAGGAAAGCCAGCTTACTTATGGTATTAAACAAATTGACATTCTGGCTAAACCCTCAAAAGCAGTACCAGGTGCAGGAAATTAACCTGAACGGTGGTGGCCGCCCTGCCATTGCCGAAAGCGGCAAAACTTACAGCGGCGATTACCTGATGACCATAAGCATAAAGCCCTGCCGGCGGTAACGATGTGCGGCAAACCAGCAATGTGGTAGAAATAACAGGGTTATAGATGTTAAATAACCGAAACTTGTATTGATGTGCCAAACAATCAACCTGCCAAGATACTCACCGGCATTGGTATTGGCTCTTAAAAATATTGATAACAAACATTTAATCATAGTTTTGGTTAAAGCATCATGGATACTATTACCATTGCAAAAAACAGCAAACATCCTTTAACCGTTAACCGCTTAGGTTACGGTACCATGCGCCTTACTGGCCCTGGGTTTTACGGCGAACCGCCGCGACGTGAGGAAGCCTTGGCTATTTTGAAACGCGCCGTTGAAGCTGGTATACAGTTTATAGATACGGCTGATTATTACGGCGATGATGTTACCAACAGGCTAATTGCTGAAGCCATATATCCTTACCCGGATGACCTATTAATATGTACAAAAGTAGGCGCTACACGCAAACCCGATAAAAGCTGGATAGTATTTAACAAGCCAGAGAATCTGCGTACCAGCATTGAAAACAACCTGCGGACTTTAAAGATAGACCAGGTAACATTGGTACACTTTCGTGTTTTGCCGGGAATGACCAACTTTGAAGAAGGCCTGGAAGCGATGTTAAAGATGCAGGAGGAGGGTAAAATTATGCACGTAGGGCTTAGCAATGTTACAAGGGACGAATTACTATTGGGTATGAAGATGGGTAACATTGCATCAGTTGAAAATATGTATGGTCACGGTCAGCGTACTTCTAAAGATTTTCCACATGGCGGCACTAATATGGGGGGCGAAGAAATATTAGATGTTTGCGAAGCTAACGATATTGCTATGGTGCCATTCTGGTCGCTTCATACGGCTGATAAACAAGACAAACGCCTTGCCGAAATCGCCAGAAAATATGGCGTTACCGAGGCACAGGTAAACATCGCGTGGCTGCTGCACCGCTCGCCTGTAATGCTGCCAATACCTGGCACTTCATCTTTAATGCATTTTGAAGAGAACTTAAAATCGGCAGATATTAACCTGACTGATGAGGATATGGCATATTTAGAATAAAGAAATTCACCATCCTGTTCAATTAAAAGGGTAATGTTGCCAAAAATAGTTGGTAAAACCAACTATTTTTGGCAATTATATCATTAATAGCTGGTTTTAAATTTAGCTTTCAACACGACAATGATATTCACCATATCCAATTCGAAGCCCTATATTACAGATTATATGATCACTGCAGATTCACAAATATAAGTAGGTACAATACCAGTGGCATTGATACGGGTTTGCGCATCTGCCTTTTGAGTATTGCCCGATAGTACCAGCACCGTATCAAGCCCGAATTTGTTGCCACCCATAATATCAGTTTGGAGGGTATCCCCTACCATTATTATATCTTTTTTATCAATTGGCCGCCGGTTACGGATCAGGTCATACGCAAACATGAACATCTGCGAATCGGGCTTGCCGAAACGGATAAACTTTTTACCGACGATACTTTCAATCATATTAGCCAAACCGCCTATGGCGATAGACACATCATTTAAGTTAAGGGGGTACGCCCTGTCAGTGTTAGCAACAATAGCCGGTATATTGCGTTTACGCAGCAGGTTAACACATTTGTTCAGGTCGTTAAACCAGTTAAAGCCTTCATCGTCCAGAAATACAACTGCGCTTACCATATGCTCATTGCCTTCATTTACCTCACTTATTGGCAGAGTTTGCAAGCCGGAGCTTTCAATATAATGTGCTGAATCTGCCGTACCCAGATAAGCTACAATCCCCTTGGGTACCTTTAAGTCGAGATATTCTTTAGCCAGCATACCCGATGAGATGATACGATCATGCGTTATGGCTGTAAGGCCTTTGTTATGAAATGCCTCTGCTAATTGCTGCGGGCTACGCGATGCATCATTGGTTACTATGAAGTATTCTTTATGCCTGTATTTCAGGTACTTAAAGGTACGCTCAATGCCTGGCAGTAAGCCTTTATAGTTTTTGATAACACCAAAGGCATCAAAAAAGACTACTTCATAGCCGTCTACTACACCTTTAAAATCTTGCATCTCCATTTACTTTAACTTTAGGGCATCTATCAGCAGTTCGGCATCAAAATCCCGTTCAACCGACGGAAGATAAATATCAAATGCCTCTGCACGTAGTTTTTCTGCATACGGACTGGTAAAAAAATACCGGCCGTCTTTTATCACATAATTTAAAATAAAAAAACGGTATACTTCTTTTAAAAAACGTAATTCATCAGCAATTAGTGGGTTAACCTTATGGTATTCTTTTAAAAACATAACAAACCGGGGTTCGTTCATAGTATCTACACGATAACTGAATACGGTACGGTCGCCTGCATCTGATACTACCCTGCTGAAAAAATAAAAATCAAGCACCCGGTAACTCATCCGGAACCAATCATAATCCCACCGCGAATACAACTCCTGTTTATCAGTTACCGAGAAATTGCCAATATTCCAGTCTATAAATACCGGGATAATTTCAAAATTACTAACATTGTGCTTTGACCTGTTCTTCAAAAACTGTTCGCAATGATACTTTAAAAAATCGGCCTGCATTGGGGTGCCTATGCTGCTTTCATTCTGATCAATTTGCTGTAATAAGCTATTAATATCGGTACGCAGCGTTTTTGATGATTTTGGCAGTACATTTCTCAACTTTGCGCAGGCTTTATGAAACTTGCCTATTTGCTGCCCGAAACGTTTGATGTGGCTGTCGTCCAGCCGTGCGGGTAATCGTTCCAGTATGCGGGTCGGGTTATAAAATACTACCCAGGCATCGCCATTGCTGTCCTTGTGTTTATAGATATAAACCCTGTTATTTTTCAATAACGACTTAGCCAGTAAATTCTCGAACGGGTAAAGCAGGTTGTTTGATAAGCTATGGATAATGCGGTGGTCTTCCTTAAAATATTCGTACCTGCCAAAGTTGGATAGTTTGGCAATGATCATATCGTCATCATCAAACGTAATACGAAAAACATGGTTGGTAGATACCCTTACGCTAATGTCCTCAATACTTACAATAATCTTTGAAGCATCGTACCCTTCCCAGGCTTTTTGTATTATTTTATTGTAGTTCATAAAGTCTGAACCAGAATTAAACAGGTTTAAAAGATGACAGGATTCACATTAAGGGCTTGTATGGTCAGACTGTTTCAAAATACCGCTTCAATTCCCAATCAGTCACCTTTTTGCTAAATTGCCGCCACTCCCACAGGCGGGTGTTAGTGAAGTGGTTAACAAAAGCATCACCGAATAGATTTTTGGCGATGGCAGAATTTTGCATGGCTCTTGCTGCCTCTTCCAGGTTAGCGGCCAGACTGCCGTTAGCGGCATTTTGATAACCATTACCAATAGTGGCATTAATATTTAGTTCCAATTTATTTTTTATACCGTACAATCCGGAAGCCAGTGCAGCCGACATAGCCAGATATGGGTTACTGTCTGACCCGGGGATACGTGTTTCCAAACGGGTATGGTTAATGGTATCATTAATTACACGGAGAGCGGTGGTACGATTATCTATTCCCCAGGTAATGGTAGTTGGGGCCCAGGCGCCTTCAACCAAACGTTTGTAACTGTTAACTGTTGGCGCATACATGGGCAGCAAATGCGGCAAACAATACAGTTGACCGGCCAGATAATGCCTATGCAGGTCGCTCATTTTATTTACATCATCTGCATTATAAAATAAATTTTGGGTTTTATTTTTATTCCACAGGCTTTGATGGACGTGGCCGCTGCAACCTGGTAAATCCGCATCCCACTTAGCCATAAATGTAGCGGTGATGCCGTGCATAGCGGCAATTTCCTTAACCGAAGTTTTAAACAAAGTGGCTTTATCGGCTGCGGCCAGTACATGATCATGAATAATAGCAGCTTCATAAACACCCGGGCCTGTTTCGGTATGCAATCCCTCTATCGGGATGTTAAAAGCAGTTAGCAGGTTAAACAAGTCATAATAAAAGCCGCTGTTTTGTGATGGCCGCAAAATAGAATAACCGAACATACCTGGCGTTAAGGGGCTTAGTTTAGTAAATGCTTTATCGTGCAGGCTTTGCGGTGTTTCATTAAAATTAAACCATTCAAATTCCTGCGCAAACTCAGGGTGATAACCCATCGCCTCGCAATCTGCAGCAATTCTTTTTAACAAACTGCGCGGACAAGCCGGTACACTGCTGCCATCAGGCTGGGTATAATCTGCCAGGAAAAACACCTGGTCGTTTTGCCAGGGGATATGGCGCAGGGTAGACAGGTCGATACGGCAATATTTATCAGGATAACCCGTATGCCAGCCGGTTAGTTCTATGTTATCATAAGCGGCATCGGCACTGTCCCAGCCGAAAACAACGTCGCAAAAACCGTAGCCATCTTGTAAACCCTCAAAAAATTTATCACGATGAATAAGTTTCCCGCGTAATATGCCGTCAATATCGGCAAAGGCAAATTTTATTCTTTGTATATCTTTTTCTTTAATATACGCCTCAATTTGATGCTTATCCATAGCAAAATATCAGATCAGTCACTGAAAACTAATAAACCTGTAAAATTAAGCAGCAGTTTATTTACTTGTTAAGTTTATAATGGCGCAAAAATAGCAAATGGAAACCGATTGCATCTATTGTTTATATACGAAGCTTGTTTAATTGTCAATTAATCATTTTCATAACAATAGAAGTCTATTCGGGTCATATCCTGAAGACATCATAAAAATGCAGGTATCAATAAAAATGCCTCCCCGGTTTATCAGGGAGGCATAATATAATGGCTGATTAAACTTTTATACCACTGCTGATTTTACAGTTTTAATGATAACTGCTGCAACTTTATAAGGGTCCGCAGCCGAGTTAGGGCGGCGGTCTTCCAGGTAACCTTTCCAGCCGCGTTGTACAGTGGCCAGCGGTATACGGATAGAAGCGCCGCGATCTGACACACCGTAACTGTAATCGTGAATAGATGCTGTTTCGTGTTTGCCTGTTAAACGCAATTCGTTATCGGCACCGTAAACGGCAATACATTCTGCAACAGCCGGACGAAATGCTTCACATATTTTATCGTAAGTTTCTTTGTTGCCGGCAGTCCTTAAAGTAGTATTAGAGAAGTTGGCATGCATGCCTGAACCATTCCAGTCTAAAGCACCTAAAGGTTTGCAATGCCAATTGATAGACACACCGTAGCTTTCGCCGATACGTTCGAGCAGATAACGGGCTATCCATATCTGATCGCCTGCCTCTTTAGCTCCTTTGGCAAATATCTGAAATTCCCATTGGCCGGCGGCAACCTCGGCGTTAATACCCTCCACGTTCAAACCAGCTTCGAGGCAAACATCCAGATGCTCCTCAATAATTTCACGGCCAAAAGCATTTTTGGCCCCAACTGAGCAATAATAAGGGCCCTGCGGACCCGGATAACCCCCTTCAGG
The DNA here is from genome assembly GCA_964657585.1 of uncultured Mucilaginibacter sp. Lineage (GTDB taxonomy): Bacteria > Bacteroidota > Bacteroidia > Sphingobacteriales > Sphingobacteriaceae > Mucilaginibacter. The sequence continues at coordinate 2,021 of CAZZVY010000076.1, read as the reverse complement.
GAAACCTAAAGGCTTATTTGTTTTTGGGTCCCACAAAAAGTATTCTTGTTCAAAACCAAACCAAAAATCGTTATCATCATCCTGTATGGTAGCACGGCCGTTTGAAGGGTGTGGTGTGCCATCTGCTGAAAGTACTTCACACATTACCAGGTAGCCTTCCTTACGCTGCGGATCAGGACAAATAAAAACAGGCTTTAATACACAGTCTGACGAACCGCCGGGCGCTTGTTCGGTTGATGAACCGTCAAAGCTCCACAGTGGACAATCTTCGAGATCGCCGCTGAAATCTTTTTCAATTTTTGTTTTGCTGCGCAAGCTTTGCGTTGGTTTGTAACCGTCCAGCCAGATGTACTCTAATTTTGCCATTTTTTAAAAGTATTTTATATAATAATATCACTTAAACGCTAATAAAAACTTGTGATTGATAAAACAAAGCGAATTTACAGTTTTCTTAATATTATTTCACATAATATTGATAACTTTTATAAAAACTTATATATTTTTTATCGGAATAACTATTTTTTGCGATAATTTTATTTAAATTTTAAAAAGCTGGTTTAAAAATTGTTTTTTATGCTTGAGAAAACTTGAAAACAAAAAATCCCCCGCCGGGTGGCAGGGGACCGAAGTATGTTCCTTGCACAAAACATACTAACCAAAACCTAATCACTGTAAAACTGCGATTAGTTTGTGAAGAAAGCATGAAGAGCCCATTCTAAATTATCCCTAAAAGAATAGACTTTGGAAATATTTAAAATCCTTTCCTTCGAGGAGAATTTTGATGGGGCTATTATAACGACACTCCCCGCTTCCACGGGATAAAATCATTTTGCCCGTGTTTTACGGCGCTTACTTCTACATCGCCGCTGGCAACCTTTATCACGTAATCTAAAATACGCTCGCCGGCCTGCTGTATGGTTTCCTCGCCTTCAATTATGGTACCTGTGTTTACATCCATAATGTCGCTCATGCGGTTATATAAGCTGCTGTTGCTGGCAATTTTAACTACAGGCGTTATGGGGTTGCCGGTGGGTGTGCCTAAACCGGTAGTAAATAACACAATATTTGCACCTGAACCAACTTCGGCAGTTGTCGATTCCACATCATTACCGGGGGTACACAATAAATTTAAACCAGGTTTTGTTACTTTTTCAGGATAATCCAGTACATCAACCACAGGCGAAGTACCGCCTTTTTTGGCTGCACCGGCTGATTTTATGGCATCGGTAATTAAACCATCTTTAATATTGCCCGGCGAGGGGTTCATATCAAAACCCGAGCCTGCTTCTTCGGCGCGCTGGGCATAGGTACGTATAAGGCTGGTAAAGCGTTCTGCTTTATCATTGTCTACACAACGGTCAATAATATTTTGTTCAACACCGCATAGTTCAGGAAATTCAGCTAAAATAACTGAACCGCCTAAGGCCACCAATAAATCAGAAGTATAACCGATAGCGGGGTTTGCAGACAGACCAGAGAAACCATCCGAACCGCCGCACTCTAACCCAATGGTCAGTTTGCTTAACGGCGCAGGCTTGCGTTCGTTTTGATTCGCCTGTATCAAACCGGCCAGCGTTTGGCGCAAGGCCTGCTCAATCATTACAGATTCTTTACCGGTCTTTTGCTGATCGATCACATAGAGCGGTTTACTGAAGTTTGGGTCGCGTTTAGCTATTTCTTCCTGCAAAATACTTACCTGCGCATTCTGGCAACCCAGGCTTAAAACAGTAGCGCCCGCCACATTTGGATGGGTAATATAGCCCGCCAGTAACCCGCACAGGGTAATGGCATCCTGGCGGATACCGCCGCAGCCCCCGGCATGGGTTAAAAACTTAATGCCATCAACATTAGGAAAAACCTTAGGACTATGCTCATTGCCATTATCCCCGGCTATCTCTGTATACAGCACTTCATCAACACCTACGCCGTTTTGCACCATATTGATCAGTTGCTGGGCCTTTACCTCGTAAACCTGCTTGCGGCCATAGCCTAAAGGTTTTACCAGCGCTTCTTCCAGTACC
>CAZZVY010000075.1:0-12742 GCA_964657585.1 uncultured Mucilaginibacter sp. | reverse complement strand
GCAATCTTTTGAGGCCGCACAGTAGTTTTTCAGTAGCCTGCCATCGGCAGAATGATCAAAGCCTTTAAATGGCAATGGCTTACCTGCCATGCAGGTATATTCATCTGTTTCGTTGTTGTAAGTAAAGCCAGGCACAATGGATTTGTACATTCCAAAAACGGGTACCCATCCGGTAACACCTTTTTGTTCCAGAAAGCTGTAATTGGATCCGTTTGAATAACCGGTATCAGCTAGCAAATCAGTCATCGCCAGCTCACTTTCTTTTAAACGGTTTTGTAACCCAAAGGTGATCGCAGGTAAATACTGACTATCTCTGCCATCAGCAAAATCAGCCTGCACATGACTGATTACGCCTTCGGCTGTATCGACTGCCATACTCATACGGTAGTTCAGCTTTCTTGCTTTGCCAGGCTTTACCGATATGCGGGCATCCGGATCATGCGGGCTGTAGTGGGTTTTGTTACTTACCAGCTGCGCTTTTTCGTGAGAAAATCCCAGTGGTTTCTGCGGGTGGTCACGCAATTTCTACTCATGTTTCTCTAGCTTTCTTAGCTGGTGATCAGGTGCACTGATATAAACAGCCGAGCTAGGAGGATCATTCTTTTTCCCAGCTTCCTGGTTCTCTTCTTCTACTTTTTGAAGGTGTTTTTTTACAGAAGTAGCAGGCATTTTTAGCTGTAAGCTTTCCATCGAAGCGTTTGCTTTAACAGGTGCCGAATCAACGGCCTGCGTGTGGTTACTGACCATTCCTGCATTCACACATAACGTGAAAACTTTATTAAAAAGCGTTTCGAATAAGGCAATGGGATACAGTTGCCTGGTCCGGCTGATGGTAGAATGCCAGGGCAGTTCTTCATCAATATCAAAACCTAAAAAGTACAGCAAGTCCATACGCATTGAGCAGTGCTCCACCAGTTTCCGGTCAGAGGTGATGTTCTCCAGGTAGCCCGTCAGCAGCAGTTTAAAAAAGACCACTGGATCAATTGAAGGATTGCCGGTTTTGCCGTAAAGTTCTTTTGTGTCTTTGTAAAGAAAGCTTAAATCAAGGGTTTCCCGCAATCTCCGATAGAGGTTTTCCTTCGGAACACGGTCCGATAACTGGAAGCTTGTAAACAGCTTTTCGGTATAGTCCTTTCTGCCTTGCATGCCCTTAAATTACACATTTTGCCAGCTAAATAAAAGAAAAAACTCCCCTTTATTCGAGTTGTGCAACAGCCACGGTCGTTTCTTGGAATATACATCCTCACAAAATAAATACTTGTATAAAGTATAGTTTTACTACTTGTGACGGTAATCCCTTCTAATCTAAATTGAGCTTAAAAGCTATAAACAAAATTTATTTTTAATTTTCTCTAAGTTTTCCTCCTATCATTCGACTAATTGTACAAACAACATTTTTGAAAGAGCAATTTTCACTACTGATAGCAAATCATCAAGGCCTTATTTTCAAGGTTTGCAATATGTATTGCAATAGTAAGGAGGACAAGGAAGATCTTTTTCAGGATATTGTTTTACAGCTTTGGCGGGCTTATCCATTATTTAAAGGAGATGCTAAAGTGTCTACCTGGATGTACCGCATTGCGATTAACAATGCGATTACCAGGTTAAGAAAAGAAACAAAAAGAGAAAAATTTGAAGTCCTCAATGAAGAAGCTTTCCAGGTAATGTATCAGGAAGACTATCTGGATGAAAAGGTGATCAGGATATATGAGGCTATAAAAAAACTTTCAGAAGTAGAACGCGCACTTTCCATGCTTTACTTAGATAATTGTAGTTATAGGGAAATTGCCGAGATCATGGGTCTGTCAGAAACAAACGTAGGTTTTAAGCTGAATAAAATAAAGGCCAAATTAAGATCACTTGTAACAATTGGATAATATGGAACTGGATGAATTTAAAACATACTGGAACACAATTCAGGATAAAGAATTTGAACAACAAAAACTGACTAAAAATAAATTAGACCGAATCATGATGAAAATTACCGACACATTAGACCAGCTCCATCAAAAATCTGTTTACAGGAATAAAATAAGCAGAACAGTATGCCAGATGCTTATTGGAATGCTATTTCCTTTTTTGCTGATTATGCTAATCAAAGACTATTTCGTTCACGGAAAAAATACTGTTTTTAGCGAATCATTTGCTCATATAGTGATGTCTTTACTTTACGTAGCCATTATCGTAGTTTATTGTTTGGTTACGATGTGGGTATCCGGGCAGTGGCAACAGATATTTACCTTAAAAACTCATGAGAACCTCAAAGAAGCACTGAGGAAAACGATTAATAGCTACAAAAGATTTTATGTGAAATTCAATATCATTTATCTATTTCTTTACCCAACCTACTACTATGCAATAATTAAGTTGTTTGTTACTTACTGGACACCCTCTACCAATACAATATTGCTAACCTGTGGAATTTTAACTATTGCTTCACTCGGGTTAGGACATTTATATTACAAAAAGAAGTCCTTTAATAAGATAAAGATGTTGGAGGCAAACCTAAAAGAATTAGAAGAGGGCGTGTAATAAGCTGTTGTTAGTTACTTAGAATTATCAAAAACGGAACTAATTCTGGGCTTTGTTATAAAATAATTATTTTAGTCAGGGAATATCTATATTTAAATTACTTTGTTTCCTTCATCTGATGTTTGCTAAATTCTGCTTTCAGTTACAAAAGCAATAGCTTTCATAACTATTTTTAATATCTAAAGACAAGCCTTGAACGTTGTGCATCATTTTGCTGAACTAACAATCAAAAAGACAAAATTGTGAATTGGATAAATAGAATTTTTAATAATAAGCAGGAAGTTAATGAACAAAATCACACAACAAAAATCGACTATGTTCAAATTACAATTGATTGGAATGCAGATCCTGTTTCTCCTGATGTTAAATTAAGCGTTGACGGTTCAGATCTTCTTTTGACAATATTTTTAAATTACTACGCCTTTGACAATTTTAAAGAAGGTGACAAAGTAAAAATCATCTTTCAAAATTGTTCAGAGTATTCGTTCAATACTTGTAATGACGAAGGATATTATTATAGCCAATACAGAACAAATCCTAACGAATTACCTTGGGGTGAATTTTATGAAATTAAAAGTGGTTTGAATAGAAATTTTCCTAAACCAATTACCAAACTGACAAGCGACAGTACTTCTAATCGGCACTTCATATTCTTTTTCAAAGACGAAACTTTTGAATGTTTAGCGGAAAATTATAAACTAATTGCCTTGACAAGCAAAAGTGTTTACCTCTGATTAGTATGAATTTTAGGGAAGCTTACATTGACTATGACAGTCAATCATCCTTTACCGGTTGTTTTCTGAATTTTATATTTTATTGAAAAGAGAAAAAAGGAAAGCTATTAATTGAAAGATAGTCTAAACTCCGATGGGATAAATTTGTTTTTGTTTTAAAAAGCTTGCTGAAACTCTGCGAATGTTCAAAGCCTAATTCATAAGCTATTTCACTCACAGATAAATCAGTAGTTGACAATTTTTCTTTTGCTTTTTCTATTAACTTTTCGTGTATGTGTTGCTGGGTATTTTGTCCTGTAAGCACTCTTAATAGACTGCCTAAATAACTGGGTGAAATATTTAAACTTTTGGCAATACGTTGAACTGTGGGCAAACCTTCTAACATCAGGTCAGGGTCATCAAAATGAGCTGTCAATATTTTTTCTAACCGCTCTAAAATTTGATGATTGGTTTTTTCTCTTACCGTAAATTGGCGATTATAAAACCGATCACAATAATTCAGTAATGTTTCAATATGCGACAGGATAATCTGTTTGCTAAACTTGTCGAGGTTGGAATGATACTCGTGTTTAATATTCTCAATAATTGTAATAATTACTTTTTCTTCTTTCGCTGTTAAAAACAAGGCTTCGTTTACTGAATAATCAAAGTATTCGTAATTTTTTATATTTTTTGCAAGCACTGTGTTCCAAAGGAAATCCTGATGAATGAGTAGCATTTGACCTGTTGGTACTGCAGTAATATCTTTTATCTCTATTCCGAAGACTTGATTAGGTGACATAAAAGACAGAACACCTTCATTGAAACCATAAGTTTGTTGCCCATACTGATATTTCGCTTGCGTGGCATGTTTTAAAGAGATAAAATAAAAATTACAAATTATTTTATCTGCGGTGGCAAATATCTTAATGTCCTTCATATCCACTACACTAATGAGAGGATGTTCTGGTCTGGGTAAGCCTCTCAATAAATGAAACTCACTTATTGTTTTTATTGTCTTTGCGTGCCTTTGATCCATGATTAAATTCCTTTTTTTGCTATAAATGGTACGGACTAAGTAGCTGTTCGCTTAACAACCACAATTGTTCACCAATTGATTTATCAAAATTATTACGCAATGAAATGATACCATTTTTATCGTCAAAGAATTGCCCATTGGCGGATTTTGCATTTTCTTTTGTCGCCACATAAACACCGCTTTCGCAGGTTTCGGGCGCATTTCTAACAACAGGATATAGGCTAAACATTAGTTTAAGCCACCAAGGTGCCTCGTCTCCAAGGTTTGATTTTACAAATCCGGGATGAAATACCATAGAACTCACCGAAGTATCCTTTAACCGGTCGGCTAATTCAAATCCGTAATAAATCCGTGCAAACATTCCATACCCTGCAGCTTTTAGTCCGCCGTATGATTTGTCAAGCTGTATATCAGTTAAATCAAGTTTGGGCTTTTTCAAAAAAGCAGGATTACCACCAACTGTAACAACTCGGGCATCATCTGCCATTTTCAATACGTCAAGTAAACTGTTTGTAAGGGCAAAATGGCTCAGGTAGTTAACGGCAAACGACTTGTCAATTCCTTCACTTGTCATCTCTTTTTTGAAATACCAGGCACCTGCGGCATTTACAAGACCGTGTAAACTTTTATGCTGTTGTTTAAATTGTTCGCTTAACTGGTAAACAGATCCCATCAAACTTAAATCGGCTATGAGAAACGAAACATTCTTGTTAGCCGTTTTCCCCGAAATATCTTTAACTGCTTTTTCTGCATTTGCTGCACTTCGGCTAACGATAATTACTTTTGCGTCCGTTTGTGCAATACCAGTAGCTATTGCTTTTCCAACGCCAGATGTTCCTCCTGTTACTAAATAGGTTTTCATTTTTCCGTGTTTTATTAGGACAAAATACCGTAGAATAGTAATAGCAGATGTAGCTAAAACGACTGTCGTTGTAGTCAAACTGGATTGTTGCTGTAAACCGCCAATTTTTGAAGGGGGATAACTTATTACAGCTTACTGACTCTATGATAGAAAAGGCTACTTTTAACTAATTTAAAATTTAGTGCAGCTTATGTTAGCTATTGTTTTTTTGACATTTTTCTTGGTAAGGTTATCTATAAATCACAAAGAATTTTCAAGTTCTAAAAATATTTGAAAAAAATAAACCAAAAGTTAATACGAACTGTGCAGAAAAAGACTTAAAGAACATAAACCAACTTTTAGATTGCTATTGTAAATTATCATCAATTTAACATTGGTTCCTGCTAACGAAATTCAAAATCACGCAAAGAACGAGCTCTTTTTTATTACACTATAATTATCATTAAACCAACGAATTTGATAAACTGTTTTATCATCATTCCGTCGTTTTATGGATCAGATATTATGAATGTTTTTTTAGATTTAACTTACCCTAAGGAATACTATCCTATCAATGGCTCCCAATTTTTCTGATTTTGTAATTAGGTCAGATTTTACTCACACAAAGCGAGATTTGGTTTATTCCGGCAATTACCTTTTTGGGAATTTTGTATAAGTCAAAAAACAAGATAGCTATGATTTTAATTACAGGAGCTACCGGCAAACTGGGTAGCAAGATTATCGAAACTTTATTAAAAAATAATGTACCTGCTAAACAGATAGCGGCTTTGGTACGCGACGAAAGTAAAGCGGCCAATTTAAAAGTAAAGGGTATTGATATTCGTATTGGCAATTACGACGATAAAAATTCGCTGGACGAGGCGATGAAAGGTATCAGTAAAGTGCTGCTGGTATCAGCCCTGGATGCTGGCAAGATCATGCAGCAACACCAGAATGTAGTAGACGCCGCAAAAAAAGCAGGTGTAAAGTGCCTGGCTTACACCAGCCATTGCCTACATGATAGGGACACACTGGTAAATCCGCTCATGCTTACCCATTTCGAGACGGAAGACTATATTATGGCCAGCGGGCTAAACTACCTGATTTTCAGGAATATTCTCTACATGGATTCGATGGCCATGTTCATGCTGGGCAAAAACTGGCAGGAAACGGGTATCAGCTTGCCGGCGGGTGATGGAGGCGTTTCTTACGCGTTAAGGAGCGATGAGGCCGAAGCAATTGGCAATTTATTGGCTAAGGAGGATTGCACGAACCGCATTTATAACTTTACCGGCAGCAAGTTATATTCCTTTGATGATGTTGCTCACATATTGAGCGAATTATTGGGTAAGGATGTTGCCTATACGCCTGTTGATGCCGAAACCTACCAGGCTAAAGCCAAAGAACAAGGTATGCCCGAACATGCGGTAAGCATGATTACCTCTTTCATGACTGATATTAAAAACGGGCAGGGCAGCACTGTAAGCAAGGACCTGGAAGAGGCCCTGAGCCGTAAACCGGCTGACTTGAAAGCAGGTTTAAAATTATTATTAAACTTGTAGAACGTCAATATCTTTTGTTTTATTCAATGAGCACACGCGCACCACTTCATATTAAAACCATTTCGGAATACCACCGCTTGCTGGAGCTGCCCGGGCCGGAGCACCCGCTGATCAGTTTGATCCGGTTTGAGGATATGCCCTATAACCCCGAACGGATGCCGCAGGCCGTTATTCATAACTTTTATAGTATTGCGTTAAAAAAGAGCTTTCATGCCAGGCTCAAGTACGGCCAGCAGGAAGTTGATTTTAGCGAGGGCGTGATGCTGTTCATGGCACCCATGCAGGTGCTTTCAATCGAAGGCCCCAGGGAAACGGTGGCCACTCATACAGGCTGGCTGCTACTCGTACACCCCGATCTTTTATGGAATACTTCTTTAGCTAAAAAGATCCGGCAATACGAATATTTCGACTATAAGGCCAGCGAAGCCCTTCACCTGTCGGAGCAGGAGCAGCAGATGATCGTGGGGATTATGCATAATATTGCCCAGGAGTACTGCGCGCGGATTGATAGCTTTAGCCAGGATGTCATTATTGCGCAACTAGAGCTGCTGCTCACTTATGCAGGACGTTTCTATCAGCGGCAATTCTTCACCCGAAAGGCTGGCAATCACCAGATAATCAGTCAGCTGGAAGAGTTGTTAAGCGGTTATTTTCGAGGTAATAAATTACTAACTGAAGGCATGCCGTCTGTCACTTACCTGGCAGAAGGTTTGAATCTATCACCTAGCTACCTAAGCCGCTTACTCAAGACCCTGACCGGACAAAGCACCAAGCAGTTTATCATGGACAAAGTGATTGATCTGGCCAAGGAAAAACTATCTACCACAGAACTATCAATGAGCGAGATTGCCTACCACCTTGGCTTTGAACATCCGCAATCCTTTGGTAAATTGTTCAAAAGTAAAACTAAACTTTCTCCGCTGGAGTTCCGGCAATCGTTTAACTGAGTGGTCCGTCTGCCTGGAAACAATATAACTGTGTAAACAGTCACGACGTGGATGCTGAAGATACTCAGGCAGACTTTATCAGCGGAACCTTCCGTAAATTTCTGCGGTTACCCCGTGGCGCAGGCCTGTTGTATGTATCGAATAATGCACTTTCAGCGGGTTTAGAACCGCTTTTTATTGACCTTTACGGAGCTACCTGGACCGCCGCTGATCAATATCAACCCCGCAATGATGCCAGGCGGTTTGAGGACTGGGAAACATCCCATGCCCTGATGGCTGGTAGCACGGAAGCTTTGAAATTACCTCCTCACTATTGGCTTAAGTAATATTGAAGCGAGAAATGCTGAGCTAACCGCGCAACTAAAAATCGAACTTGGTAAGACCGATCAGGTCCGCCTGTTGGATCTCGGCGAACAGCAGTGAAGCATTGTTACGTTTAGCATTACTGGCGCCAGGGAAGAGATCACACAATATTACCATAATCATGGGATCAATATTTACACAAAAGCTAAGTCCTCCGCGATCATAGATTTACAACATAAGGGTATCGACTGGGCCCTAAGGGTATCTCCACACTATTATAACACAGGAAGCGAAATCAGCCGGTTTGCCGATGTTACCCGCAATTTCATGAGGCAACGCGATCGTCGATTGCCCTCGCAATCGCTTTGGCCAAAGACATGATTACCGGACGTATGGTATGGCCGTTTAATTTGGGGTGGGTCACCAGGTTATAAGTCTGCTTCTTTATAGCGTCCTGAAGTTTCAAGCTGTCTATTGGGGAATTCCGCCCGCGCATAGTTTTGAGCTTCAATTATACTGCTTGGTTTTATTTTTTTACCAAATGGTAAATGAACTGCCGGGTTGAAAAGCGAACTTTGCCTGATGGAACCATTCATTAACTATATCCTTCAACTCGGGAATCTGAACCAGCAGCAGACCGATTTTATTTTGAGCAAAGCCAAAACTTTGGAATTGCATAAGGAGGCATATTTTTCTGAAGCAGGAAAGATCCCTAAATATGTGGGGTTCTTGCTGAAGGGTGTCGTGCGTTTCTGTTACTATAACAATAAGGGCGAAGACATCACACATTCCTTTGTCGAGGAAAACAACTTTGTTTCGGATCAGCAACGATTCGAGGCGCAGATCATTTCCTCTGAATACATTCAGGCGGAGACCGATTGTGAGTTCCTGGTCTTTTCCAAAAAGGACTGGGACGAGATCGGCAATACCATTGTGAGCTGGAAGGACATTGAAAACCTGATCTTAAAGAATTGCCTGCTCAAAGCCATCGAACGCCGGAGTCCTCTGGTTTCCGAAGATGCGACCAACCGTTATTTCCTTTTCAATGAACATTTTCCGGGCTTGGTGAACCGGATCTCGCTTTCCCATGTGGCTTCTTACCTAGGCATCACCCAGCCATCGCTGAGCCGGATACGGCGGAATGTACGTTAATTGTCTTTTTTAGTAAGCGGCTGCGCTTTTTACCAAAGGGTAAAAGTTTCCGATTGCCTGTTGCCAACCTTTGTCTCTTAATTTAAAATAAAAGACAATGAGCAAAAAAGTAGTTTTAATAACAGGAACAAATAGCGGCTTCGGCTGGCTGACCGCGCATAGTGTAGCCGCTTTGGGTCATCAGGTTTATGCAACGATGAGAGATACGCAGGGCAAGAACGCAGAACGGGCGAACGCCTTGTCCGCGGTAGAAAATGTGACCGTGCTGGATGTTACGCTGACCGACGATGCCAGCGTGCAGCAGGCGGTTGACCGCGTGATCACGGAAGCAGGCCGGTTCGATGTGCTGGTCAACAATGCGGGCTTTTCGATGAACGGTGTGGCAGAAAGTTTTACCACAGCGGATGTCCAGGCGATATTCGATGTTAATGTATTTGCACCCTGGCGGTTTATCAAACAGGTGTTACCAGCGATGCGGAAACAAGCGGATGGCCTGATCATTAACGTGACCAGCGGTTTCGGCCGCGTATCTTTTCCATTCGCAACGATCTACGCCGGTTCTAAATTCGGGTTGGAAGGGATAAGCGAAGGGCTGCATTATGAAGTGAAGCGTTTGGGTATTGATGTAGCGATCCTGGAGCCGGGCGCTTTTCCTACAGAAATGAATCAAAAGACGCAGTATGCCTCGGATCAGTCGATTTTTGAGGGCTATAGCGCGATCGCTGATATGCCGGGTAAAATGATCGCCGCGCTCGGCGGGCTGATCCATAACCATAATCCCGATCCGCAAATGGTGGCCGATGCCATCGTCGATTTGATCGGTACAGAAAAAGGGAAACGGCCTTTGCGAACCGTGGTCGACCCGATCACCGGAAAATATATCGAGGCGACGAATCAGGCGGTCGCAGAACAGTTCGGGCCGGGTTTGACGCTATTTGGTATGGGTGAACTATTAAGTTAAGATCAGCAGAGCGGCAGCATCTGATACGCTGCCGCTTTTTCTTTGCCCCGCAAAACGTTCAGTTCGTCCATACGCTTTTGATCAGATTTGACTAAATTGCAGGCTTTAGCCAAGTTTATCATGTCCGATTTTGATATCTTTTTTGATTACATGCAGAAGCTGTCCGGCATGCCGCTTTCAGAAGAAGAAAAGCAGATGTTCAGGTTACATTTAAAACCAAAAAAGTTGCGCAGACGCCAATACTTCCTACAGGAAGGCGATGTCTGCAAATACACCGGGTTTATCGTAAAAGGTTCCGCCAAAACTTTCCGGGTGGATGAAAAAGGAAATGAGCATATCCTGAAGCTAAGTGTGGAAGAATGGTGGTTGGCCGATTTTGAAAGCTATTATCATTTAAAACCCAGCCGTTATAACATCGAAGCGTTGGAAGATCTTGAACTACTAGTCGTCACCAACGCGCAGGTCGAAGAATTTTTCGCGCCTATTCCTGCCTTTGCAGCCATGCAGGAAGTGATCAAACAGAATTATGCTATCGCCAATCAGAACAGGGTACAGGCGGCTATCAGCTATACCGCCGAAGAGCGTTACGACGACCTCATCACAAACTATCCTCATTTCCTGCAGCGTTTCCCGCTCAACATGATCGCCTCGTACCTGGGGCTTTCTCCCGAAACCCTCAGCCGTATTCGGAAAAATTCCGTAAAGTCTTGACTTAGATCAAGGATATTTCCTGATATAGGTCAAGCCATGGCCGGATTCGACCCTGCAACTTTGTATCATGAACAAATTGAAAAACAAAGTTGCTGTCATTACCGGTGGTAATAGCGGTATAGGATTCGGCATTGCCGTAGCATTAAAGAACGAAGGCGCCAGAGGCGCGATCATAGGCAGGAACCAGCAGACCTTAGACAACGCCGTAGCGCTGCTTGGCGAAGACTTCATTGCCATCAGTGCGGATGTCACCAAGCTGTCTGACCTTAAAAAAGTATTCCAAACGACAGCCGAAAAATTCGGAAAAATAGACGTACTCGTAGCCAATGCCGGTGCCGGAACCACCGGAACCGTGGCAACTACCAGCGAGGTAGATTATGACCAGCTGTTAGACCTGAACCTGAAAAGCGTTTATTTCACCGTACAAAAAGCGCTGCCTTATCTGAACGACGGTGCTTCGATCATTCTGATCGGATCCAATGCCGCACACCGGGCGTATGCGAATTTCACGCTTTACGGCGCTGCAAAAGCGGCAGTGATCTATTTAGCCAAAGGATTCTCCAGCGACCTTTTAGACCGGAAGATCAGGGCAAATGTCATCACACCGGGTACAACGGACACCCCGGCGTTTGACAAGTTTGTACCGGCAGAACAAATGGAAGCAGTAAAAAAACATTTCGCAGATCAAATGCCGATTGGCAGGATCGGGCAACCGGGTGATATTGGTAAAACAGCCGTTTTCCTGGCCTCTGATGATTCCTCGTTTATGTTGGGTGCCGAAATCCTGGTGGATGGCGGTATGACCTATTTATCAAAATAATTTAAAAATTTTAAAATGAACAGTTCACAAAACAGGGTAGCAAAAAGCTATGCGATTATCGGCTTCGGCAAGATCGGTAAGGCCCTGGCCAAAGCATTTGCCCGCAAGGGTATCGAAATAGCTGTCGCCACTACACGTGACCCGGAAAGCTTTGCCTCCGAGGCTGCCGCGATCGGAACAGGGATCATTCCCGCAACCCTGGCGGATGCCGTCAAGGCGGATGTTATCTTCCTGGCGGTGCGTTTTGAGTCGCACCCGGACGTCGCAAAGGCATTGCCGGATTGGCAGGGAAAAATTATCGTCGACGTGACCAATGCCTATGGCGTGGCCCCCGAAAAGCTGGCCGGGCTGCCTTCTGCCCAATTCGTGGCACAGGCTTTCAGCAGTGGGAAAGTTGTTAAAGGCTTCAACCATTTGGGGGCTGCTATCCTTGAACAGGATCCGGTAATACATGGCGGCAACAGGGTAGTCTTCCTAGCGAGCGACGATGACAGCGCTACGGCGGAGATCGCTGCGCTTGCCGAAAATCTGGGTTTTGCACCGGTCAAACTGGGGCGGCTCGCCGAAGGCGGACTGCTAGTGCAGGCGCAAGGGAATACCTGGGGGCAGCTGATCTTCCAGGACCTGGTCAAATTCAAATCTTAACTCATTGAAATCATGAATAAATTAGAAAACAAAGTAGCGATCGTTACCGGTGCTGCAAAAGGAATAGGTGCAGCGATCTCCAAGCATTTCGCGGCAGCAGGTGCAAAAGTAGTAGTGAATTATTCATCCAGTAAGGATGTCGCGGATGATGTGGTTAAGGCGATCACCGATAATGGTGGCATCGCTATTGCGGTACAGGCCGATGTATCGAACCAAGCCGATGTAACCCGGCTGTTTGAAGAAACTAATAAAGCTTTTGGCGGCCTGGATATTTTGGTCAACAATGCGGTCGCTCAGGGCTATGGAACCATTGAACAAATATCCACAGACGCTTTTCACCAAAGTTTCAATGTCAATGTGCTGGGGCCAATACTGACCATCCAGGCAGCTTTGAAACTGTTTGGCGCTCATGGCGGCAATATCATTAACATCAGTTCGGGCGCCAGCAAAATGCCGTTGCCGGGCGCCTCCTTGTATTCCGCAACCAAAGCGGCCCTGGATGCCTTCACCATCGCC
>CAZZVY010000074.1:0-12766 GCA_964657585.1 uncultured Mucilaginibacter sp. | reverse complement strand
GGCAGCGGCATTATATTGTCCTCCACGCATTTCAGTTACATCACGTAAAGCCCTTGTTGAGGACATATTTGATACTGTGTTGCCTACTTTATTTTTCAGGATATAATCAGCTACGGCTACAAGGGTATATTCTTCACCAAACATGCTGCCATCCTCGCAAACAAAACAAAGCCGGTCAACATCAGGGTCAACAGCAATGCCTATGTCTGCGTACTTAGTCATCACTTCTCTTGATAATGATGTAAGGTTTTCAGGTAACGGCTCCGGATTATGCGGAAATTGACCGTCAGGCTTGCAAAATAATTCATGTATCGTTTTAACTCCTAAGGCTCTTAATAAGGCTGGTACAAATATACCTCCCGTTGAGTTAACGCAGTCTATTACTACTTTAAAATCGGCCTTAGTAATTGCATTCACATCAACTAAGGGGAGGGCCAATATTTGGTCTATGTGTTTTTGCAGGTAAGTATTATCTAAAGTAACTTTACCCAGATCATTCACATCAGCATAGCTGAAACCTCCTCTTTCAGCTATGTCCAAAACTTCCCTACCATCAGCATCGCTAATAAACTCTCCGTCAGCATTCAAAAGTTTCAATGCATTCCATTGCTTAGGATTATGGCTGGCCGTAAGGATAATGCCGCCGGCAGCCTTCTCCAACGGTACAGCAATCTCAACAGTAGGGGTAGTAGACAATCCTATATCAACCACATGTATACCTAAACCCTGTAAGGTACCAATTACCAGGTTATTCACCATAGCGCCTGATATTCGGGCATCGCGACCAACAACAATTTTTTTTATCCCTGATCTTTTAACCGCCCAGCTGCCATAAGCCGATGTAAACTTAACAATATCCAAAGGTGTTAAGCCATCGCCTGCCGTGCCCCCAATAGTTCCCCTTATACCTGATATGGATTTGATGAGTGTCAAAGTGCAAATGTTTTAATTTGACAAAAATAAAAATATTTGCTGCACATCAACCGGTTAATTGAATGTTGCCCGTATAATTTATTGATATATTTGTTGCGGTATGGCAAAGCAATGGTTTCATGATTGGTTTAATTCACCCTATTACCATGTGCTTTACAGCAACCGCAATCAAGCCGAAGCTGAAGGATTTATTGATAAGCTTTATGTTTATTTACAACCCGGGGCAAACAGTTATGCGCTGGATGTAGCCTGCGGACGGGGCCGTCATGCTATCTATCTTAACAAAAAAGGGCTGGATGTAACCGGGATAGACCTATCGGTTTCCAGTATACAACACGCCCGCAGGTTTGAAAATAACGGCCTCCGCTTTTTTGTGCATGATATGCGCCGATTATATTATACAGCCAAATTTGATATTGCTCTTAACCTGTTTACCAGCTTTGGCTACTTTGATACTGAGCAACAGCATATAGACGCCTTGCTTTGCATAAACCGATCATTAAAAGAAAATGGGTTAATGGTGATGGACTATTTTAACACAATTAAAATATTACCCTCCATTACACCTTATATTAACAAAACGATTGATGACATATTGTTCCATATCAGCAAAGATGTGATTGACAGTAACATTATTAAAACCATTTATATTGATGACAAAGGTAAAGCGTTTGAGTTTAAGGAAATAGTAAAGGCTTTTACACTGGCCGATTTTGAAGCGCTTTTTAAGAAAAGTGGTTTTGAACTGATTAAATGCTTTGGCAATTATAATCTTGAAAAATTTAATAGTTCCGTTTCGGACCGTTTGATCATGATCTGTAAAAAAACATGCCTGAATATATAGTGGAGCTTGACCGTAAGCTATTTTATTTCATAAACCATACGCTATCCAACCGTTTTTTTGACTGGATAATGCCTTATATGCGTTATCCCCAGTTTTGGATACCGGTTTATGTATTCATATTAATTTTTTGCTTAGCACGGTATAAAAAGCAGGGCACTATTGTTCTTCTGTTATTAATAGTTACTGTTGGCATTGCTGATTTTGGCAGTGCAGGTATTATTAAACCAATGGTTAAACGGCTACGCCCATGTAATGATCCTGCTTTGTTCCATACTGATATTGACCGCATACCATGCGGCACCGGTTTTAGTTTTCCGTCATCGCATGCCAGCGATCATTTTTCCATTTCAATATTTTTAATAGCCGTGTTTCGCAAACGGTGGAAAGGGGTATGGTTTTGGTGCCTGCTATGGGCAAGCATTGTTTGCTTTGCACAAGTATATGTAGGCCTGCATTATCCGTTTGATGTTTTAGCTGGCGCTATTTATGGCTCGTTAGTGGGTTATTTGTTTGGTCATGTTTTATTAAAAAGGATACAGCCTCAATTTTAATGGCAGCCTGGAAGGTTATTATCTTGTTTATTGCCGCATTTGGCGGCGGCATCTCGGTATTTCTGTTTAAGGGCAGCAACCATACAAGCCTAAAACTTGTACTGTCTTTTAGTGGCGCTTATCTTTTTGGCATTACCGTATTACATTTAATACCCGATGCCTACCATGGCAATGATAACCTGGTGGGTGTTTTTATTTTAATAGGTTTCCTGTTTCAGATAGTGCTGGAACAGTTTTCGGATGGCATCGAACATGGGCATATTCATACACAGGCAGTTCCTGTCGGACAGGTTGTTTTTCCGTTAAGCATAATGGTAAGTTTATGTTTGCATGCATTTTTAGAAGGCATGCCTTTAGCCGAAGGTCAGCAAAATCAATTAGTTTTTGGTATTGCGATGCACCATATTCCAGCTGCATTTGCTCTGGGAAGCGTACTATTAGCAGGAAACGTTAAAAAAAGCGGCACAATTTTTTTCCTTTTTCTTTTTGCTATTATGGCACCGGCAGGATACATCTTTACTTCAGAATTAAGCAGCGGCGGTATTGGCAACCTGCAGCATTACTTTGACCGGATAATGGGCATAGTGATTGGCATCTTCCTGCACATCTCTACTACCATCCTTTTTGAGTCAAGCGCCAGCCACAAGTTTAATATACGCAAAATGATTGCTGTATTACTTGGTGTAGGAATAGCGCTGGCTGGATTTTTAAGTGAACTGATGCCCTGATCTTAGAACCACAAATACAGTAAAATTTTATTTTGTTATAAAAGGTACCAATTACTCATTATTGTGCTGGATATAGTTTAAAGACATAATTATAAAATATAATTCTTTTTTGTTTAATATATTTAAAATTTAGTTTCTTAATAAATTAAGTAAGCAATATATTTTAATATTATTATTAAACCTCACATGATAAAAACCGTCTGTCATGTATACAACTAAAACTACAAAAAATGAAAAAGTTAATTATAATGACGGCGTTGGGAATAGCTGGCTTAAGTATCAATACAGCTAAAGCACAATTCGGTATTCATATCAATTTGCATTTGGGTAGTCGCCCTGTTTATACTCCTGCGGTAGTTGAACAACAGCCGGTATATAACGACGATTACTACTATTTACCAGATGTAGGGGCATATTACAGCGTAGGCGAGCAATGCTACTATTACCAGGATGGCAACCGTTGGGTATCGGCCGCTTATTTGCCAGGCAGGTACCATGATTTTGACTGGAGATACGCTAAACATTACGAAATCCATGCAGATCGCCCGTATATGCGTAACGATGTTTACCGCAGCAGGTTTGGCAGCTATGCCATCCGCGATGGTTATTATGCAAGGGCGTATCCTAACAGCGACCGATATGACAATGGCTACCATGACGGCGACCGGTCTGATAACCGTGGCTGGAACGATCGTAACAGAGGCGGATTTGATAGAAGAGACGACCGCAATCCAAACGCTTATGATCAGCCTTCGCAAGGTTATAACAATCAAGGTTATGATCAACATAATCAAGGTGCCTATAACCAGCATTCACAAGGTCAGGGTAGTTATAACGCCAATAACCAGCATTCACAAGGTGAAGGCCAGCAACAAGGCAGCCGTGGTAACGGACAAGGACAAACCCAGGGAACCGGTAATAGCCAGCCTGTTAATCGCACTGGGAGCCAAAACAATAGCAACTATAGCGGTGATCATTATGCTGCAAACAAGATGGGCGTAATACAGGACAGGGCTGGATTTGCAAGGCCTGTACGTAACTAACATTACCAACCCAATATATATAATATGCTGCCCGGTGATACGGGCGGCATTATTTATTTAGTTACACTGGCTTTTATCATCCTGTCTTTGTTGAACATGTCTTTTTCTAATTCTATCTTGTCGAACGATTGCCTTTGCAGCATTTCAACAGCTTCATTGCCATAATTTTCGTTAACCTCAAAGAATAGCAGGCCATTATCTGTTAAATGTTCTTTTGCAAAACCCGCAATGGCATTATAAAATATCAGAGGTTCATTTTCGGGTACAAACAATGCCAAATGCGGTTCAAATCGGATAACGTTGTGGTGCATTTTTGCTCTATCAGTTTCAGTAACATACGGCGGGTTGCTTACAATAATGTCAAAATCAGGCAAGGGGGTTATTGAATTATAATTAAGAATATTAGCTTTAATAAAATTAACATCCGCGTTGTTAAGTTTGGCGTTAGCTTTAGCAATTTGTAAAGCATCACTTGATATATCTATGGCAAACACATTAACTTCAGATAAATTTTTTTTTAAAGTGATTGCAATGCAACCGCTGCCAGTACCTATATCCAGTATGTTTTTAATTGGTGTTGCAGACACTTTGACTGTATTAATTACCCACTGCACCAGTTCTTCAGTTTCAGGCCTGGGTATAAGCACAGACGGGGTTACATTAAAGGTTAGTCCATAAAATTCGGTATGCCCTAAAATATACTGAATTGGGCGACCCGTCTTTAACTCAATTAATATATTAACCAACCGCTCTGCATGCTGGTGTGCTATTTCAGTTTCAGGAAAAGCTTTAAGCTCTGCTTTGGATGTATGCAACAGATCGGTTAAAATTAATGAGGTAATGGCATCGATTTCCTGATAACTATATGTACCTGTTAACGCTTGCTGATATTGCCTAAATACGTCCTTAACAGTTTTCATGCAACAAATAAACATAAAAGCTACTTTTGCAGCATGCCAGGACACCATAAATATTTACTAAGATGTATAGAACTGGCAAAATTGGGCGCTGGTTATGTTAACCCTAACCCCATGGTAGGTGCAGTGATAGTGTATCAAGACCGTATCATTGGCGAAGGCTATCACCAACGATATGGCGGCCCGCATGCGGAAGTGAATGCCGTGACTGATGTTATCAAGCGATTTGATAATGCCGAACAATTATTATCCTTGGCAACCTTATACGTTTCATTGGAGCCTTGTGCACACTACGGCAAAACACCGCCTTGCGCCGATCTGATCATAAGGCATCGTATTCCTAATGTTGTTGTGGGTTGTCGAGATCCCTTTAACCAGGTAAATGGTAAAGGCATTGAAAAATTACAAGAAGCAGGTATAGAGGTAATAACTGGCATATTGGAGCAGGAATGCCTGCAATTGAACAAACGCTTTTTCACATGGGTTCAAAAAGAGCGCCCATACATTATATTAAAATGGGCACAAACACAAGACGGTTTTTTTGCCCCGAATACTGGGAGCCAGTTTTGGATAACAGGCCCGGAATCAAAAAATTTGGTACACAAGTGGCGTAGCGAAGAAGACGCTGTATTAGTTGGGAAAAATACTGTCCGGATAGACAACCCGCAGCTAAACGTGCGCAAATGGGAGGGCAGGGCACCAAAAAGGGTTGTAATAGACCGGCGACTGGAATTAAGCCCCGATCTTCATTTATTTGATCAGTCTGTCGAAACTTTAGTTTTTAACGAAATTAAAACCGATATTCAGGGCAATATTAAATATATTTCCCTGGAAGATTTTGAAAATTTTGTACCGCAATATATCATGTTTCAGTTATACCTGCAGGATATACAATCGGTAATAATTGAAGGCGGTGCAATTACCTTAAACTCTTTTATTGAAGCGGGTTTGTGGGATGAAGCTCGAATTTTTACAGGCAAAACCAATTTGGGCAAAGGTATAATAGCTCCAGTTTTAAAAGGAGTTAAATACGATAATTATATAATAGGCTCTGACCAATTAAAAATAGTATATCCATAGCTGCGATATAAATGATTTACATTTTATTAAGTGTTTGCTTCAGTGTAACAGTATCGGTTTTATTAAAATTGGCCAGGCGCTATAGTATTGATATTTTTCAGGCCATCACCTGGAACTATTCTATCGCATTGCTATTAACCTGGATACTTTACCGGCCGCATATAGCAACGCTACAGTTACACAATACCCCAATACTGATATATGGCACATTGGCGGTTTTGTTCCCCGGATTATTTGTAATAGTTGGTTTGGCCGTAAGATCGGCAGGGATTGTACGTACTGATATAGCTCAGCGTCTGTCGTTATTCATTTCATTAATTGCTGCCTTCCTGTTATTTAATGAACAACCAACAACTTTAAAGATCACAGGCCTATCTATTGGTATTGTAGCCGTTATATGTGCGGTCCCCTGGCAAAAAAATGATCCTGCTAACCGGCGTAGTCGTTATTCATGGCTGTATCTGATTATGGTTTTTGCAGGCTTTGGGATTATAGATGTATTATTAAAACAAGTTGCCGCCTTTTCAGCTATTCCGTTCACTACCTCATTGTTCCTGATCTTTAGTTTGGCTTTTATATTATCACAACTGGTTTTGCTGTATATGGTCATCGCACAAAAGATAAAGTTTACTATCCGCCATATCTTCTTTGGGTGGATATTGGGTATTGCTAACTTTGGTAATATCCTGTTTTATCTAAAGGCACATCAGGCGCTTTCTGCAAACCCATCTACGGTGTTTTCAGCCATGAACATCGGTGTAATTGCACTTGGGGCTATTATCGGGATAGTAGTATTTAAAGAAAAACTAAACGTTATTAACAAATTGGGGATTGCGTTGGCGATTGCAGCAATAGTTATGATTGCTTACTCACAAACACATTAATTTCCGGTCGTAAAACTAAAATCAACTTTACCTGCTTACACATAACTATAATAATGTGTATGACCAAAACATCCGTGTGAAATCAAGAGACAATAAAGCGTTGATAATTAAATATGTTAATAAGGCATCACATAAACAAAAGTTTGTTAAAAAATATTAAGACATAAAGGGGCGAATAAATTGCCTTTTTTTGTTGCCCTTCGGGCTGATTTGCCTATTTTGTCCGGATATGCAATCCTTTGAAATTAACCGGTCCGACCTGCTCAAATTAGAGGCTGCATTACAGGGCAGCGATGATGATCTTCAGTTAGTTTTGCAGGAATACCATTCTTCTGAGATTGCTATCTTATTTGAAAAATTAGCAGTTGACGACCGGGAACGCATCATTAATGTCCTTCCAGCCGATTTAGCCTCAGATGTGATATCTGAAATGGGTGAGGAGCATAATCCCGCCGAACTGTTGGTTGGCCTGCGGCCCGAAAAGCGATCAGAAATTGTTGAGGAACTGGATTACGATGATGCTACCGACATTATATCCCAGCTTGATGAGGAAGACCAGCAGGAAATATTAGCGGGTATTGACCAGGAAGATGCTACCAGCATCCGCGCGCTGTTGAGCTATCAGGAAGATACTGCCGGCGGTTTAATGAACACCGACCTTATTAAGGTCAATATCAAACTGGATAAAAAGGAGGCATTAGACGAAATTATCCGCCAGTCTGAGGAAATGGAAGAGTTTTATACCATTTATGCAGTTAATGATGCAGATATATTACAAGGAATCGTTTCAGTAAAGGATATTATCAAAGCTAAGGGTGAAAGTCTGGTAGCAGACCTGATTAAAACTGATTTTGTATATGTTAAAGCCAACCTTGACCAGGAAGAAGTAGCACGTTTAATATCGCAATATAACATTACCAGTATACCTGTAGTTGATGACCACATGCACCTGCTTGGCCGGGTTACCGTTGACGATATTATTGACGTAATGGAACAGGAAAATACCGAGGATATACTCAAAATCTCCGGCGTGTCTGAAGACGAGGAACTGAGCGGCAACTGGATAGACGCGGTAAAAAGCCGCCTGCCCTGGCTGGTAATTAACCTGGCAACTGCTTTTCTGGCCGCATCAATAATGCGCAATTTTCAGGCAATTGAAGTAAAGTTAACTATTATAGCTGCCTACGCTACGGTTATTGCCGGTATGGGCGGTAACACGGCTACTCAGGCGCTGGCGGTTACAGTAAGGCGTATATCTTTGAGCGACCTTTCAGATAAACAAGCCTACAATACTGTTTTAAAAGAAATATTAGTTGGGTTAATAAATGGGGCGGCTAACGGCCTGATTGTTTTCATAGTAGCGTTGTGGTATGATGCTAACCCTATGCTGGGCCTGGTTTTGTTTTTGGCAATGACCGGCAATTTAATAATGGCAGGCCTAACCGGCGCAGGCATCCCGCTGATATTAAAGAGGGTGGGGATTGATCCGGCAGTGGCCTCATCAATTATTATTACCACATTTACGGATTGTACCGGATTTTTTCTACCCTTGTGGTTGGCAAGCAAGCTTTTATTATAAATTTGAATTTTAAAGTTACTTTAATAAAAAATTCATGGATACGATGAAATATAATCAGTACAATTCCGGCTTATTATTAAGCACTTGCCCTTATTGAAATAAGAAATATCGTTACTTTTTATAATTGATACAATATCAAATTGAACTACATGACTAAAACTCGTAACAACTGGACAAAACAAGAAATTGCTGAAATATACCATACGCCATTGCTTGACCTGATTTACCAGGCCGCGACCATACACCGCGAAAACAAGGATTACGCTGAAGTGCAGATCAGTTCGCTGATTTCTATTAAAACCGGCGGCTGTCCTGAAGATTGCGCTTATTGCCCGCAGGCGGCACGCTATAGCACCGGTGTTGACGTACATGCCATTTTACCAAAACACGAGGTTATTGCTGCAGCCCAAAAGGCCAAAGCAGGCGGCGCCTCGAGATTATGTATGGGCGCAGCCTGGCGCGAAGTACGTGATAATAAAGATTTTGACAAGGTGCTCGACATGGTTAAAGCGGTTAATGAATTGGGTATGGAGGTGTGCTGCACCCTTGGCATGCTTACTGAAAACCAGGCACAGCGTTTGGCTGATGCCGGCTTGTACGCTTACAACCACAATCTGGATACCTCAGAAGATGATTATAAGCGGATTATTACTACACGTACCTATGATGAGCGCCTGCAAACTTTGGCACATGTCCGCAAAGCAAAAATATCGGTTTGCAGCGGCGGAATAATAGGTTTAGGTGAAACCGTTGAGGACCGCATATCCATGCTTGCTACCCTTTCTAATCTGCCAAGTCATCCTGAATCGGTACCTATTAATGCCTTGGTACCTGTAAAAGGCACGCCTTTGGCCGACCAGGCAAGAATATCAGTTTGGGATATGGTGCGTATGATAGCTACCACACGTATCATTATGCCAAATACGGTAGTAAGGTTATCAGCCGGACGTACAGAAATGACCACGGTTGAACAGGCCTTTTGTTTTATGGCCGGGGCTAACTCTATATTTGCCGGTGATAAATTGTTAACTACGCCAAACCCATCTTTTGATACAGATATGGCTATGTTTAAGTTATTGGGCTTAAAACCACGGGAAGCATTTAAAAACGGGAGGCCCCAATCTACTTCAACACAAAAAGAACTAATTGCCGGATAACTGCTATATATATTGCATAGTGAAAGATCATAAGAAGTATTATATTATTAAGGCCACGCCCGAAGAAGTATATATGGCCTTGACCAATCCTTTCACTATTGAGTTATGGACAGGCGAACCGGCAATAATGTCTACAGAACCAGGCAGTGAATTTTCACTGTGGGGCGGCAGTATATCTGGAAAAAATATTGAGTTTGAGCAAAATAAAAAGATTGTACAGCAATGGGATTTCGACGGGCAGGATGAGGCATCTATAGTAACCATTAAGCTGCACCCTGATAAACAAGGCACTTCAGTTGAATTGAAACACATAAACATCCCTGATGAAGCTTATGAAGATATAAGCAGTGGCTGGAACGATTATTACTTTGGCGCCCTCGCCGAATTTTTTGAAGGCATTTGAGGCAGAAAGCTTAAGTACCTTATATACTTTACTTAAGCTTTCTGCTTTACCTCTTAGGCCGCATTAAAACAATGTAAATTCAACCCTGCGGTTTTTCTGGCGCCCTGCCACGGTTTTATTCGAAGCTATTGGCTGCGTTTTACCATATCCGGTGGCTTCAATACGTGATGGGTTTGCCCCTTTTGCCACCAGGTAGCTTTTAATAGCTTCAGCACGGTCTTTTGAAAGTTTAAGATTAGCATCATCCGAGCCTACGTTATCTGTATGGCCTGCCAGTTTAAGGCTAAAATTTTTGGTAACAAGTAATTCGGCAACTTTGTCTAAACTTGGAAAGGAAGCAGAACGAATTGTAGCTTTGCCCGTATCAAACTCAAGGTTGGTAATAGCTTCTTTAATAATCCTTCTGTCTTCCTGTGTAATAATTGTTACTTGTTTGCTTACTGGGAGCGGGCAACCTGCACCATCAACCGCTGTGCCAGCAGGTGTACCGGGGCATTTATCAAAAATATCCGGTACACCGTCCCCGTCTGTATCAGTAGATAATTTTGCGTTTATGGCATTCAAACTTGCATTTGTGGCATTCAGATTAACATTTGTAAAGGTAAGCTCGTTACTTAATTTTGCATTTTTAGTTTTCTCATCATCAATTTCCCTTTGCAAAGCAGCTTCACTGGCAATATATTCGGCACGCATGGCAGCTACCGGATTATGAGTAGCCAGTTGAGGTTTAGTATGTTTCCCAAGGGCAAATTCCAATCCAAGGTGCGCGTAAGAAAACTTATCAAATGTGCTCCCTGTTATATTAGCATCAATATTATCGCTATTAACAAAATTTATCTGGTAGCCAATATCAATATTCATTGCTCCTGAAATATTAAATTTTAGTCCTGCGCCAAGGGGTATATAAAATTCGTTAAGGCTATTCCCGTTTTTATATGGATACGACCTGATGCCTGCATTGGTGTAGGTAGCTGGCAGATAATTTGTAAAACCGCCGCCCAGTGTAAGGTAAGGCTGTATCACACTTTGTTTAGCACCCCAGTTAATATTTGCCAATGTAATTACACCGCTAATATCTGCTGCATAATTAATGTCAGTTTTATAACTTGTGAAAGGCGATCCTGATACAGTGTTATCTGATCCTTCCAGTTGCCCCTTAAAAAAGTTAGCTTGTATCCCGAATGAATGAATAAGCTGGTCCTTTATAAATAATCCGTAACCAAAACTTGCTTTGGCAGTTTTCCAGTCATCTTTTCCATGGAACATGGTATAGCTTGACAGAGCGCCGGCATTTACACCTATTGACCATGTGCGATAGGATTGTGCAGGAGAAAACGGCTTAGTATACCCAACAGATGAGTCTGTATCTGATGATTGAGCTATGATTTTGCCGGCAAATAAAATAAATGTCGAAAGTATTAAGGTTTTTTTCAGTTGTATATTCATGACTACAGGTTGATATTCAGATAAATAATATGCATAAATACGATTTTTGTTGTAATAACTCAACCTATTTAGTAAACTATTTATCTAATAATCAAAAATTAACCAATAGTTAGATGTAATAAACGTTAATAAATTTTATTCAACGATTGCATAATATCGGCAATAATATCATCTACTTTTTCCAAACCGGCAGAAATCCGTATCAATCCTGGGGTAATGCCTACTGCCAGTCGTTGTTCTTCAGATAATTTAGAATGCGTGGTACTTGCCGGGTGGGAGGCAATACTACGGGTATCACCCAGGTTTGCTGTTACAGTCAACATCTGCAAACTGTCAAGGAACCGGCGGCCGGCGGCTACGCCACCCTTTATCTCAAAACAAAGTACTCCTCCACCGGCTTTCATTTGCTTAACCGCAATATCATACTGAGGATAATCTTTTAAAAATGGATATTTGACCCAGGATACATTTGGATGCGTTTGCAACACTTCTGCTATTTGCAAAGCATTTTTACAGTGGCGTTCCATCCGTACATCTAAAGTTTCCAGGCTTTTACTTAATACCCAAGCATTAAATGGCGATAGCGCCGGGCCGGTATTACGGCAAAACATATATATTTCTTTAATCAGGTCGGCACGGCCAACTATCACGCCACCCAACACACGGCCTTGCCCGTCTATCCATTTTGTGGCGGAGTGTATCACCAGGTCGGCACCATAGTCAATAGGTTTTTGCAGTAAGGGTGTAGCAAAACAATTGTCTACATTTAATATCAAGCTGTGCTTTTTACTTAAAGCGCCTATCCATTCCAGGTCTATCACTTCTAATTGGGGGTTAGTAGGAGTTTCCAGGTATATCATTCTGGTATTTGGCTGTATGGCTGCTTCCCAGGCCGCTTTATCATTGGCAGGCACTAATGTACATTCAATACCATACCGCGGCAAAAATTTGTTCACAATGGTAAATGTGCTTCCAAATACCGAGCTGCAGCATAAAAGATGATCGCCTTGTTTTAATAACGCCATCCATGATGAAAATATAGCGCTCATACCAGTAGCGGTGGCAAAACCATCCTCTGCGCCTTCGAGCATACACATCTTGGCTATAAATTCATCAACATTAGGGTTGCTAAAACGGCTGTAAATATTTTCATCAACTTCATCGGCAAGAATGACAACCAGAGCCAAAATTGAAAATAATA
>CAZZVY010000073.1:0-12779 GCA_964657585.1 uncultured Mucilaginibacter sp. | reverse complement strand
GGTCAATGTTTTCAGGCCTAAAAAGTCCATTTTAATAACCCCGGCATCCTCAATAACCCGCCCGTCGTACTGGGTAACCAGCAGGTCCGAATCCTTGGCCGTGGCAACCGGAACAATATTGGTTAGGTCATCCGGCGCAATGATGATACCTGCTGCATGCACACCTGTATTCCGTACCGAGCCTTCCAGCTTTTCAGCCTCGCGCAGTACAATTCCCTTTAATTCTTTTGATTTATAGATCTCCTGCAATTCGGGCACCTGCTCAATGGCCGTTTTAAGATTAATGCCCAGCGTTTCCGGCACCAGTTTTTTAAGTAAGTTTACCTCGCTCAGGGGCATATCCAGCACACGGCCTACATCCTGTATACTGGTACGGGCAGCCATGCTGCCATAAGTGATAATCTGGGCTACCTGGTTTTTGCCATATTTATCAACCACATAATCTATAACCTTTTGCCGGCCCTCGTCGTCAAAATCGGTGTCAATATCGGGCATCGATTTACGGTCGGGGTTAAGGAACCGCTCAAACAGCAGGTTATATTTAATTGGGTCTATATTAGTTATGCCAATGCAATAAGCCACTACCGAACCTGCCGCCGACCCGCGGCCAGGGCCTATAAACACGCCCATATTGCGCCCTTCCTTAATAAAATCGGCAACAATTAAAAAATACCCTGCAAAGCCCATTGTGCGTATGGTAAACAATTCAAAGTTGATCCGTTCTTCTACCTCAGGGGTAATATCAGCATAGCGTTTCTTAGCGCCGGTAAAGGTAAGGTGCTTCAGGTATTCCCACTGGTTCAGCGTGTCTGCATCGGGTGTATTATGTATCTTAAATTCCTCAGGGATAACAAAATTAGGCAGCATAATATCGCGCTTAAGCTTAAGCACGTCTACCTTGTCAACTATCTCATTGGTATTATCTAATGATTCAGGCAGGTCATGAAACAGTTTCCCCATTTCAGCCTGGGTTTTAAAATAAAACTGATCATTAGGGAAGCCGAAACGCTTGCCTTTGGTACTTACATCTTCATCCGTAGCTTTCGGCGTACTTTGCATATCGCCGGTATTAACACAAAGTAAAATGTCATGCGCGTTGCTGTCCTGCTGGTCTACATAATGCGAATCATTAGAACAGATCACCTTTACATTATACTTTTTGGCATATTTAAGCAGTGTATTGTTAATTACGGTTTGCTCCAGGATATCATGCCGCTGCAGTTCAATATAATAATCCTCGCCAAACAGGTCGAGCCACCATTTGAACTCTTTTTCGGCTTCTTCTTCGGTGCCTTTAAGGATAGTTTGCGGCACCGATGCACCTATACAGCAAGTAGTAGCAATTAAGCCTTTGTGATATTTTAATATCAGTTCCTTATCAATGCGGGGCCATTTACTGTAAAGGCCCTCCATGTATCCCAATGAACATAACTTCACCAGGTTTTTATAGCCCTCGGCATTTTTAGCTAAAAAAAGCTGGTGCCGCCGCACATCCTTTTTCTCTTTGGTAAACTGCTTTTTATGCCGGTCGTCCACAACGTAAAACTCGCAGCCTACTATAGGTTTTACACCGTGTTTACTTGCTTCAGCCACAAACTTAAACACACCAAACATATTACCATGGTCGGTAATGGCCAGGGCTTTCATGCCGTCGGCAGCGGCCTTTTTGTATAATTTAGATATATCGGCAGCCCCGTCAAGCAGGGAAAACTGTGTATGTACGTGTAAATGAGAAAAATCCGGCATGGCAATAAATCTGGCGCACTATTTCGCGGTGGATAACAAACTTATCAAAAAACTGCCGGGAAAATAGGGGTGTTGATAATTAGCAAAATGTTTATTAACTGTATAATACAATTATTTTCAGTTTAAGCCGTACCCCATAATGGATAAACGTCAATTAAACAGATAAATATGTACCAATGCTGGTTGTTTAAATACTTTTTTAACTTAAAATCAAATATATCTTGTTTTATTAAAAAACAAGATGCACGCTATAATTGTTGAGTTTACTGTCGTGAAGTAAGTTTATGGTACAACTAATGGTTTTATAAATTAAAATCGTTCACCAGTTAAACGAGTATTTGCTTAACCTTATAATGTTTCAGCATTGGGAAAATTTGGACGTATAGCACTCAAAACCATCCTTTGGATAATTGCAAGCGTGTTGTTTTTAGTATTGCTTGTGGTGATACTTATACAGGTACCTGCCGTGCAGAATTTTGCAAAAGATAAAGCAGTCAGTTTTTTACAGAACAAGATACACACCAAGGTACAAATTGGGCATATAAGCCTTGGCCTGCCTAAATTAATTGTATTGGAGAATGTTTATTTTGAAGACCAGAAAAAAGATACGCTGATAGCAGGCGAAAAACTGAAAGTTGATATTAGCCTGCTTAAATTGCTGCACCACAAGGTTGAGGTGAACGAAATAAATTTGAAGGGTATAACTGCCAATGTTAACCGCGGGGCCGATAGTGTATTTAATTTTCAATATATAATTAATGCCTTTAACAGCGGGTCAAAAACGCCTCCCAAGCCAGCTGATACTGCATCATCCATGAAAATATCACTGGATAAGATCATCCTGGATAAGATAAACATTGGCTATAGGGACGTCACCTCCGGTAACGATGTGAAATTTATATTAGGCCATTTTGATACCCGGATCAAGGATTTTGATCTGGATAAAATGAAGTTCACCATTCCTAAGATTAACCTTTCGGGTGTAGATGCCCGGATTATACAAACACCGGCAGGCTCAAGCATAGCGCAGGCCGCGGCTGTAGATACCGCAACCAAACCCATGAATATGGATATAAGCCTGGGTACTATTGACATATCCAAAATAAAGGTGGATTACCGCAGTAAGGAAATGAACACCCAGGTAAATCTGGGTAAGTTGCTGGTAGAAATGGATAAGATTGATCTAAAAAACCAGCGTGTCGGGATTAAATCTATAAGTTTGGATGATACCAGGGCTGGGCTTGCTTTGGCTAAACCAGCTACGGTAGCTAAGGCCGTTGTCAAAACTGCGAAAAAATTGGATACTGTAGTTGCGGCCCCTGCTAAAGCGGGCAAGGGCTGGGCGGTCAGTCTGGGCAAACTTAGCTTTACCAATGATAACATCCAGTTTGATAATAATGCGCAAAAACCTATTGCCAGAGGGCTTGATTTTGGCCACATGAATATCCGTGACCTGAACACCGAATTAGAAAATCTTAATTATAGCCCCGATACTATTTCAGGTAAGATCAGTACACTTACATTCAGTGAAAAAAGCGGCTTGCAGATCAAGGAGTTCCATACCGCATTTTTATACGGGCCGAAAAATGCATATCTAAATGATCTGTTATTAGAAACCCCAACCACTACTTTGCAAAAATCGGTGCAGGTAAGTTATCCGTCACTCGACGCTATCAGTAAGAATATAGGATCGTTAGGCATTAATGCCAATTTAGATGGCAGCAAATTAGGCTTGAAGGATGTACTGTTGTTGATGCCAGCTATGTCATCCATGGAACCATTTAAGAGTTCGCCAAACTCGGTCTTTAAGATCAACGGGCGAGTGATAGGGAAGGTGAATGACCTGCGCATTGCCGACCTTGAAATTACGGGTTTAAACAATACCCACATTAAGGCTTCAGCAACAATGCATGGCTTGCCTGATGTAAATAAAGCATCTTTTGACTTAACTATAAACGACTTTAATACCAGTCGCAGCGATATTGCACGTTTGGCGCCAAAAGGTACTATCCCTGCAAATGTCAGCATTCCTGAAAATATCAACCTGAAAGGCTCATTTAAAGGAGGTGTTAAAAACTTTAATACTAAAATGGCCTTGCGCAGCAGTTACGGTGCGGCAGATCTTAATGCCGTTTTTAATGGTGCGCGTAAAGGCCATGAAACTTATACGGCTGATGTAAAATTGCATGATCTTAATGTAGGCGCATTAACCAAGCAGCCGCAAACGGTTGGCATGATAAGCCTGAACGCACACGTAAAAGGCGCAGGCATTAACCCTAAAAACCTGAGCTTGCAATTCAGCGGCGAGCTTGCCAGCGCTTATGTAAAGGGTTATACCTACAAAAATCTCGTGCTAAAGGGTACAGCTAACAATGGCAGCTATGTTGCCAATGTGCGCATGAAAGACCCTAATATTGATTTTAGCCTGGATGCTAAGGCTAATATGAATAAAAAATATCCATCGGTCAGCGCTACGCTGCTGGTGGACAGCGTTAATCTGCAAAAGTTAAATTTTGTAAAAGATGACATGCGCTTTCATGGTAAGCTGGTGGCCGATGTGCCAACAGCCGACCCGGATTACCTGAATGGGAATATCCAGTTAACTGATGCGCTTTTTGTTAATAAAGGTGATCGTATACAGTTAGATACTATTAGCCTGATATCAACCGCTACTGCAGATAGCAGCACCTTACGTTTAAAGTTACCAATGCTTACCGCCCATATGGCTGGCAAATACAAATTAACCCAGGTTGGCGCTGCCCTGCAGGATGTAATTAATAAATATTACAATACCAATATGGCTGGCGGCGCCACAGCTACGGCACGTGCAAAAATTGATTCGGCCAATAAGGCCAAGGCAAAAGCTAAACTGCCCCTTAAACCTGCATACTCGCCTCAACAATTTACCTTTGATATACATGCTGTTAAAACGCCATTGCTTAACAAATTTGCTCCCGATTTAAAACAGCTTGACCCGGTAAACATTACCGGTAGATTTGACAGCCAGACCGGCGAACTCACGGTTAACGGCGCCATACCAAAAGTAATTTACGGCACAAATACCATCAGCAACGCTAAACTGAATATCAACACAAATAATAATGCGCTCAATTATGCATTTACAGTTGATGAAGTAAAGGCCGGCACATCTTTAAAGCTGCTTTACCCAAGCATTAGCGGCAGCGCACAAAACAACAAACTTAATTTAAGTATACAAATACGTGATGCAGCCAGGAAGGAACGCTTCCGGATAGCCGGGGTATTTACCGCACTACCAAACGAATACCAGTTCAGCTTTTTACAGAACGGCTTATTGCTGGATTATCAGGCCTGGGCCGTTAATCCTGACAATGCCCTGCAATTTGGCGGCAAAGGCATCCTGGCTAAAGACTTCAGCATATCCAACAATAACCAGACTTTGAGCGTGAACAGCGCCTCGGCTGATTATAACTCGCCGGTCACGGTTGCCTTTTCAAACTTTCATATAGAAACACTGACTAAGATGGCGCAGCAGGATTCATTGCTGGTGGGCGGCACTATTAATGGAAATGCACAGATCAGTAACCTGCAGCAATCGCCGGTGTTTACAGCAGCCATAAATATCAATGATTTCAATTTTAAGGGTGATACCGTTGGCAATATTGCACTAAAGGTAAACAACCAAACCGCCAACGCGTTCGCAGCCGATGTCAATATTCAGGGAAAAGGTAATCAGGTTACACTGAATGGCATGTATTACACTGCCCCGGAAAGCAAAATGGATCTTAACCTGAATATTGTTACCCTAAACATGAAAAGTGTTGAAGGCTTTAGCTTTGGGGCTATCCGCAGGGCTACGGGCAATATTACTGGTCAGTTGAAAATAACGGGCACGCCAAGTGCACCTGCTGTGCGGGGCGATATTAACTTTAACCAGGTAGGCTTTAACGTATCCATGCTTAATTCCTATTTCAGGATGCCCAAAGAAAGCATTACCTTTAATGATGAAGGCATACGCTTTAATGATTTTACCCTGATCGACTCTACTGGTAATAAGGCGGTGGTAAGCGGCAGCGTTTATACTAAAACATATACCGACTTTAGTTTTGGGCTGGATATTAATACTGATAATTTCAGGGTGGTTAACTCAACACAGGCAGATAATAAGTTGTTTTATGGTAAGCTGTATTTGGACAGCCGTATAAAGATACGCGGCAATATGACCAAACCACAGGTAGACGCCACCCTTACCGTAAATGATAAAACCGATATGACCTTTGTAGTGCCTACCAGTGACCCCGCTGTGGAGGACAGGAAAGGGGTGGTTTACTTTGCCAATGCCAACGCGCCAAAAATGGATTCTATTTTACTGGCTAAAAAACTGGACTCGCTTAAAAAATCTGACGTTACGGGCTTGGATGTTAATGCCACACTGAATATTAATAAAAATGCCAACTTTAACATCGTAATTGATGAACGCAACGGCGATGTGGTGCATATTAAGGGAGATGCTCAGTTAAACGCTGGTATTGACCCGAGCGGAAAGATTAACCTTACCGGTACTTACACCGTTAATCAGGGATCATACAACCTGGCGTATGCTACCGTACAGCGCCGGTTTGATTTTAAGAACGGAAGTACCATTACCTGGACCGGTGACCCTACAAGCGCCAATATAGACCTTACTGCAGTTTACATAGCCAAGGTGCCGCCTATTGACCTGGTTGACCAACAACTGACCGGTGACGAAACCCAACGGACCATGTACAAGCAAAAGCTGCCGTTTAACGTAAACCTTAATTTAAAGGGGCAGCTGCTTACACCTCAGATAAGCTTTGATATTATATTGCCTGATAGTAATTTAACCGTATCGCCTGACGTGGTTTCAACTGTCGATAGCAGGTTATCCCAGGTGCGGCAAGATCCTAACGAACTTAATAAACAGGTATTGGGCGTATTAGTGCTGGGCCACTTTATTGGCGATAACCCCCTGCAAAGTCAGGGCGGTAGTTCAGGCATCAACGGCGCCATTCGCAATAGCGTGAGCAGTTTATTGTCAGATCAATTAAATAAGCTGGCCGGCGACCTGGTAGGCGGCGTAGCGCTGAGTTTCGACCTGCAATCGGGCGAAGATTATTCATCAGGTACGGCACAAAACCGAACGGATTTGAATGTAGGGTTATCCAAACAGTTCCTTAACGACCGTTTAACGGTTACGGTAGGCAACAATTTTAACCTGGAAGGCCAGAACCAGCCGGGGCAGAAAGCCACTAATATTGCAGGCAACGTATCCGCCAATTATAAGCTAAGTAAGGATGGCCGGTATATGCTGCGCGCTTACCGTAAAGATGAATATATTGTTATACAGGGCGAGGTGATTGAGACCGGTGTGGCATTTACGCTTACAGTGGATTATAACCGGTTTAGTCAGTTATTCCGCAAAAAGACCGCCCAGGAAAAAGCTGACCAGAAGAAGTACGACGAGCAGCAGAAAGAGCAGAAAAAGGCAGACAAGGAAAAGCAGAAGGAAAAAGATAAACAAGCCCAGGAACAACAGGATAAGCAACAACAGCAAACACCTCCTACAACCGGGAACGAAGATGAGGACAAGCAAACGTTGATGGATAATCAACAGGAAGATCAGGATCAAAATGAACAGGTTACGTCTGTAACATCAAATTAAAATGGATAAAAGGCTTATACATTTACTTTTCATCGCCGTTATTTTAAGTGCGTGCAATAACACCAAGTACCTGGTAGGCAATCAAAAATTGTATGATGGCAATATTATCAAGGTCGACCCGTCAGAGATCACTAAAAGCGATGTTAAGTTTATTAGTGGGGAAATGGATGGACTTGTGCGGCCAAAGCCCAACGCTAAAATATTAGGGTTACGCTACAAACTGTGGATATATAATAAAACACACACACGCCGTAATTTTATTCAGAAGTTATTAAGCAAAATGGGCGAACCGCCAGTGTTAATCAGTTCGGTTGATCTGGAAAATAATAGTAACATTATGCAAAACCGCCTGCAAAACGAAGGTTTTTTTCAGGCGCAGGCCAGCGGCGATACCACAAGCAAAGGCAGGATAGCCAAAGCTGTATTTAATGTGCAGCCCGGGCCATCATACAGTATCCGCAATATTAAATTTCCGAATGGTAAAACCAGTTTAGATACAGCAGTTGCAGGTACATCCAAACAAACCTTATTAAAATCGGGCAATAACTATAACCTGGATATTATTAAAGGCGAGCGCATCCGTATCGATGCCAAGCTAAAGGAAGAAGGATTTTATTATTTTGCACCTGAAGACCTGATTATGCGTATTGACACACCTATTGCTAACCACCAGGTAGATGTAACTATAGAGATAAAAGGCGAGACAGCCGACAGGGCCAGAAAAATATACGACATCAATAACATTTATATTTACCCTAATTATACTTTAAAGGATACCTCGCTGATGCTGGATAAGGCGCACCCTTACCGCAACTATTTTGTAGTGCAGAAAAAAGAATATGTGCGAGACTTTGTTTTTAAGCAAACCGTACAATTTCAAAAGGGCAGCGTATATAGCCGCACCGAACACAATAAAGCCCTTAACCGGTTTGTGGAATTAGGGCCTTTTAAGTTTGTAAAGAACCGTTTTGAAGATGTATCAACTCCGGATACGCCAAAGCTTAACATATTTTATTTTTTAACTCCCTACCAGCGTAAATCATTACAGTTTGAAATAGAAACACGGACAACGTCAGCCAATTTTACCGGCACCCAGGTAAATGTAAGCTGGCGCAACCGCAATGCCTTTAAAGGCGCCGAATTACTGACTGTATCCCTGTTCGGTAGTACCGATGTGCAGGTATCCGGGCAAAACAGCGGTCTAAATGTTTATCAGACCGGTATAAATACAAGTTTATCATGGCCGCGTTTCATCAGCCCGTTCAATTTTACCAACAGCAGCGCTTACGTACCGCATACTGCTTTAACCCTGCAGTATGCATTAACTAATCGCACACAACTATATTCGCTTAATTCCTACAGTCTTTCATTTGGCTATCAATGGCGGGAAAATGAGCATCGTTCACATGAGTTGAATCTAACTAATATCACCTATGTAAATGCTGCAAATGTTTCTCAACGTTATAAAGACACTATAAACAGCACTGGTAATCCTACATTTAAACATGTAATTGATAACCAACTAACATTTGGCCCGTCATACAGCTACACTTACACTAATACCACAGAAGATTACCGTACCAATACCATATATTATAACGGTAAGATAAGTACATCGGCGTTAATTGCCGGTTTGGCTACTGGCGCTGATACTCTGGCTGGTAAAGTGAAAAGACTCTTAGGTACACCTTTCGATCAATTTGTAAAGTTAGACAATGAGATAAGGTTTTATCATAAAACCGGCGCGGTAAGTATGATTGCCATGCGTGCTTTTGCCGGTGTTGGTATACCATTCGGTAATTCTACCTTTATGCCTTACAGTCAGCAGTATTTTATTGGCGGTACCAATAGTTTAAGAGGGTTCAGGGCACGTTCCATCGGCCCGGGAGTCTACCAGCCCTCCGCTCAGCAAACCAGCGGCACCAGTTTTTTGCCCGATGAGTCTGGTGATATTAAACTGGAAGCTAATGTGGAATACCGGCCAAAGCTTTTCAGTATTGTGCGCGGCGCTTTATTTGTTGATGCAGGCAATATATGGGATATAAAACCCCATAACGATCTTCAGGGTGCAGCTTTCGGCAAAAATTTCTTAAGCCAGATCGCTGCCGACGTAGGTTTTGGTTTACGTTTTGATGTAACAGTACTTGTGCTGCGTACAGATTTTGGTTTCCCGGTTTTGCAGCCCTGGCTGCAAACAGGCCAACGCTTTAAATTTGATTCAAGGAACGGGGTATTTAATTTGGCTATAGGCTATCCGTTTTAGTCTGGCATCATTATTAAATTCTTTGAGCCACACATATAATTACTTTCCAAGTGCAACTTACTGCTTGTATCACACTGTAACTATCGGCTAAAAAGTTATAGGCATATTTGCTACTTTCGCATATGTCCTCCTACGCTGGCCTTTTATACCCTGATGCTAATGATTTCCGTACTGTGGCCCGTGCGATTACAGTGGTGGAGAACGATTTGCCTGGTGCTGATTCATTGCTGCGATCTTTAATAATAAATAATGAAGCTCCGGTTATTGGTATAACCGGCCCGCCGGGGGCAGGTAAAAGCACCCTGGTAAATGCGCTGATAACAGAATTATGCTGCAATGGCAAAAAAATAGCTGTACTGGCTGTTGACCCTACATCGCCCTTTAATTTTGGCTCGCTGCTGGGCGACCGGATACGAATGGCGGCTCATTATAATCGTCCTGATGTTTTTATCCGGTCACTGGCTACACGCGGCTCCCTGGGCGGGTTGTCGGCAAAAACCATTGAGATGACTGATGTATTGCGTGCCGCAGGCTTTGATTATATTATTGTTGAAACAGTAGGCGTAGGCCAGTCTGAAATTGAAATAGCTGGTTTGGCTGATGTTACCTTATTAGTGTTGGTGCCAGAAAGCGGCGATGAGATACAAAGCATAAAATCGGGCATAATGGAAATTGCCGATGCCTTTATAATTAATAAAGCCGACCGGGACGGCGCTGATATATATTATAACACGCTTAAAAAACTTCTTTATCAAAAAAAACCTGTTACACCTATATATAAGGCTGCGGCTACTCAAAACCAGGGCATACCCGAAATTGCAGCATATATTAAACAGTTAAAGATACCCAATACCAGAAAAGCCTTTTTATTAGCCGAAAAAGCCTACCAGTTGATCTGTAATAAGCGGATGGCCGATGTTGATAAAAAAAAGCTTCAGCAAGCTATTGCTTATGAAGTGGTAAAACCAGGATTTAATTTGTATGAGTTCATAGCAAAAAGCTGAAACACCAACGCAAAATGCTTTTTGCCCGATCTTTGTGCTTTAAGCTTTTACTAACTATTCATTATATCTTCAATTTCCTGCGCCTCGATCGGAATATCCGCCATCAGATCGATATTGCCGTCTGTTGTGATCAGGATATTATTTTCCAAACGGATGCCCAAGCCTTCGGCGGGTATATAAATACCCGGCTCGCAGGTAAGAATGTTCCCGGCTGCAAATGGTGTGTATCGTCCTGCAAAATCATGCACGTCAATACCCAGGTGATGCGATGTGCCGTGCATAAAGTATTTTTTATAGACGGGCATTTTAGGGTCTTGCTTTTCTACCTCGTATTTGGTCAGCAAACCCAGGCCAATTAATTCGCCGGTCATAATTCTACCTACTTCATCATGGTACTCGTTCCAGATTGTGCCGGCTACCAGCATTTGTGTGGCAGCACGCATCACCCGTAGTACAGCATCATATATATCGCGCTGTCGTTTAGTAAAGCGGCCATTAACTGGTACAGACCTGCTCATATCAGCGTTATAGTTAGCATACTCGGCCGCGAAATCAAAAAGTATCACATCACCGTCTTTACAAACCTGGTTGTTATCAATATAGTGTAAAATGTTAGCATTTGTCCCCGATGCAATAATGGGGCTGTAAGCATGTCCTGTGGCCCGCTGCCTTATAAATTCATGAATTATTTCGGCCTCTATCTCATATTCGGCAACGCCGGGTTTAATAAATTTCAGCAAACGTATAAAAGCATCACGGGTAATATTGCATGCTTTTTTGGTCAGTGCTATCTCAACCGCCGATTTGATAGCTCTTAATTCACGCATTATCGGCGCTGCACGTTCGTAATGATGCAGCGGATACTTAGCCCGCAGGTCGTTTAAAAACCTAAGGTCGCGGTAGGGTACTGTATGTGTGTATCGGTCGTTCTCATTGGTATTTATATAAATATTATCAGCGTAATGAATAATACTATGTAAAATACCTTCAAAATCGTTCAGCCAATAAATTGTTGTTATCCCTGAAACCGACTTTGCCTCCTCTTTGGTATACTTATGTCCTTCCCAAACTGCAATATGCTCATTGGTTTGTCTTAAAAAAAGTACTTCTCTGTATAATGTATTAGGACAATCAGGGAATAAAAGCAAGATACTTTGTTCCTGATCTATGCCTGTGAGGTAAAAAAAGTCAGCATTTTGCTTAAAAGCAAAGTTTTGATCGCCACTTCTTATACATTCATCATTCGCATTAAAAATAGCTAATGAGTTACTATTCATCCTGCAAACGAAATTTTTTCTATTTAAAGTAAATAAATCATTACTAATAGGCAGATATTTCATTATTATATATGATTTTGATTGATACCAAACTTTTTTTGTATTTATTTGTAGTCATGATATGAAAAATTGGAACGGAGTTTGGTAATGAATTTCAAACATAATTACTAATTTTGAAAAAAATCACAATTAATCGTTAATCTTAAAAACTATGAACTATTCTACATTAAAAAAAACAGTCGCTTTGTCATTTGTCGCCCTGATGGGTGTAGTGGCAGCGAAAGCCCAAACAGACACCAGTAAAACCGCCAAGGTATTTGGCGGCAGAGGGCAGTACAATACCTGGAGCATAGGTGTAAACGGAGGCGCAACTTCTGTACATTTAGCAACAGGCGGAAGCAGCGATTTTAACAGCAACGTAGTTTCATTAGGCTACGGTTTATCAGTTAAAGATCAGTTAGCTCATTCATTTGGTTTACAACTTGATTTAAACGGCGGTAAAGTAAAAGGTTCACAAGCAGGCACCATAATAGATGGCACTACCCACATCGGTAGTTTTTCAACCAATTACTGGCAGGGAACTATCAGCGGTGTTGTAAACGTTGCTACTATTGATTACCTGCGCCGTAAAAATTCAGTTAACTTTTACATTTCTGGCGGTGCTGGTTTAAGCATTTACAATCCTCAAACTTATACTGAAACCGGTGTAACAAATCCAGGGTATCTTAATGCAGATGGTACCAAACACTATGTAAAAGAATTTGTGGTACCGGTTGGCGCGGGTGTTAAATTCCGCTTGTCTGACGCGGTTGCGCTTAATTTAGGTT
>CAZZVY010000072.1:0-12940 GCA_964657585.1 uncultured Mucilaginibacter sp. | reverse complement strand
ATTCCGATAATTCCGGCAGGATTCCGAAAAATGAATTAGATTTACTTTAAATCTTTTTTAAATGTTTGCTGATTACAAAGCACAAGTGGTTTCTGCGTATAAGCAAAAGCGGGATGCTAATAAATTTTCACTTAATTTATTACGTCCGACACCTGCTAAACTCCGGGCTGAATGCCTGGCAGCTGTTAACGAGCGATATTTGAAAAAAGATGAAAATACGCTAAGAATGTTCTTCGGGCAACGGAAAGACATCACTGCTTATATGCAGACCATCAGAAAGTTCGATGCCGATAAGTTTAAGCCGCTGGATAACTTTTTAAAGGGGATAACTAACGATACTGATGATAAAAACATTGAACTGTTGGCTTTTTTGATAAACTTTGAACCCCGGCCATACCAGTTTAACCCTAAACCTGCACCTGATAAGATAAGTAACCACCATAAAGAAATAGAAGGTAGATTGATAAGCTTACCCGAGGACACGACCTTGCAACAGGATTTCGGGACGGTAGTTGATAAGGATGATGACAGAATAAAAGAAAAAGCAATTAATGAAAAGGTTATTAACCAGCTGTTAAATGAGCCTATTAACACAAAAATTAAGAGAGCATGGTTTTTAAATCCAGCTAACATCATTATATTTTTAATAATTGCAGTTATTTTGAGCATAAGCATTTATATAAGCTTACATCGTAAACCACTTATAACTTCTTTTAAAGCTGTACCGATAGGAGATCAGAAATGCATGTACTGGACGGGTTATCAATTTCAGCCGGTTTCATGCGATCAGAAACATCATGATACTATGGTGGTTGCCTTAGATACTGTCAGGCTGTTCCATTTCAGGCGAGTTGAACAACCAGATACTATTACCGAGGCATCTATCGGAAAACTATGGTATTACAAAGGCGGCGAAGGTATTGAATTTTACACCGACAGCGGATCTCATCCAATTTATGCCGGCATGCACCTCAGGCCAATGAGCGCTTATATCTGGAATAAATACATCTTTAAAAATCATCCCTGATATTTGGATATTGGCTGATTGTTAAGTATCCGCAAGTTGGTTTAATACAGATTAACTGCATACTGCGGTCTATTACATAATAAAACTGCCAAAAGGATATAAATCTCCCACAAACCTTTCTTTTTTCCGGGTGTAATAACCTTAATGAAACCATTTATTCTGATAACGTTATCTTTAGTTATTGCAGCAAACAAGGGATGGGCGCAATTTAATGATACTACGCATTACCATTTAAACCTGTCATCAACAGGTTCCATTAACCATACAGATGATAGCAAGGCTTACCTGCTCAATAACGTACTTAACTTTGCTGTAAAACAAAAAAGCTTTATTTTAAATTCGGCCACTAATTGGGTGTATGGTAAACAAAATAGTTTGCTTACCAATAATGATTTTTCTTCCACAGTAAACTTTAATCTTTATAAAACATTTCCCCACTTTTATTATTGGGGCCTGGTTAACTATAATACCAGTTACTCGTTAAAAATAAATAACCAGTTACTGGCTGGCGTCGGTATTGCCTATAGTTTTGTTGACCGTAAAAACATTTATGTTAACCTGAGCGATGGTGTACTCTTTGATCAAAGCGACCTTTTGGCCAATGACATTTATCATACCTATCGCAATTCTTTGCGGTTACAGTTCCACTTAGCCTCGGCGGAACTTTTCACGCTTGATTGCAGTAACTATTTACAAAGCGCCTTTTCTAACCGTCAGGACTATATTATTCGTTCAGTTACAACACTTGGTTTTAAGCTGCGGAAGTGGCTTGTGCTTACAACTTCGCTCAATTACAACAAGATGAATATCACACAGAGCGACAACCTGATATTTACTTATGGGATTACTGTAGATAAGTATTTTTAAAGATCTTATTGTTATACTCATCAGCCATCTGTAAACAATTGCCGCTGGCTAACAAAACCGGTAACCTGTTGTTATAACCCTCATTGATTGCTTATGGAGAAACATACCTACCAAACCGGCTTAATTGGTAACTGCGCTTTTTTGGCCCATATTAATAAGAACACCAATGTCGACTGGCTTTGCTGGCCCAGGTTTGACAGTTCTTTTATCTTTGGCGGTTTGCTGGACACAGAAAAAGGCGGCGAGTTCTCTGTAAAACCCGAGGGCAAGTTTGATACAGAACAATATTATTTGGAAAACACCAATGTGATACGTACGGAAGTTACTTGCGATACCGGTAAATACCGGATAACTGACGCGGCACCACGCTTTTTGCAACATGGCAGATATTTTAAACCGCTGATGCTGATACGTAAAATTGAGGTATTAGAAGGCACTCCGAGGATAAAGGTAAAATGTCAGCCTGTTTGGGATTACGGTAAAATAAAACAGGAACGGCTTATCGGGAGCAATCATATTGAATTTTCAGGCGCTGAAGAACGTATCCGGGTTACCACTAATATCCCGGTAAATTATTTGCTCGAAGAAAAATATTTTTCATTAA
The DNA here is from genome assembly GCA_964657585.1 of uncultured Mucilaginibacter sp. Taxonomy (GTDB): domain Bacteria; phylum Bacteroidota; class Bacteroidia; order Sphingobacteriales; family Sphingobacteriaceae; genus Mucilaginibacter. The sequence goes on along the minus strand of CAZZVY010000072.1, from coordinate 10,442 downwards.
ATGAAACAAAGTACCTGGTATTAACTTACGGAAACCTGCTGGAAGCGCCATTAATAAGCACTGCTGAAGAATTTTTGCGTGAAACAGTTAATTACTGGCGGATATGGATCAAACACTCATCAATTGCCGGCTTTTTCCAGCAATACGTCATCCGCTCAGCACTGGTTTTAAAAATTCATCAGTATGAAGATACCGGTGCAATTATTGCCGCCAGTACTACAAGTTTGCCCGAAACACCCGGCAGCGGCCGTAACTGGGATTACAGATATTGCTGGCTGCGTGATACTTATTATGTACTTACCGCACTAAACCACATCGGGCATTTTGAAGAAATGGAGCGGTATTTTAGCTATATAACTGATATTTCATTTTCAGAGGGTGATGGCTTTCGTTACCAGCCGTTGTATGGCGTAACCGGCGAAAAAAAACTATATGAAAATATTATGGATAACCTATCGGGCTACCAGGGCAATGGCCCGGTACGTGTTGGCAACCAGGCATATGAGCATATACAGAATGACATTTACGGACAAGTAATGACATCATTGCTTCCTTTATATACCGATCATCGCTTCATCTTCAGCGAACGTAAAGATTCAGATAAATGGATCAATACCATCCTTAACAAAATAGAGCGCACTATTGATGAAAAAGATGCTGGCATTTGGGAATTCAGGAACATGGCTAATATTCATTGTTATACTAACCTTTTTCAATGGGCCGGTTGTAAAGCTGCCTTAAAAATGGCTAACGCTATCGGTAACCAGCAATTACAAAACCGGGCAAATCAATTAATGCAACGTGCCGCCGCCCATATTGAGAGCTGTTATGACCCGGTTAAAAAAGTTTATACACATGCAGTTGGCAGCCCTTACCTTGATGCAAGCACCCTGCAACTGATTATGATGAATTACGTTGACCCTGGTTCGCAAAAAGCTAAAGACCACCTGGCTGCGGTTGAAAAAGAATTGAAAACCGAAAACGGATTGTTTTACCGTTACCTGCATGCAGATGATTTCGGTAAGCCTGCTACAACATTTTTAATATGTGCGTTTTGGTATGTGGAAGCATTAGCTTGCGTAGGCAGATTGGATGAAGCAGTGAAGGAATTTGAGAGCCTGTTAAAATATTGTAACCACCTGTTACTTTTCAGTGAGGATGTTGATGAAAAAACCGGCAGTCAATGGGGTAATTTTCCACAAGCCTATAGCCATGTAGGGTTAATGAATGCGGCATACCGGATAGCCATGAAACTTGATAAGCCCGTGTTTTTATGATAGACTGCGACCGGGTTATTTACGCCGGTTGTATAACGCAAACCCCAAAGCCAAACCCGCTACCAATACACCGGCAATATAGTTACGGTAAGCTTTAGGCGCACCCGGCAAACCAAAGCCGCCGTAGCTACTCATTCCATACTCCGCAGTAGTGAATAAATTACCATCAGTGAGTGGGATAGGGTCAGCTATTTTAAAATACCGCCGCATAACTACGCCAGTTATATTGGCCATAAGTTGGGGGAACAATGCATGGCCTGCTTTAAGCAATAACGAGGCGCTGCCTACGTATGTGTTGGATACTGGGTTTGCGGCTACATTAACCGTAGCTTTTGCCAGCCTAACCGGATCATACACCGGCGAGGCCGGTTTAAGTACCTTACCGGTATAATTGCCGGCATGTAATATGCCCGGCGTATCCAGAAAAGCCGGGAACAGGTCACACACATTAATCTGTTTCCAAACAGTTAGCTCGGCCTTTAATGCCTCCGAAAAACCGCGCAGAGCAAATTTACTGGCAGTATAACCAGCGCCATAAGGCACGGGCAAAAAGCCTCCGACTGAAATATTGTTAATAAGTATCCCATAGCCTTGAGCTTTAAATATTGGCAGCACTGCATGGGCACCATTCATATAACCCAGTAAATTAGTTTCTATTACTTGTTTATGCACAGCCATTGGTGTTTTATCAAAATCACCTGCTGCCAATACGCCTGCATTATTAACCCAAACATCAAGTTTGCCCTGCCAGTCGTTAGCCGTGTTAGCCAGCCTTATCACTGCCTTGGCATCAGTAACATCAGTTGGTATTACCAATACTTCTGCACCTTGTTCACGGCATTCATTAGCTATACCATAGAGGGCCACCTCGTTGCGTGCGGCCAAAACCAGCATAGTACCATATTTGGCAAATTCCAATGCGGCTGTACGCCCTGCGCCGCTGGATGCACCGGTAATAACCACCGTTTTGCCATTTAATTGATTAAATAAATCCATGCTAAATCACCCTTACTAATTCTTACGGTTTAACAGGTTCAGTTAGTTTATTCGTATTTAAAATGCAATATCAGCATAAATACACACAGGCTTATAGCCAATATATTGGTAGATATAATGGCAATATCACCTTTATATATTCCATAATATATCCACATGGCATTACCTGTCATCATTACTGCAAACATAAAGGGCGATACCTGCTCGGCTTTTTTCTCCTTAATTGTTTTGATGATCTGCGGGAGCACTGAGGATGATGTAAATATCCCCGCAACCAGGCCCCAAATTTCTATAAATTTCATTTTTATTCTCTTTGTTAATTACCGGTGCTGGGATATTTGTATATGGGCTCAGGCTTCCTCTTGCGGCGGGGTACCGCGAAAGGTATCTAAAGTAGTGATCATACCTAATTTCACCGGCTTACCAGTGCGTGCAGATTCATATATAGCTTCCATAATTTTCTGATCCTGCAAACCTTCTTCCCCGGGAGTATACGGCCGCTTATTTTCCAGGATACATTGAGCAAAGTGATCTATCTCCAAGGCAAACTGCTGCACTTCTTTTATCGAGGGAAATAATTTTACTTCTTGCTTTCCATCGGCGTATGACCCATCCATTTGCAATCGTTGATACTCAAAAGCAGGGTCAAGCCCGAAATAGCCACCTTTATCGGCATAACAGCGGTAACGCCTTGACTGATGTACGCCATAACTTGCAGAGGCGTTCACCATTGCACCACCCGGAAAGTGCATTTGCCATAGCACTGTTTCTTCTACTTCTTTAAACCGCTCATCGCCCGGGGTGCTAAACGTACTTGCCAAAACCGTATGCGGCTCCTCGCCTAATAAAAAGCGTGCGGTATTCAAGCAATATAAGCCAATATCAGGCAAAGAGCCGCCGCCCGAGAACGATCTGTGCAATCGCCATTGCGATGGATCGCCAATGTTTTGAGAATTATGAAGTTCGATAAATTTAACATTGCCAAATTTTTTCCCGCGTGCCCATTGCATAGCCAGGCGGTTATGCGGTTCGTACTGGATACGGTAAGCTATCATCAGTTTTTTTCCTGCCTGTTCACAGGCATCAATCATGTGCTGGCAGGCCTTGGCCGAGGTAGCCATTGGCTTTTCGCAAAGTACATGTTTGCCTGCTTTTGCCGCCCTTACTACATATTCCTCATGCAAACTGTTAGGCAGTACAATGTACACGGCATCTATTTCAGGATTATTCTTAATGTTGTCAAAGTTCTGATAATTGTAAATGTTCTTGGGGTCGATACCATATTGCAAGGCAACTTTTTTAGCTTTATCTGCATCACCGCTTACAAGGGCTACTGGCATGCCATACTTGCTGCTGCCGAAACCCGGCAATATTTGTCCCAGCGATAAATTACCTAAACCCACAATAGCATAGCCTACCCTTTTATCTTTAGGCATAGCGATGGATGATACTGCCTGCTCCTTTTCAGTAGGTTGTTCAAGCGGAGGGAGCTTAATAGTAATCAAATCTCCAATATTTTTGTCAGTTGCGGTTGTTGGAATGGCAGCCGCTATAGATGGTACGCTACCTAAAATGGTTGCAGCAGCCAGTCCTGTCCCTGTTTGAGTTAAAAAATCCCTACGCTCCATTATTTTGTTTTAATTAAATACATAACAACTATTAGATATGCTTTACAGTAGCATACCCTACATTATCAATTATCAACAGACGTAATGCTTTATAGTTTAAAGAAAATCTGAATACTTTTAATTAAGCAAAAATTTAATATAACACGTGTGTTTTAATAACTATATCTGCTTTATTTAAGCTGCTATAAAGTTCAATCATCCATTATCTGTAGTAAGTTACATGTGCATAAATTTCAAAATAAGAAGTTTATATACATGTTAAGAAACATACTAACCCTATAGTACAATCCCTATTAGCAACTTTTCAAAATAAGAAATATTTTGTCCTAATAGTTTGGATTAGTATACAGCGTGTAGGGGTATCTAAACACTTCTGTCAGGTCGTCAGAAGCGTTTCTTTCCAGTATAAACGCTTCTGACAAATTGGTTTCATTTTTGCCTTTGTTGCCCACACACATCATGCAGCAACGAAATAAAATTTTTACCTGGCATATTCACGGAAGCTACCTTTATTACCTGTCGCAGGGAAATTATGATATTTACATTCCTACAAGGCCGGATAAAACGGAAGGTTATTATGGCCGGGGAGAAACCTTTCCGTTTGGTGCAAATATTATCGAAGTACCTGCCGATGAAGTTAAAAATTACAAGTTTGACCTAATTCTTTTTCAAACTAACCAAAATTATCTTAAAGACCAGTTTGAGATACTATCTGCAGAACAACGCAGCCTGCCTAAAATTTACCTGGAACATGACCCGCCTCGGCAGCATCCAACCGATACTGTTCATATTGTGAATGACCCTGCAATTATCCTGGTGCATGTTACCCATTTTAATAAACTGATGTGGGATTGCAGGGATACGCCGACCATGGTAATTGAACACGGGGTTACTACTCCTAACGTAAATTATTCCGGAGAGCTTAATAGAGGTATTGTAGTTATTAATAACCTGCCATCACGCGGGCGCTTGCTGGGGCTTGATGTTTTTTTGGAAGTGCGGAAGTATGTTCCGCTCGACCTGGTTGGCATGGGTACCGGCGAGCTTGGCTTTGGCGAAGTGCTGCACCCCCAGTTACCTGAATTTATAAGCCGTTACCGGTTCTTCTTTAATCCAATCCGCTACACCAGTCTGGGTTTGGCCGTATGCGAGGCTATGATGATGGGCTTACCGGTTGTTGGTTTGGCCACCACTGAATTAGCCGCCGTAATAGATAACGGGCATTCCGGTTATGTACATACAGATGTTGCTTACCTTATCAACCAGATGCAAAATCTGCTTGGCGATGCTGCACACGCCCGCCGGATAGGCGAAGCCGGCCGGGAAACTGCAATTCAAAAATTCAATATCAGCCGCTTCGCCCACCAATGGGAACAGCTCTTTTCAGCCGTGATTCATAAACACGAATTGTTATTAACTACAGAATAATACATATGACTTATTTAACCAGGCACGTTGCTTTTATTAGCGAACACGCTTCCCCGCTGGCTAACCTGGGCGGCGTAGATACCGGCGGCCAAAATGTGTATGTAGCCCAATTAGCCCGATTTTTAACCAATGAAAATTATCAGGTTGATATATACACACGCATGGAAGACATAGAACAGTTGCCTGTGGTTAACTGGTTACCAGGTATACGCGTAATACACATTAAGGCAGGGCCGGCGACAGTTATCCCTAAAGAAGAACTGATGCCTTATATGCCTGAGTTCAGGGATAATATGCTTGACTATATTGCATCTCATGGTTTGGAATATCAATTGCTCCATGCAAATTTTTTTATGTCGGGTTGGGTGGCAGCACAAATAAAAGCCGCTTTAGATATCCCTTATACAATTACTTTTCATGCCTTAGGCCATATCAGAAAAATACATCAGGGAGCTAATGATAAATTTCCAGCTGACCGCATACTTATTGAACGTGAAGTAGCCGCAATGGCCGATAGTGTAATAGCTGAATGCCCGCAGGACAGGGATGACCTTATTAATTATTATAAGGTGCCAGCTGAAAAGATTACAGTTATACCCTGTGGGTTTAGTGAAGAAGAATTTAGCCCTGTTGATAAATCAGAAGCACGCAGGAAATTAGGCTTTCAGCTAAACGAACCTTTAATATTGCAACTTGGGCGTATGGTGCCACGCAAAGGTGTGGATAATGTAGTTAAAGCTTTAGGGCTTATGCGGGGAAAGGGTGTCAAGTTAATGATAGTTGGAGGCGAAAGTGAGCATCCAGACCCTATAACATGCCCTGAAACCAGACGGCTTAGCCAACTGGCAAAAGAACATGGCGTGTTTAATCAGGTACACTTTGCCGGGCGTAAACAAAGGGAGCAATTAAGATATTATTATTCGGCAGCTGATATTTTTATCACCACGCCGTGGTACGAGCCTTTTGGCATAACGCCGTTAGAGGCCATGGCCTGTGGCACACCAGTAATTGGCGCCAATGTTGGCGGCATAAAATATTCAGTTGTTGACGGCGAAACGGGTGCATTGATAGCGCCGAATGATCCGCATGCTTTGGCTAACAAAGTAATGGAATTACTGGAAGATAGAAAGCAGCTTATGCTTATGGGGCGTAATGCTATAGACCGGGTAAACAGGTACTTTACATGGGGGCATGTAGCTCAAAAAGTAAGCAAACTTTACCTGCACTTGATAGATGCTGCGCTGGAAAACAGATTAATAAAGCGGGCAGGCTAAATGCAAGCGCTTAATAAGGCGGTGTTCCTTGATAAAGACGGCACATTGATTGTTGATGTGCCTTATAATGTAAATCCTGATCTGATCGCATTAAGCAACCATTGCCTTTCAGGATTGCTTAAATTGCAGAAGGCAGATTATCTATTAGTTGTGGTTACTAATCAATCCGGCGTTGCGCAGGGATACTTCAAAGAAGAGGAATTGATTGCAGTTGAACAGCGGTTAGCTGATTTATTGGGCGTGGCCGGTATCACGCTTAACGGGTTTTACTATTGTCCCCATCACCCCGGCGGAATTGTGCAACCTACGGCAATTGAATGTGATTGCCGTAAACCGGCGCCCGGTTTGCTGCTAAAAGCTGCAAAGGAACTGAACATCGATCTCCATTCTTCATGGATGGTAGGTGATATATTGAATGATGTGGAAGCAGGTAACCGGGCAGGCTGTAAAAGTGTGCTGATAAATAATGGCAATGAAACCGAATGGAAAATCAATAACATGCGGCATCCACACATAACGGTTAACAGCATTGACCAAGCAGCAGAAAAAATTTTAGATACAGATGCAGAACAACTGGCAAGGCTGTAAAAATATACTATGTATCCGCCCGGATAACATGGGCGACCTGATTATGACAGGCCCGGCGCTGCGCGCTATAAAAACTTCATTTAACTGCCAGATCACTGTGTTAACCTCAAGCATGGCAGCAAAAATTGCCGAATTGATGCCAGAAGTAGATGATGTGCTGATTGCCGACCTGCCCTGGGTTAAAACATCGGCAGCGCCGGATGAAGCCTTGTTTAACAAGACGGTTGCACAGATTAAATCCCGGCGGTTTGATGCGGCAGTTATTTTTACCGTGTACAGTCAAAACCCCTTGCCAACGGTTATGCTGGCTTACCTGGCCGGCATCCCCAAACGCTTAGCCTATTGCAGGGAAAACCCTTATCAATTATTGACAGATTGGGTGCCTGACCCGGAACCTTATCAATTAATTAAGCACCAGGTAATCCGCGATCTGGACCTGGTTGCTTCAGTTGGGGCAGCGGTAACAGATAATAAATTACGTTTAAACATAAATGACGACCTTAAAAACGGTATCGGCGTTAAATTGAAAAGTATTGGGGTTGATACTGAAAAGCCGTGGCTTTTGATTCATCCAGGGGTAAGTGAATTGAAACGGGAATACCCTCCTGCAAACTGGATAAAAGCCGGTAAAAAGCTCATAACCGAATTAGGCGTACAATTATTGATTACGGGCTCAGCCGCTGAAAAAGAATTAACTGAAATCATTCAAAAAGGTATTGGCAATAAAAGTTATGCAGCCGGAGGTTTATTTAATTTGAATGAGCTGGTTGCATTGATCAGCATGGCGCCGGTATTAATTGCTGTTAATACTGGTACAGTGCATATTGCCGCTGCGGTTGGTATTCCGGTTGTTGTGCTATATGCGCTAACCAACCCGCAACACACGCCCTGGCAGGTGCCGCATAAGGTATTGCCATTTACACCGGCTGAAGCCCTGCAAAGTAAAAATGAGATCATCCGGTTTGTAAACCGGAGCCTGTACACTTCATTTACACCATTGCCGGACGAGCATGATATTACACAAGCCGTCAGTGAATTGCTGACACTTCACACAGCTGATGTTAACCCTTTAATAAAGCAACTGCCTGGTCGGCTATTAACTGAAAGTCGGGTTTTTCTAACCAATTAAAAGTGTGATGAATAGTTTTGTTGACCGGCCCCCAGCGTTCAGGCTCACCATCCATACTGATAACAATGCTTGGCGTTTTAAAGGCTGCTGCCAGGTGTGATACCCCTGTACAATTAGATACCAATGCATAAGCATCCCTGATCAAAATACCCACTGCGCCTAAACTTGTCTTTCCCGCAAGATTAGTTACCGGGCACCGCATTTGTGAAATTACCTGCGTAACAATATCTGTCTCATCCTTAGTACCGGTAATTACTGCTTCATATCCGCATTTCACTGCATAATCAGCAATGGCGGCAAAATTACCGGTTGGCCATTGCCGCCAGGAGCCGCGTGAACCGGGATGGATGCAGACATACCTTTTTTTGGGCAATATCAGTTTCAACAGATCATACTCCTGCTGATCCTTCCGGGTTAGCGGAAATTCCAGCTCATCACCTTGTAGATCGATCCCAAGGAAATCCATCAGTTTAAGATGGCGGCTGATTTCAGATCCTTCATTCGGATAAGCCAAAAAGTAATCAGTATTGGGGGTATAATCCCCTGGCAAAAAAAAACCTGCCGTATAATGGGCTTCAAAAAGTTCTACCATAGCGTTAACAATGGTTCCGTTGCCCTGCATTTGCAGTGCAAGATCAAAATGCCGGCTTTGCACCTTATTCAAGAATGCGGCAAACATCACAGGGTCAACATGTTGTTCCGGCAGCCCGGGATAACCCGGAAACCAGATAAAATCGTCAAAATAAGAATTGAACCTTTCTGTAAATGACTTGGCCCATGATAGGCCCGCTAATGTGATATGTGCATTGGGATAGGCTTTGCGTAAAGCCCGCATAGCCGGGATATGGCACAGCATATCACCCAATTGCAATGCGCGGAACACAATGATCTTCTTGATATCAGCAGGTAACCTCATATAAATAAAACACGGTATTTTATAGCGCCATACCATTGCCAGTAGATGGATATAAATGGAATAATGAAAGAAGTAATCAACATTTCTGCCAGATGGCGGGGGGCCCGGCTTGTATTATGCAAACGTTTATAGGTAAAAAGCAACCATAAAAGCAGCCATACCAGGGTGCCGCTTACAAGCAATAGTTCATTCTTCATCAGTAAACCAACTGCTATTACCAAAATTGCCGTTATAATTCCATAATAAAGCAGCGGAGGATTGGGCTGTATCTTTAGCCTGTACAGGTCGGGAAACTTCTTATATAACAACGCATTGTATAGTGTTTTGCGTTGTTCTTTAATGCTTATTCCCCAACTTGCTTGCCTTACAGGATGTGTTACAACAGCGGCCGCTATTTTACGTATAGGGATACCTGCCCGGATAAGTTTAAATTCAAGGTCACTGTCTTCTCGCCAGGCCATGGTAAACTGTTCGTCAAAACCACCCGTAGCCAATAACGCCTGCCTGGTACAGCAGCAATTAGCGGTAATAAAATCGGCTGTTTGTAACCCGGCAATATTGCGCTCGTAATCAGTAGGCGTTTTAGTGATGGGCACAATAGTCTGCCCCGTCATTGCTAACAATGGTTCCTGCGCGGCACTTTCATAAAATGACCGCAGCCAATTTTTGTCGGGCAGGCAGTCGTCATCAGTAAAGGCTATCAGGCTGCTTTTTGCCTTTAGCCATCCGTAGTTACGTGCAGCGGCCGGCCCTTTCTTTTCTGGGGTTGCCATGTAGCAAACCCAGGGCCATTGGCTAACCAGGTTCTCGGTCTCAGCGTCGGGGCCATCGCTTACCACAATAACTTCTAACTTCTCCTTAGCAAAATACTGGCAGTTCAGCGCTTCCAGGCATTTATGCAATAGCGCCGGCCGCTTGTAGGTTGGTATAACTACCGTCAACTCCGTGTCCATTTTTTTCAATCAAAAAAGAACCAATAATTAAAGCATCGAAAGGTGAGGTCCAAAAGCATTCTATTGCATCGCGGGGGGAACAAACGATAGGCTTGCTGAGCGTATTGAATGATGTATTTACAAGTACCGGCACCCCTGTTCTGCGTTGAAAGGCCTTTAGCAGATCATAATATTTAGGGTGCTGGCTGCGGTTAATGGTTTGTATGCGGGCCGTGCCGTCTGTATGCCTTACAGCCGGAATCTGGTCCGCTTT
>CAZZVY010000071.1:0-12956 GCA_964657585.1 uncultured Mucilaginibacter sp. | reverse complement strand
CCATTAGCAAGCAGCCCATAGATAAGCAATTAACCTCATGTTTTTTAGGGGTTGACGCCAACGTAGGGGGCACATTTGTGCTTTCAAAAGTTGATATTACCAATATTTCAACTGCATACGATGTTTGGCTGATAGATCATTTTATTAAAGACTCGGTCAATCTGCGGACTACCGGCACTTATACCTTTACTATTGACAAAAACAATGCAGCTACTTACGGTACCAGCCGGTTTGAAATAGTTATACGTAAACAAGTTTTACCATCTTACCAGTTGCTTACGTTTACCGGCCAGCGTACAACTAACAAAAATGTACTGAATTGGACAACGCGTAACGAATACGCCTTTACAACTTTTGAAATACAAAGCAGCTCCGATGGCAAAGTATTTAATACAATTGCCACCTTACAGTCTGACAGTTCGGGAAAATATAGCTATACCGACAAATATGCTACAAAAGGCATATTTTACCAGCTAAAACAATCTGATATTAATGATGCCGTAACCTATTCAAACATTATATTTGTTGATAACTCATCAAGTACGTTTAGTTTATATCCTAACCCGGCTACCGATGCCATACAATTTAAATTCAATCAGGATGTACGCTCGACTGTGAGTTTAAGGGTCTTTAATTCAATGGGGACACAGGTAAAATTCTCAACATTTACACAAAATAGCGGAACACAAGATGTTTCATTGCTGGTTCCGGGAATTTACACTATCTTGCTCTTTGATAATAGCACCCGGCAAACCGTTGCGTCAGGTAAATTTGTAAAGATCTAAAAAATGCAAAAAGCCAATAAGTTTTTAATCCTATTGTTAAGCTTATTAATAACCTCTGCTAACCTTTTTGCACAAGGGCCGGGGCCTGCCCCTTGCGGCGATCCGGACGATCCGGGTTATGACCCTAATATGTGCCCATTGGATACCTGGGTAATCATATTGATAATATTTGCAATGGTTGTTGGTTACTACCAGTTATATAAACAAAATATTAAGCTACAGCCTACAGAAAGGCTTAAATGTTAAATTGCAGCCTGCTAAACTGTATATTATAAGTAATCCAGAAAATCCATCCCGCTTAGCAGGATCACCCTTTTTTAAATTTATCTTTTAGCAAAGCCAGCATATCATCATCTACTGGTTTGGCAGGCGTTTTTTCTTCGCGCTTAAATGGTTTTTGCTGATAATTATTTTTTGATGGATTATTATTTTTAAAATCGCTTACTGTGGAAGCCGATGGCTGTTGCTTTGAAGCTATTGGCGGTATTGTTGCCTGTTGTTTTTCGGGTACCTCTGCAGGCTTCGAATGTTGCGGCCGGGCAGCTGCGCGTTCTGCCTGGCGTTTGCCATTCCAGCGGTTATAAATAGCTTCCAGCTTACGTTTGGTATATAATGGAAAATCACCCTGCATCATCCATGAGTAATAGCTTGGTTCAATGTTAAAAACATCCTCTACCTTTTTGCCCTTGTGCTTACCAAAATTAAACACTTCTTCGCCATCGTCGTTAAATACCATGCGCCCTGCAAAATCAACCGTACGGTTAAGATTTGTAAATTTATGCAGCCCCTCAATATCGTTTACCACCGGGATGCTGCGCTTGCCCTGCCTGTCTTCCCATTCGGTAAGTTCATATTTTTCTATTTGCGCAAGCAACACTTCCATAGTAGCCCGGGTATCCGCCTCGGCAGAATGTGCTTTTAAAATATCTTTCTGGCAATAAAACCGGTAGGCCGCCTTCAAAGTCCGCTGCTCCATTTGATGAAATATATTCTGTACATCTACAAAATGCCGGTTATCCAGGTCAAACTCTACCCCGGCACGTATAAATTCTTCCATCAGTATCGGGATATCAAATTTATTTGAATTATATCCCGCCAGGTCACTTTCATTTATAAAGGCTGCAATTTCGGCTGCAATGGTTTTAAACAAGGGCTCGTTAGCCACGTGTTCATCGTAAATATCATGTATAAGTGAGGCTTCCAAAGGTATGGGTATGCCGGGGTTCACGCGCCAGGTTTTAACATCCTCACTGCCATCCGGGTTAAGCTTTATTACTGAAAGTTCAACTATGCGGTCAACACCAATATTAATACCGGTAGCTTCTATATCAAAAAATGCAAGAGGCCTCTTTAATTTTAATTTCATTAATAAGATTGTAGTGCCACAAAGGTCGGAAAAGTATAATATAATACCGTTTTTTATTTTTTCATTTTTTTTAATGAAATTAATAACTTGTAGCCCGATAACCTATATCACCTAAATATATATGAAAAGAACTTTATTCATTTTAACCATGTTTGCACTGCCCCTTAGTTTATGGGCACAGGATTTTGAATTTGGGAAATACAGCATTGACGAAATTGAAATGAAGCAGTATGATAAGGACACATCTGCCCATGCTGTTGTACTGAAAGAATTTGGCAAGGCCTGGTTAAGCAGCGCAGAGCACACGCCGTTGGTGTTTGAATACCATGCTAAAATTAAGATTTTTGATAGCCAGGCTTTCAATGAGGGTACTATCGAAATACCGATATATAAAATTGATAACGACCGTTATGAAAACGTTAGTGATGTTGAAGCGGTAACCTATTACAAGGATGATAATGGCTTGGTGCAAAAATCGGAGCTTGAACGTCAAAAAATTTTTCATGTAAAAGAAAACCGTTACTGGGATATTGTAAAGTTTACCCTGCCCAACTTGCGTAAAGGCTGTGTAATTGAGTACAAATATCATTTAGAAACGCCGCTGTTATTTAATTTCCATAAATGGGAGTTCCAGGCAAGCATACCTAAAATATATTCGGAGTATGAGGCGCACCTGCCGGCCGTATATAACTACAATGTATCTATGCGTGGCCCATATAAACTTACTAAAAACCCGGCTGAGGTAGAAAGGGAGTGCTTTTCGCCTGGTGGCGGCGCTAAGTGCGATTGCTCAAAGATCACTTACATCATGGCAAATATACCAGCGTTTGTGCCCGAAGAATATATGACATCGCCTAAAAACTTTATGTCGGCCATCTATTTTGAACTTTCGGATTATACCAACCTTTTTACCGGCGCCAAAACAAAGGTTACCAAAGAGTGGAAGGATGTTGATAATGACCTGAAACACGACGATAACTTTGGCGTACAGATAAAAAAAAGCAGCCTGATGAAAGACCGTACGCAAACAGTAGTGGCCGGTATAACCGACGAACTGGCCAGGGCAAAAGCCATTTATACCTTTATCCAGAAAAGCTTTAAATGGAATGAGTTTAATGGTATAGGCAGCGACGACGGGATCAAAAAGGCATTTGACAATCATTCCGGCAGCGTGGCCGATATTAACCTTACCCTGGTAGCGGCACTTAGCTCAGCAGGTATTAATACCGAAGCGGTACTATTATCTACGCGCGACCATGGGGTGGTAAATAAACTATATCCGGTCGAATCGGATTTTAACTATGTAGTTGCAAAAGCTAATATCGGAGATAAAAGTTACCTCCTGGATGCAACCGACCCTTTATTGCCGTTTGGTTTACTGCCGCTGAAATGCATAAACGATCAGGGAAGGGTAATAAGTATGGACAAGCCATCCTATTGGATAGATATGGTAGCCTCTGAAAAGCAGACAACTACCTATGCCATAGATATAACTTTAAAAGAAAATGGAAAGATGACCGGCAACCTTACCCGCTATTCATCAGGGTACCAGGCCTTGAACAGGCGTAGGGCCATCAAAAAATTTAACTCCATTGATGAGTATGTGGACGATTATGATAATAAATTAAAAAAGATAAAAATAACTAAATCTGACATAAAGAACATTGATAGTTTAGACAAGCCTTTGATAGAGACCTATGACATTGAAATAGATGCTTTTAGTAACATGGATAACCCGCGCCATAGTTTTAATCCTTTTTTTATTGACCACGTGGCTGAAAACCCTTTCAAGCTGGCAGAACGCAGCTATCCGGTTGACAGGGGGGCAATGTCTGACGATAAATATTTGTTAACCCTGCACCTGCCTGCAGATTATAGTATAGAAACCGTTCCGCAAAACGTAGCTCTGGCCATGCCGCTCCAGGGCGGCCGTTTCCTGGTTAATTATAATAACAACGCTGATGGTGTATCGGTCTCAAACTTAACACAGTTCAGTAAATCGGTTTATTCCCCCGGCGAATACCCCTATCTTAAGGAAATGCTTAATAAGGTTATACAGGCAGAGACTGCCGAGATTACTATCCGCAAAAATAAATGAAGGCTTTTTATTTAATCATAATATTTTGCCTGCTTGAAACGGGCGGTAGTGCCCAGCAAATTTATGATGCCGGGATGATACCCAAACAACTAATGGCTTATGCAAGCGCTGTAGTACGTAACAGCAGCGAAAGCATTGAAGTTAAAGAGCTGGATAATTGTATATACCATATAAAAAAAGCGGTAACCGTTTTAAACAGGAATGGTGACGAGCAGGCAGAAATAGCTGTATGGCATAACAATAGCAACACCATAAGGTATATTAAAGGCAGCGTTTATAATGACGTGGGTAAACTAACCGGTAAGTTCTCCGAAAAAGACTTTGAAGATGCCAGTGCGGCAGACAATTCTTCCTTGTTTGAAGATTCAAGGGTAAAGCATTACCAGCCAGTTATTACAAGTTATCCTTATACCGTGGAGTATGAGTACGAAGTGCGCTCCAAACAAACATTAAACCTGTATGATTGGCACCCTAATGCGGGTACTGGCGTTGCCGTGGAAGAAAGTACGTTTTCTTTTATAAGTAAGCCTGATTTTAACATCAGTTACAAGGAAACAAACACGCCGCAAAAGGCAAGTATTACCAGTAACCAGCAAGGTTTAAAGGTTTATTTATGGAAGATAAGCGACTTGAAAGCTATAAAGACAGAACCTTTTAGCCCAAACCCCAATCAGTACCTTACATCTGTAAAAATTGCACCGGAAAAATTTATGTATGAGGGCATAATCGGGTCTTACACTAACTGGCATGAATTAGGCAAGTGGATTTATGACAAGTTGCTGCTTAACCGCGATCAGCTCCCCGCAGAAACAGCAAACCATATTAAAGAACTTACCGCTGGCATAGCCGACCCTAAATTAAAAGCCAGAAAGATATATGAATATATGCAGGGCAAAACCCGCTATGTAAGCATACAGGTAGGTATAGGTGGCTATCAGCCGTTTTTGGCTTCGGAGGTAGACAAAACAAGTTATGGCGATTGCAAGGCTCTGGTAAACTATACTCATGCCCTGCTTAAAACCGCTGGTATAGAATCATGGTATTGCGTGGTTAAGTGCGGATCGCGCAAGGAAAGCTTTATACCAGATTTTGCCAGCATGGACCAGGGCAACCATGTAATATTATGCATCCCCTTTAAAAATGATACTACCTGGCTGGAATGCACCAGCCAAAAGATACCGTTTGGCTTTTTAGGCGACTTTACCGACGACCGGGTGGTTTTAGCCTGTACCCCAGACGGGGGGAAACTAATGCATACGCCGCGTTACCCTGCCGAAACAAATTTAACCAAACGCCGGGGCAATTTTATAATTGATAAAAGCGGCAGCCTTGATGGCGAGATGGTAACTACATTTGGTGGTACGGATTATGACGAACGTTACGGCGTAATTGATGAATCACTTACCGAACAGTTAAAATATATTAAACGGGTTTATCCAATCAACAACCTTGATGTAACCAGACTCACGCTTACGCCTGCTAAAAATGCCGGTGCCTTAACTACTGAAAGTATTAAGCTTACCGCACACGATTTTGCTGCACTAAATACGGATAAATATTACTTTAAGGTAAACCTGGCCAACCGTATACGACACGCGCCTGATGAAATACGAAACCGCACAACTGATGTTTATATTAACCGCGGCTACAGCGAAGATGACGAGATCAGTTATCAGTTGCCGCCAGGGTATCATCCTGATAAGGTATTACTGAATAAATCATTTACCAAACCCTTTGGAAAATTTACTGTGCATATGCAGTTGGATGGGCAGCATTTAACATATCAGCGGCATTTGCTGGTTAACGATGGCACTTACAGTAAAGACAGCTATCAGGACCTGGTTGATTTTTACCAGGCTATAGCCGATGCCGATAGCTACACCATGACCCTTGCTAAAAACAATTAAATACTTAACTTATGATAAGTACCGAAGAACAGGAATTAAAAAAGGAGTTTCAACTGGAACGGGTGATCCTGTTTAGCGATGCTGTTTTTGCTATCATTATCACTATAATGGTAATTGATCTTAAGATACCAGAAGACTTGCGCGAAGCAGGAAAGGTAAACGAGCTGCACCATGCTTTTAAAGAGCTTATACTTAAATTTATTGGTTACGCCTTAACATTTTTTCTGGTTGCGCGCTTTTGGGTAAGCCATCTCAAAATTTTCAGTTTTTTAAAAGACTATAATATAAAACTACTGGTGTTAAACTTGTTATTCCTTTTTTTCGTATCGCTTTTCCCATTTGCAGTAACGCTGATAACCGGCTCTACACGCCCTGGTTCAGCAGAATATGGCTGGGGAATTGATATTTATCTGATCGTGTTCTTCTCCTCACAATTAGCCCAGTCCTTTCTTATCAGGTATCTTATTAAAAACAAAAACAGTTTGTGTTACCGGACTGAAAGTATAGAAGTGGTGTTGAAATGGAGAATGGTAAAAATAATTATGACGATAATACCAATATTGGTAGTAGTGCTTTTAATCTGCAACTACTATATTGATAACCCATTATACAGCATGTATATCGTAGCTTTCTTTGGCATAGGAAGCAGCAGGATAGCAAAAAAAATATATCCCCCGGTTATTGGTGAAAACGATAACAAGCCTTATATATTAAGGATGTTTACAAGCCGAAAGAAAAAAAACCTGCAAGAAAGTTTACCGCATGCAGAATAACCAAATTAATATCTCAAACTGCCGGGTCACGGTAAGGTTGCGGGTCAAAAGGCTGTGGTTCTTTCTTTACGACTGCTGAAGTTATTAATGCAATTATGGCACCGATGATAGCAGTACCTACCGCAGCGCTGAATGCCACCATTACGGGCCCCATCATTTTTGAGGTCATGGACATAGCTTTTTCTATCTGATCGTCAGACATTCCCCTGGCCTCCAGCTTGCTCCGTTGCATTTCAAGAGATTGGGTTATAAATTGCGGATATATGTATGATACATAGATGTACATAAATATGGCTAAAATTATACCACCAAATAAAGCATATCTAAACCCTGTGGAAAACCCTTGTCCATAAGTTAAGGTGCCCCCTAATAATGTACGGTATTCGATTTGTGCAATTACCATAAAGGCAATGAAAGGGACAAATGATATATATCGTGCAGCCGAATCCTGCGCAATATTTAAATACTGATAAAGCAGTGTAAAAACAATAGCCGTGCCAGCATATATTAATGCCCACTTGGTTGCTATTTTTGTAGAGTTTGGCTTAGGGGCCTCAAAAGGATTATCCATGGTTTGGTTTGTTTGATTTATTTAAAGGTAATTAAAATTTGATATATAGCCATATCAAAATCTTTTTCGACGGCATTATCGGCAACCGCGTTCCTGGTTTCATCAGATGGGTCTGTGTTTTGGAAATAAGCCATCATCGGATAAAATAAATCCTTTAGCTCGGCATCTTCAGGTAATTGCTGTGCTGTCCTCTTTATCTCAGCCAGCGGGCTTTCCATTAGTATCTGGTTTGCTATTACCGGTTCATATATGCTGTACTCATCCTGAAATTCATCATCGTCAACAAGTAAAAATTCCTTCAGATAATCCTCCAGTTCTGGTTCAATTTCCTCGTCAATACATTCTGTAAGATATAACACCAGGTTCAGCAGTTCTGTGCCTCGGTCTAAAGTATTTTCCTCAATCGCTTCCCATTCGTCGCTTTCCAGGTAGTCATCATCAAGTTTAATAGCATCCGCGCTGAAGAAGTTGATCATCAGCAGATCAAAAAACACTTCGCGCAGGGCTTCCAGCCCCGGTTGGTCATCAAATACCACATCCATATCAGCAACCTTATCCATAAAAGGCTTATCGGTTGAAAACACGGCTATCAGCTGATTGATGTAAGGGACTGCATTAAAACTGCCGTATTTTGTAAAAGCACTCAACGACTCGCCAATGGCAGTCTGTATTTTAGGGTCGATCATTTTACTTAAGATTTATATACCTGGTTATTGTTACAGGTCAACAATACTTTACCTGTAAGGTTTTGGCCCATAAAAGGTGAATTATATGATCTGGACAAATTATTTTGTTTGTTAAAATCCCACGTCGCGTTATTATCCAATACAACCATATTTGCAACCTTTCCTACATTAATTTCCGGAACTGTGATATTTAAAATTGCTCGTGGGTTAACGGCCATTTTCTGCACAATGGTTTCCATCCCCAACCCCGCTTTTAAAGCTAATGAATATGCCGTTTGCAAACCAATGATACCATATTGGGCTATTTCAAATTCAACTTCCTTAAATTCTACTTCGTGAGGGGTATGTTGCGATACTATGGCATCAATAGTGTTATCATTTAAGCCTGAAATTAATTCATTTACATCGCTTTGGTTACGCAAGGGCGGTTTTACTTTATATTGGCTGTCAAAGCCTGATAAAGCCTCATCAGTCAGCACTAAATGATGGGCTGCGACATCACAGCTTACTTTTAGCCCTTTCTTTTTAGCTTCACGTATCAACTCAACAGACCGCCGGGTAGATACCGTGCTAAAATGTATGACCGATCCGGTATACTCGGCCAGGTAAAGGTCGCGGGCTATCATTAATTCCTCGGCCAGTGACGGTATGCCTTTCATTCCTAACCGCGTACTTACTTCGCCTTCATGTACCTTAGCCTTTCCTGCTATAGCTAAGTCTTCGGGATAGGAAAAAACTATAGCATTGAAACACTGGGTATATAATAATGCCCGTTCCATCAGGCCGGCATCCTGCACCGGGCGGTTGCCATCGGTAAATGCTTTGGCGCCGCTCAAATACATATCATACATTTCGGCCAGGTCCTTACCCTCACGTTTGTGCGATATGTTTCCTAAGGGAAAAACATCAACCAGGTTATCTTTAGCTTTATTTACCAAATACTCTACCTCGGTTTTAGAGTGTACCGGGGCAGCGTTGGGCATTAGAGCCAGGCCTGTATAACCGCCGGCTGCAGCTGCTTTTGTGCCTGTTTGAAGGTCTTCTTTAGTTTCCTCACCTAATTCGCCGATATTACAGTTCAGGTCAAAAAAACCAGGACATACATATTTGCCGTTGCCGTTGAAGATTGGGTAATTGCCGGAGATACCAGTGGCAATTTTAGTGATAACGCCTTTTTCAATTAAAATATCAGCTGTTTGTTTATTAAATGGGGAATTAGGATCAATTATAGTAGCTGATGTAATAAGCAAATTCATTTATGCTGCTTTATGCTTGCAAGATAAGCATTATCCGGTTACAGCCGCAGGTACCCGGTCAATTTTATAAAACCTGACCAGCAATATTTCTGCCGCTACAAATAACAGCGCCAAAATTATACAAAGTTTCCATAACTGCAGGCCCAAACTTATATCGTTCAGTTCGCTTTTCAGGGATGGTGTTGCAGCATTAATAAAATTGCCTTTTGGAGCCAGCTTTTTCAGCGCAGCTTCGTTCAGGTAAGTAAGGTCTGATTCTTTTCGATTATCATTAAACGCAATTATGCTTAACAAGCTATCCTGCTTTTTCAACTCGTAATTACCGGTTTCCTTTAACTGGTCGGATACATATAATATTGTGGCCCCCTCCTGCTGCCGCGCATCAGGTATAATACTATTGCTGCCTTTATACATTTTTAAAACCTGCTTATCAGTTAACTGGGTGTTGGGCGCTTCAATTGTTTCATCGCGGCCCAGTGTGTAAAACAGCGGCTGGTCATGGCCGCTCAACAAGCTTATCCTGAACAAAACAGGCAGCAGCATAGCATGATGCGGCAGGTTGCTATATCCTTCATCCAGCGGTACAGCAGAAACATACACCTGTCCGCGGCCGTTTTTATAGGAAGCGAAAAACGGCTGGTTGCCGGGTAAAGCCATTATACTTTCGCTGATACCGTGGCTTGATGTGTTTAACTGGTAATATTTTTTAACTACCGGCAGGTCAGGATTATCAGGCAGTTGTTCAAAAACGCTTTTAAACACCTTGCTCTGCACATTTATAGCTGTAACTTTAGTATTTTCTGTAATTAACTTTTCGGGGTAGGCAGCGTTCATAGGCTGTAATAAGGCCTGGTAAGTCTTTACATCTTCATCCGGCGATTGAAATACAACAAGCGAGCCGCCTTTGCCGACATAAACTTTTAGTTGCTGCGCTAACCCGGCAGATATAGCTTTGATATCACTTAAAATAACCAACGGATAATTATTCAGGCTACCATAATCTACATTGCCGTCCTGTGCGTTATTTATCACAAAAAATTTGTCGGTAGCAAAAGCAGCCTTCAGATATTGATTGGGTGTGCCGCCATTGATCAGCAATACAGGCAACTGGTTTTCTACCTTAAAGGTGAAGTAAAACTGGTTATCATAAGTTATCGGGTTATCCTGCAGGGTAAGTTCTCCCCGCTGCCATCCAGACTGTAAACCTGAGAAGGTCAGCGTATCATTCTGTATCGTGCGTGGGCCTAAGCTAAAACTGCCTAAAGCTTTCTGCAAAGTGTTTACCGTAAGTTTGAGCGGCACTTTATCTGCTTTTTGATCGGCGTAATTGTGCAGGCGCACAACCAGCTTCTCGCTCTCGTCTGGCCGGTGTACCGCACTTAATAACCAAACAGAATCAACTGCCACATTAGGTAATTCATTAGCCTTAAGTTGTACCAGGTTCAGGCTGATGGTTGAATCGGTTTTTACTGCCTGGTTTCCCATATTAATTTGAAAATCAGACAATATGTAAATAAACCCGCTACCTGTTTGCGTTTTGATTAAACTTTGCTGACGGTCAATGATCTGCTGTAAACTGCGGCTTTGAGGGCTAATCTTTACTGCGTCAACCGCATCATTAAATTCATCGCGGCTCAGCAGACGCTGGTGTTTGCCTTCAAAATCCTGGGTCAGCAATTGAAAACGGTCATTTATGCCATAAGTGCCTGCAATTTCTTTGGCATGCCGCTTGGCTTCATCCAACAGCGTGCCCTCCTTGCTCAGCGTTTGCATGGAGTATGAGTTATCCACAAAAATACTTACAATCTGTTGTTTAGCTACCGCTCCGGCCACCTGATTATGTGGTATAAAAGGCTTGGCGAAAGCCAGCACTAAAAAAAGAAGGGCTAATAAACGTGCAGCCAGTATCAGCCGTTCTTTTAAATTACGGCGCGAGGCCTGCTGTTCCTGCAGCTCCTTTAAAAATTGTACATTACTGAAATATACTTTTTGATACCGGCGAAAGTTAAATAAGTGCACTATGACAGGTATAGCTAAACTGGTTAAGGCAAATAAAAAGGCCGGATATAAAAAGTGCATATACAAATATGTAAAAAACAATTCCTACAATATGGCCTTTTTGAAAAAAAAGAAAAGATTATGGAATGGCGTATTGGTTGCTCAGGCTTTCACTACAAACACTGGCGGGGTAGTTTTTATCCCGAAAAATTAGCTGTAAAAAAATGGTTTGATTTTTACTGCCAGCACTTTAACACCATTGAATTAAACGTGACTTTTTATCGGTTCCCGCAGCTTTCATTTCTGCAGGTCTGGAACGTAAAAAGCCCGGATAATTTCAGGTTTGCCGTAAAAGCGCCGCAGGCTATAACTCATTACAAAAAGTTTAACGATTGCCATGATCTGCTCAGCAGTTTTTATGATACCATAAATAACGGTTTGCAAACCAAACTTGGGCCGGTACTATTTCAGCTGCCGCCAAGCTTCAGTTATGACGAGGCGCGCCTGGAACGTATCATCAACAACCTTAGTCCGGCGTTTAATAACGTACTGGAATTCAGGCACGCCAGCTGGTGGAATAATGCAGTGTATAACCGCCTTTCACAAGCCGGTATTACCTTTTGCGGCATGAGCCACCCATTGCTGCCTGACACCATTATCCAGAATACGAACATAGTATATTACCGCTTCCATGGCGTGCCAGACCTTTACCGATCACCCTACACCGCCGAATACCTGCAAAGCGTAGTAAATATTGTTAAAAGCCAGCCGGCCACAAAGGAAGCCTGGTTTTATTTTAACAATGATATTGAAGTGGCTGCAATTTATAATGCAAAGGAAATGATGGCGATGGTTTAAGATATGACTGACTTAAGGATATTTATCTTAAAATAAATAAACAGTTTAGTGTAAAATGCAATTAAGCTGATAACAATACATGCTGAATTTTGGCGACAGTATTGTTAAAAGTTGTTAAAAACATTTATATTAAATAATGCAGTACCTTATACATATATATTAGCGGTCAAATTAAAAATTGTCCGATTTATAATATTCATTATCTTTGTAAAATGTTTAAAAAACAAAGTTTCGTATTTTTTAGCCTGTGCGTTGCGTTTGTGCTGGGGTTTGTAAGCTGTAAAAGCAAGTTTGAGAAGCTGAAAGCAAGTAACGATTATGCCAAAAAAAATACCGAAGCCATGCGTTTATACAATAAAAAGGAATATGCCAAGGCTTTGGAATTATTTGATGACGTAGCGCAACGTTATCGCGGACGTGAGGGCACAGAAGATTTGTTTTACTATTATGCTTATACAGAATACAAATTAAAAGATTATACATCAGCACGTTACCAGTTTAAGAACTTTGCCGAAAATTACCAGGGCAGCCCCCGGGCCGAGGAGTGCCGTTTTATGGCAGCTTATTGTTTTTACCTTGACTCGCCCAACTTTACGCTTGATCAGGATAATACCAGCAAGGCTATTGATGCTTTGCAACTGTTTATTAACCTGTACCC